>NZ_JAMYTU010000024.1:0-83852 GCF_040322615.1 Mesorhizobium sp. M0119
TTTCTCCGGCGGGGGGGGGGGGGGGGGGGGGGGGCGGGGGAGGGGGGGGACGGCGGGGCGCCGAGGCCGCCAGCCACCCCCGCTGCCCGGCCGCCCACCACCGCGCCGGCGGGCGGCGCGGGGGCGGGCGGCGGGGGGGGGGGGGGGGGGGGGGCGGCGCGGCGGCGCGGCCCCCAATGCCGAGAGGCTGGGGAGCGCCTGTCCGGCGCCGTGGAGCTATATCGCCACGGCGCAAGCCAATGACGAGGAGATGCGCCAGCGTATCGCGCTGCACCGGTCGCGGCGAGGCGAGGGCTGGACGACCATTGAGGCGCCGCTCGACCTTGCCGACGCGATCGAGGCACTGCCTGACGGCCAGCCGGTGCTGATCGATTGCCTGACGCTGTGGCTGACCAACCATATGCTGGCCGAACATGATGTCGAGGCCGAATGCCGAAGGCTGGCGGATGTGCTGTCGCGGCCGCGTGGGCCGTGGTTCGTGGTGTCCAACGAGGTCGGCCAGGGCATCGTGCCGGACAATGCGCTGGCAAGACGGTTTCGCGACGCCGCCGGCCGGCTGAACCAGGACGTCGCGGCCGTTGCCGGCACCGTGCTTTTGATGGTGGCAGGGCTGCCGCTCAAGGTGAAATGACATGGCTGATGTTGATCCCAAGGACGAGGAACGCCACCGCGCCAAGATGGCCAAGCGCAAGGCGGTGCAGGACGCCGAGGTCGCGGCCAAGACGGTCGAGAAGGGGCTGCTGATCGTCAACACCGGGCCGGGCAAGGGCAAGACCACGGCCGCCTTCGGTCTGGCGCTCAGAATGCTCGGCTATAGCAAGCGCGTCGGCGTCGTCCAGTTCATCAAGGGCAAGTGGCACACCGGCGAGAAGGACGCTTTTGCCTGCTTCGGCGACCGCGTCGTCTGGCACGCCATGGGCGAAGGCTTTACCTGGGAGACGCAGGACCTGAAGCGCGACATCGCCGCGGCCGAGGCTGCCTGGGCGAAAGCGCTGGAGCTGATGGCCGAGCCGTCGATCAGCCTCGTGGTGCTCGACGAGCTGAACATCGCCCTGCGCTACGACTATCTCGATCTCGAAAAGGTGGTCGCGGCGCTGAAGGCGCGGCGCGAGGGCCTGCACGTCGTCGTCACCGGCCGCAACGCCAAGCCGGCGCTGATCGAGGCGGCCGATCTGGTCACCGAGATGGGCGTGACCAAGCACCACTTCTCCGCCGGCGTGAAGGCGCAGCAGGGGATCGAGTTCTGAGGAGTGTTGCTGGTTTGTCGAGGTCAGCGCTGCCCCTCATCCGCCTGCCGGCGACTTCTCCCCGTGAAGGACGGGGAGAAGGGGCTAGCCGCAACGCTGGCGATCCCCTCTCCCCGTCTTTCACGGGGAGAGGGTAAGGGTGAGGGGCAGCGCCGACCTGAAGCGATTATTTGAGGCGTAGCCCTATTTTGTTCTTGCTTTGTGCCGGCAGCTATGCTAGTAATTTGGCTATGGTGCTAATTGGCTCCAACGACCCGCCGCTTGGCGGGTTTTTTGTTTCCGCTCGATCTCGAGCGCAGGTCACGCCAAGATAACGAGCGCCGCGACTACCCCGAACAGCGCAATCAGCAGCAAGTCGGCGACGCGGTAGAGTTTCAGCGCCCGTCGGATGTCGGTGCTCTCGACATCATCGCGGCGGCCGCCTTCGCCCATCAATGCGTCATCGACCATGACGCCATCGTAGGAACGGGGCCCGGCGAGCGCCAGGCCGAGCGCGCCGGCCATCGCTGCTTCCGGCCAGCCGGCATTGGGCGAGCGGTGCTTTTTCGCATCGCGCCGCACGGCCTGCCAGGCGGCTTTGGCGTCGGCGCCCTTGACCAGGAAGGCGGCGAGTACGATCAGAAGCGCCGATAGCGGCGACGCCGGCAGGTTGATCCAGTCGTCGAAGCGCGCCGACGCCCAGCCGAAGGCTTCGTGGCGCGGGGTGCGATGGCCGATCATCGAATCGGCGGTGTTGGCGGCCTTGTAGGCGACGCCGCCGGCGAGCCCGCCGATACCGAGCCAGAAGGCCGGCGCGACGACGCCGTCGGAGAAATTCTCGGCCAGGCTTTCGATCGCGGCGCGGCAGACAGCGGCCCTGTCGAGCTTTTCCGGGTCGCGGCCGACGATCCGCGAGACGGCAATGCGGCCCATGTCCAGTCCGCCGCTGTCGAGGGCGTCGGCCACCGCTTCGACATGCTCGGCCAGGCTCTTCTGCGACAGCAACGACGTCGCCAGGATCGCGGTGACCAACAAGCCGAGGGGAATGCTCCAAAGCAAGGTTTCGAACCAGAGAGCGAGGGCGGCCGGCACCAGCACGATCACCAGCAGCGCGAAGACGCCCCAGCGGCGACGGTGGGCGTCGGAATCAGTGGCGCGGTTGAGCCTGCGGTCGAGAAAGGATATCAGCCTGCCGAACCAGGTGACGGGATGGCCAATGGCATCGAAGAGCCAGGCCGGGTAGCCGAGTACAAGTTCGATGGCCAGCGACAGGAAAGTGATCAGGATCGACATGAAGTCTCTTGATGGAGTGACGGCGGCAGTGGACCACGGCGGAAGCCTTGGCCGGGCGAGGGCGCTTTTCCCTCACGCGCCGCTGCCTTTCGTCGACCTCTCGACCGGGATCAATCCGCACTCCTACCCGCTTTTCGATTTGCCCGCCACCGCCCTGTCGCGATTGCCGGAAACAGCGCGCAGCCGCAACTTGGCTGAACTCGCGGCAAGCGCCTATGGCGCGCCGTCGGCGGCGAACGTCGCGGCGGCGCCCGGCACGCAGATCCTGTTGCCGCGCGTCGCTTCGCTGGTCAGCCCGGGCAAGGCGCTGGTGCTCGGGCCGACTTATGCCGAGCATCGGCGGGCAGCAGCGATCGCCGGCCATGCGGCGGCTGAAGTCGATGATTTCGAAGCCCTGGCGGTGGCCGACCTTGCCGTCGTCGTCAATCCCAACAACCCGGACGGGCGCGTCGTCGAGCGCGAAAGATTGCTTCGACTTGCCGCAAAATTGCGCGCCGGAGGCGGGCTGCTGGTGGTCGACGAGGCCTTCATGGATGTCGGCCCGCGCAGCGAAAGCCTGGCCGGTGACGTCGACCAGGGCGGCATCGTCGTGCTGCGCTCGTTCGGCAAGTTCTTCGGCCTGGCCGGCCTGCGGCTTGGCTTTGCACTGGCCGATGCGCTGACGGTCGAGCGGCTGGAGGCGCAATTCGGGCCATGGGCGGTTGCCGGGCCGGCGCTCGAATATGGCATAAGGGCGCTTGCCGATACCGGCTGGCAGGCCGGGATGCGGCGCCGTCTGGCCGAGGATGCCGCACGGCTCGATACGCTGTTCGGCCGCTTCGGTGTGCCTGTCGCCGGTGGCACCTCGCTGTTCCGCTATATCAGGCTGGCGGACGCCGCCGGCCTGTTTTCGGTGCTCGGCCAGCGCGGCATCCTGCTTCGGCATTTCGCCGACCGTCCGGATGTGCTGCGCGCCGGCCTGCCGGGAGCCGACGAAGAATGGCGGCGGCTCGAATCCGCACTTGCCGGCTGGGCCTCCGAGCGCGACGATGATGCCAAGGGAGAAACGATCCAATGATCCACGTCTGCTCGCTGTCCAAAGTCGAGGAAACGGTAACGAAGACCGGGGCCGAGCGGCTGCTTTCGCTGCTTGCCGCCGGCACGGAGGTGATGCGGCCGGCCTCGATCACCAGGGAAAACCATCTGCATCTGGTCATGCACGACATTGCGGTAGCGCAGGAGGGCATGACCATGCCGGGCGAGGAGCATGTCTTGAACCTGCTCGATTTCGCGCGCCAATGGGACCGCTCGCGGCCGCTGGTGGTGCATTGCTATGCCGGCATCAGCCGCTCGACTGCCTCGGCCTACATCATCGCGGCAGCGCTGGCGCCGAAGCGCGACGAGGCCGAGTTGGCCGAGACGCTGCGCGCGCTGTCGCCCACGGCGACGCCCAATCCGCGGCTGATCGCCATTGCCGACGCACTGCTCGAGCGCAACGGCCGCATGAGCCGCGCCATCGAGGCGATCGGGCGCGGTGCCGAAGCGTTTGAGGGCACGCCTTTTGCGCTGAGGATCGACGCTTGATTACGTCAGCCAATCCGCCAGCTTTGCCTTGCGCACGTCCCTCAGCAGGCCGATGAAGCCGTCGGCCTGATGCTCGGCGGTGAGCCGGCCTTTTTCGGCGGTGGCAATGCTGGCGTCGCCGACCACGCCATTCGGGTTGAGGTCGCTGGCGATCCAGGCGAAGGCGTGCGTTCCGGTTTGGCGCAGCAGCGAAAAGTCCTTTTCGGCACGGGCAACCTTGGACACGAAATTATCGGACTTGGCCATGTCGACGAGGTCAGGCCGGAAATGCAGCATCAGCGAGGTCTCGACGTCGCCGCCATGGATGCCGTGGCGGTCTTCGAGGTCGGTGTACATGCCGGCCGGCCGGCCAAAACGCTGCCAGCTGGTCTTTACCGCCAGCATCTTTGCCCGCACGCGCAATTCGCGGGTGATAATGCCTATGATCTCCTCATTGCCGCCATGCGAGTTGACGACGACCAGTTTTCGGATGCCGGCGCGCGCGACCGACAGGCCGAGTTCGGTCCATGCTTCGACCAAGGTCGTCGCCGGCAGGGTGAGGGTGCCGGGCGCATGCAAATGCTCGTTCGACTTGCCTATCGCCTGCACCGGCAGGATGCGGATATCGAGATCGCCGGGCAGGCGGGCGATCACCGTGTCGAGCATGCCGTTCATGATCGAGGTGTCGGTCGAAACCGGCAGATGCGGCCCGTGCTGTTCGATCGCTGCCAGCGGCAGAACGGCAATGGTCGCCTCCGGATCGATGGTCGCATATTCGGTGGTCCGGTAGTCACCCCACCATACGCGTTTTTTTGTCCCGGCCATTTTGAACCTCAAAGAGAGACTGAATGCGCGCTTGATGAGGGGCGGCGCCAACCTTTGTCGTGTAACTTGAGATCATCGGCCTGTCGATTCCAGCCGCTGGCCAGCGCTGCTCATCCCGCCGCAATGACCTCGATCTCGACCTTGAATTCCGGCCGGGCAAAGCCGGACACGATCATCAGCGTCGAGGCCGGCGCCGGGCTGGCGAACAGCCGGTCGCGAACCTCCATATAGGGCCGCAGGAACGCGCGGTCGGTGACATAGGCGTTGATGCGGACGATGTCGGACAGGCCGAGCCCGGCCTCGCCGAGAATCGCCGCTATGTTCTGGAAACAGAGCTCGGCCTGTGCGCCGGGCTCCTCGGGGATCTGGTCGTCCGCTGTGATGGCGACCTGGCCCGAACACAGCACCAGCCGTTTGCCGGGCGGCAGCTCGACGCCGTGGCTGTAGCGGGCGAAGGGCGGCTTGATCGACTTCGGCGTGAGAAATTTGAACATGGCAATCTCCGGTTCTCGTCAGCGTAAAGCTGGATGTAGGCGGGCATCAAGATGGCGGTGCATGTCACGAGGGCGATTGTGGACAGGCGATCAAAAAATAGGCACGATGCCTTTCGTACAGCATGACCCGTCCGGCCTTCGCGCCGCCATTGCACAGGCGGGCATTGCACAAGCGGGCGGTCCCGGCGCAACGCGCCGGTGGCATGTGTCTTGCTTCTTGAAACAATGGTGTCTAGCCCGGCGCGTGATGCGCCGGAGCGAACAAAGGGTGGTGTGGATGTACGGAAGACTCAAGATTTCGGCGGGCGCGATCGTGCTGCTTGGCGCAGGTACGCTTGCCGCGGCAGCGAACGAAAAAGTCACCTTCGGCACCAACTGGTTGGCCGAGCCGGAGCATGGCGGTTACTACCAGGCCGTGGTGGATGGTACTTATGCCGCCTGCGGCATCGACGTGACAATCATGCAGGGCGGCCCACAGGTCAGCGGCCGGCCGCTGCTGCTGGCCGGCAAGATCGATTTCTACATGGGCGGCAATCTGCTGTCGGCCTTCGATGCCGTGCAGCAAGGCATACCGATGCGCGTCGTGGCCGCCGACTTCCAAAAGGACCCGCAGGTCATCATGTCTCATCCAGGGCAGGGGCTGGACAAATGGGAAGACCTGAAGAACGCCGACCAGTACATCCTCGGCGACGAAGGTGCGCAAACCTTCTTTCAGTGGATGGTCACCGACCTCGGCTTCGATGCCGCAAAACGCGTGCCCTACACTTTCAACCCGGCGCCGTTCATCGCCAACAAGAAGTCGATCCAGCAGGGTTACGTCACCTCGGAGCCATTCGCCGTCCAGAAGCAGGGCGGTTTCACGCCGAACCAGTTTCTGCTGGCCGACTATGGCTGGGACACATATGCAACGACGGTCGAGACCATGCAGGAGACGATCGACAAGCGGCCCGAGGTGGTCCAGTGCTTCGTCGATGGCTCGGCCAAGGGCTGGTACAATTATCTCTACGGCGACAACAAGGCCGCCAACGAAATGATCAAGAAGGAAAATCCGGACATGACGGATGAGCAGATCGCCTTCTCGATCGAGCAGCTGAAGAAATTCGGCGTGGTCGATTCCGGCGACAGCGAAAAGCTCGGCATCGGCGCCATGACCGACGCACGCATCCAGAGTTTCTACGACAAGATGGTCAAGGCCAAGGTCGCGCTGGCGGGCGTTGACATCAAGAAGGCCTACACGCTTTCCTTCGTCAACAAGAGCGTCGGGCTCGACCTGAAGAAGTAGGCCGTGAAGCTGGAGAAAGTGGCGCAACAGCCAGGAAGTGTACCGGGGCCGACACTGTTGGCGCTGCGTGGCGTCGGCAAGGTGTTTTCCAACGGCGTCACCGCGCTCAGCAATGTCGAGCTGACGATCCGGGAGGGCGATTTCCTCAGCCTGCTCGGGCCGTCGGGTTGCGGCAAATCGACGGCATTGCGGCTGATTGCCGGCCTGTCGACGCCGACCTCGGGCGTGCTCGACTGGCGCGGCAGCGGCGCCCGCGATCGTTCGAATATCGGCGACCGTTCGAATATCGGCTTCGTCTTCCAGGAGCCGACGCTGCTGCCCTGGGCCGACGTCTTCGACAATGTCTGGCTGCCGCTGCGGCTGAAGGGCGTGTCACGGGGCAAGGCGGCGCCCGCGGTGATGGAGATGCTGGCGCGGGTTCACCTGACCGGCTTCGAGAATGCCGTGCCACGCGAATTGTCAGGCGGCATGAAGATGCGCGTCTCGATCGCCCGCGCCATGGTGACCAAGCCGCGGATTCTGTTGATGGACGAGCCGTTCGCGGCACTCGACGAGATCACCCGCTTCAAGCTCAACAACGACCTTCTGGAGCTATGGCAGGATGAGCGCTTTACTGTCGTTTTCGTCACCCACAGCGTCTTCGAAAGCGTATTCCTCTCCAATCGCGTCGTCGTCATGGCGGCGCGGCCGGGCCGGGTGTTCGCCGAGCTTGGCGTTGACGCGCCCTATCCGCGCGACGAGGCGTTTCGCACCTCGCCCGACTATGCCGCGCTTTGCCGCCAGGCATCCGACGTGTTGATCGGCGCCATCAACTCAACAGCCGGGCCGCATCATGACGGCCATTGAAGAACAAATCCTGGCGCTCGACCCGGAGGAGGCGCGTCGCGTTCGCCAGGAGCGCTTCGAGCGCATCGGCAGATGGTTGCTGCCGCTGGCGATCATGATCCTGGCGATCTGGCTGTGGGACCGCGTCTGCGTCTGGAACGACATCCCGAAATACATCCTGCCGCGTCCCGGCGTGGTGCTGCAGACGCTGCATGACGATGCCGGGCTGCTGTTCTCCTCGCTGCTGGTGACGCTCAGGATCACCTTCTTGAGCCTGCTTCTCGCCGTGGTCGGCGGCGTCGGGCTGGCGGTGCTGTTCGCTCAGTCGAAATGGGTGGAGATGTCGTTCTTTCCCTTTGCCATCGTGCTGCAGGTGACGCCGATCGTCGCGATCTTTCCGCTGATCAACATCTATGTCAACGATCAGACAACAAAGCTGCTGCTTTGCGCCTGGATCGTCGCCTTTTTCCCGATCCTGTCCAACACCACGCTCGGCCTCAATTCCGTCGACCGCAATCTGCGCGATTTGTTCAAGCTCAACGGCGCCACCCGCTGGCAGCAATTGCGCTATCTGCGGCTGCCGGCGGCGATGCCTTATTTCCTCGGTGGGCTGAAGATCGCCGGCGGCCTGTCGCTGATCGGCGCGGTGGTGGCCGAGTTCGTCGCCGGCGCCACCGGCCAGTCGTCCGGCCTCGCCTCGCGCATAATCGAGGCCGGCTACCGGCTCAACGCACCGAGGCTGTTCGCGGCGCTGATCCTGATCTCGCTCACCGGCATCCTGATCTTCCTGGTGCTGTCGCTGATTTCGCATCTCATTTTGCGGCGCTGGCACGAGAGCGCGCTGAGGCAGGAGCGGTGATGGTGGGCAGCGCCAGCACCCCCCTCTGTCCTGCCGGACATCTCCCCCTCAAGGGGGGAGATTGGATGCCATCCAGGATTTCGCCAATTACCAACGTTGCAAGACGAACACCATCGGCGAAGCTGCCAATCTCCCCCCTTGAGGGGGAGATGTCCGGCAGGACAGAGGGGGGTACGCCTTGATACCAGCTTCTGGTTCCTACCATCTTTCCAATGTCCGGCTTCACGCGTCGCTGACGCCGGGCCTTGCTGGAGGCTTCGACGCCGACGGATTTGCGCTTGCCGATATCGCCGTCGCAGATGGCAGAATCTCCAATATTGTCGGACATAGCCGATCCAACGCACCGGCAGACGCAATCGACCTCGCCGGCCGAATCGTGCTGCCCTGCTTCGTCGACTGCCACACCCATATCGACAAGGGCCATATCTGGCCTCGAAAGCCCAATCCCGACGGCACTTTCATGGCCGCGCTGAATGCAACCGGCGCCGACCGGGCGGCGCGCTGGAGCGCCGACGACGTTGCCCGCCGCATGGATTTTTCGCTGCGCTCGGCCTATGCGCACGGCACCAGGGCGCTGCGCACGCATCTCGACAGCGTTGCGCCGCAAGAAGAGATCTCCTGGCCGGTGTTCGAGACGATGCGGGAAAAATGGCGCGGCCGCATCGAGCTGCAGGCGGCCTGCCTACTCGGCATCGAGAGCGTGCGCGACAGGAAATGGTTCGAGAGGCTGGCCAAGCGGGTGGCTGCGGCCAAGGGCGTGCTCGGCGTCGTTACTTACATGGTGCCAGATCTCGAAGAACTGCTCGACCAGGTGTTCGCGCAGGCGATCAAGCACGGCCTCGACCTCGATTTCCATGCCGACGAGACCGACGATGTCGCGGCGATCTCGCTGAAGAAGATTGCCGAAGCAGCCCTTTGGAACGGTTTTGACGGGAACATCCTGGTCGGCCATTGCTGCTCTCTGGCGCGCCAGCCCGACCTCGACGTGCTCGACACGCTGGACAAGGTCGCCAAAGCCGGCCTGGCGGTGGTGTCGCTGCCGATGTGCAATCTCTATCTGCAGGACCGGCGCGGCGACAAGACAACGCCGCGCTGGCGCGGGGTGACGCTGCTGCACGAGATGAAGGCGCGCGGCATTGCCGTCGCCGTCGCCTCCGACAATACGCGCGACCCGTTCTACGCCTATGGCGATCTCGATATGCTGGAGGTCTATCGCATGGCGACGCGCATCCTGCATTTCGACCATCCCGTTGCCGACTGGCCGCAAGCTGTGACCGCGACGCCGGCCAAGGTGATGCGGCTCGATGGTTTCGGCACGCTTGCCGCCGGAGGGACGGCCGATTTCGTCGTCTTCAGGGGGCGAAGCTGGACGGAATTGCTGTCGCGGCCCGAATCGGATCGCATCGTCGTGCGCGACGGGCATGCGATCGAGCGCCAGCTGCCCGATTATGCCGAACTCGATGATCTGATGGTGGAATGATGGATATTGTGGCGCTCAAGCGCGACCTGGACGGCCTCAAGGTCGACGACCATCCGGCGATCGTCCAGCAGAAGAGCCGCGACTTCTACTGGTACAGCCCCGTGCTGAAGCAGCAGCTCGACCATGTCACCGGTGACCTGATCGTGACGCCGAAAACCGAAGACGAGGTCGTCCGCATTCTCGCCGCCTGCCACCGGCATGGCGTCCCGGTAACGCCGCGCGGCAGCGGCACCGGGAACTACGGCCAAGCGATGCCCTTGTCCGGCGGTGTGGTGCTCAATCTCGCTGAGATGAACGCGATCAAGACGATCGCGCCCGGCCGTGTCGTCACCGGTCCCGGCGCCGTGCTCGCCGACATCGACAGAGCGACGCGGGCGCATTCCGGCCAGGAGCTCCGGATGTCGCCATCGACCTACAATACCGCATCGATCGGCGGGTTCGTCGCCGGCGGCTCCGGCGGTATCGGCTCGATCCGCTGGGGCGGACTGCGCGACCTCGGCAACGTCATCCGGCTGAGGACTGTGACCATGGAGGCACAGCCACGTGTCATGGAGCTCACCGGCGAGGACGTGCTGAAGGTCATGCACGCCTATGGCACCAACGGCATCATCACCGAAGTCGAGATGCCGCTGACCGCCAGCTATGACTGGATCGACGTCATCGTCGGCTTCGACGATTTCATGGATGCGGCCGGCTTCGGCAACGACCTCGCCATCCAGGACGGCATATTGGCGAAACTGATCACGCCGATCGCAGCACCGATCCCCTACGATTACTTCAAGCGCCACCAGCGGTTTTTCCGGCGCGGCCAAAGCATCGTCGTCCTGATGATCGCCCCGCATGCGATGGATGCCTTCCTCGCCTTCACGACGCGCAGCAAGGGCGAGATCGTCTTCCGCGCCGACAAGGAGGCCGATCTCAAGGGGCTGCCGCCGGCCTATGAGCTGACCTGGAACCACACCACGTTGCGCGCCATCCGGGTCGATCCGACGATCACCTACCTGCAGACCCGCTATCCGTCGCCGGACCACCTCGGTCACGTCAAGGCGATGGTCGAACGCTTCGGCGACGAGGTGCCGGCGCATCTCGAATTCATCCGCTTCGACGGAGCCATCGGCATCGCCGGGCTGCCGCTGGTGCGATTCACCACGGCCGAGCGGCTGGACGAGATCATCCGCATCCACGAGGACAATGGCTGCTGGATCTTCAACCCGCACCGCTACACGCTGGAAGAAGGCGGCATGAAGCGGACGGATGAGGTGCAACTGGCCTTCAAGCGCGAGACCGACCCGCAAGGGCTGCTCAATCCGGGCAAGATGATTGCCTGGGAAAACCCGGACTATGATTATCGCTCCGGCAAGTCATTCCTGTTCAAGGGGCTGGAGAAGACGGGTTGAGACGATGACGGGCGTATGGCGCTGTACCCCCCTCTGGCCTGCCGGCCATCTCCCCCTCATGGGGGGAGATTGGCAGTTTCGATGTCTATCGAATCTTGCGGCTTTGGTGTTGAGCGAAGGCATTGGTGACGGCCAATCTCCCCCCTTGAGGGGGAGATGCCCGGCAGGGCAGAGGGGGGTGCCTCGCGCTGACCTGCGGGTTGTTCTCCTGTGAACATCCTCGTCCTCTACGCTCATCCGGTCGAGACCAGCTTCAACGCCGGTCTGCACCGGACCATCGTCGAGCGGTTGACGGCGGCCGGCCATGTCGTCGACGACTGCGATCTCTATGCCGAGGGTTTCGATCCCAGGCTGACGCGGGCCGAACGGCTCTCATATCACGACGCGCGCGGCGCCGGCGATCCTGCGGCGGCTTATGTCGAGCGCCTGCTCCGGGCCGAGGCGCTGGTGCTGTCGTTTCCGGTGTGGAACTTCGGCTATCCGGCCATTCTGAAAGGCTTTTTCGATCGCGTCTTCCTGCCCGGCGTGTCGTTCAAGCTGGTCGACGGCAAGGTGCAGCCGTCACTGCACAACATCCGCAAGGTGGTCGCGGTCACGACCTATGGCGGCAGCCGGTTCCGAGCCATGCTGATGGGTGACCCGCCGCGCAAGCTGGTCAAGCGGGTGCTGCGTGCGACCATCAAGCCCGGCGGGTCGGTTTCATACATCGCGCATTATTCGATGAACCTGTCGACCGACGAGACGCGGACGAGGTTCGTGGCGAAGGTCGCGGTCAGGATGGACGCATTCTGAGGTGCGTTACATCCTGACCCGTTCCGACTTCGGATCGTACATCGGCTTAAGCGAAGCCTCGGCGGCAAAGCGCTCGCCGGCGATCTCGATCTCGTAGGACGACGACAGCACATCTGCCTCGCTCTCGCCCTTGCAAGGCACGTAACCAAGGCCGATTGCGCCGCCGAGATGATGGCCGTAATTGCCGGAGGTGATCGGCCCGACGATCTTGCCGTCGCGCAGGATCGCCTCATTGTGGAAGAGCAACGGCTCGGGGTCGTTCAGGCGGAACTGCACCAGCTGGCGTGACAGGCCGGTTTCTTTCTTCCTCAGCACTGCATCGCGGCCGATAAAATCGCCCTTGGCCGTTTTCACTGCGAAGCCGAGGCCGGCCTCCAGCACATTGTCCTCGTCGGTGATGTCGTGGCCGAAATGCCTGAACGCCTTTTCGATGCGGCAGGAATCCAAAGTGTGCAGGCCGCATAGCTTCAGGCCGACATCGGTGCCTGCCTCCGCGATCGCCTCGAAGACATGGGCAGCCTGGTCGGTCGAGACATAAAGCTCCCAGCCGAGTTCGCCGACATAGGTGACGCGGTGGGCGCGGGCCAGGCCCATGCCGATCTCGATCTCCTGAAACGTTCCGAACGGGTTGTTGTCATTGGAGAAATCATTCGGGCTGACCTTTTGGATCAGCTTCCTCGAATCCGGGCCCATCAGGCAGAGCACCGCTTCGGCCGCGGTCACATCGGTGATGACGACGAACTCCTCGGCAAGATGTTTTCGCAGCCACGCCAGGTCGCGTTGCAGCGTCGCGCCGGGCACGACGAGGAAGAAGGCGGTTTCGGACAGCCGCGAGACGGTGAGATCGCTCTCGATGCCGCCGCGCTGGTTGAGCATCTGGGTGTAGACGATCTTGCCCGGCGCCACGTCCATGTCGTTGGCGCAGAGTCTTTGCAGGAAAGCGCAGGCGTCGCGACCCTCGACACGGATCTTGCCGAAGGAGGTCATGTCGAACAGGCCGACGCTGTTCCTGACCGCCAGATGCTCCTCGCACTGGTTGTCGAACCAGTTTTGCCGTTTCCAGGAATAGCGGTATTCGCGCTCCTGGCCGGACCTAGCGAACCAGTTGGCGCGCTCCCAGCCGGCGACCTCGCCGAACACCGCGCCGCGCGCCTTCAGATGTTCGTGCAGCGGCGAGCGCCTCACGTTCCGCGAGGTTGCCATCTGCCGGTAGGGGAAATGATCGGCATAGAGCAGGCCGAGCGTTTCGGAGACGCGCTCCTTGAGATAGCGGCGGTTCTTCTGGAACGGCTGGGCGCGGCGGATGTCGACCTCCCAGAGATCGAACGGCGCTTCGCCGTCATTGATCCATTGCGCCAGCGCCATGCCGGCGCCGCCGGAGGAGACGATGCCGATGGAATTGTAACCGGTCGCCATCCAGTACCCGGAAAGCTCCGGCGCCTCGCCGAGATAATAGCGGTCGTCGGGGGTAAAACTCTCGGGGCCGTTGAAGAAGGTGTGGATGCCGGCGGTGGCCAGCATCGGCATGCGGTTGACGCCCATTTCCAGGATCGGCTCGAAATGGTCCATGTCCTGCGGCAACTGGTCGAAGCAGAACTCCTCGCTTATGCCGTTCATGCCCCAGGGCTTCGCCACCGGCTCGAAAGCGCCGAGCATCATCTTGCCGGCGTCTTCCTTGTAGTAGGCGCACTCGTCGGGCACGCGCAGCACCGGCAGCCGGCAGAGCCCGGGGATCGGTTCCGTCACGAGATAGAAATGCTCGCAGGCGTGCAGCGGGATGGTGACGCCGTTCTGGGCGCCAAGCTCGCGTGCCCACATGCCGGCGCAGTTGACGACGATATCGGCCTCGATCAGGCCTTGCTCGTCGCCTTGCGCCCAGGAAACGCCGGTGACGCGGCCGGCCCTGGTATGCACCTTGGCCACCTTGACGTTCTCGACGATGGTCGCACCGCGCTGGCGCGCGCCCTTGGCCAGCGCCATGGCGATGTTGGCCGGGTCGCACTGGCCGTCGAGCGGCAGATGCACGGCGCCGACCACGTCTGACACATTGAGATGCGGATACATCTCCTTGACTTCACTAGGCGAAATCTCGCGCACATCGACATCGAAGGCGCGGGCGAGAGACGCCTGCCGATAGATCTCGTGCTTGCGCTCCTCGGTCAGCGCCACGGTGATCGAGCCGACCTGGCGCATGCCGGTGCCGACATCGGTCTCGGCCTCCAGCTTGACGTAGAGGTCGGCCGAGTACTTCGCCAGCCGCGTCATGTTCTGCGAGCCGCGCAACTGGCCGATCAGGCCGGCGGCGTGCCATGTCGTGCCCGACGTCAGCTGCTTGCGCTCCAGCAGCACGATATCGGTCCAGCCGAGCTTGGCCAGATGATAGGCGACCGAGCAGCCGGAGACGCCGCCGCCGATGATGACCGCCCTTGCTTTGGTCGGAATGGTTTTGGTAGGCGGGGCGCTCATGCGGCCTCACGGCGATAGCTTGAGGCGAAGCGGCGCAGGCGCGTGGCAGCCTCCATCAGCACCGGCTCAGGCTGGCAGAGGCTGAAGCGGATGTGGCCGGCTGCAGCCTCGCCGAAGCTCGAGCCGGGCATGACGCCGACCTTTTCCTGGTCGAGCAAAGCCCAGGCGAATTTCTCATCGTCCGGCTCGATGGCCGATATGTCGAGCATGACGTACATGCCGCCCTCGGAGCCGCGCACCGTGATGTTGTTCATGCCGCGCATGGCATCGAGGACGACGGTGCGCCTCGCGGCGTAGCGCTCGGCGATCTCCTTGACGCCGTAGCCATTTTCGAGCGCCTCCGCGCAGGCGAGACTGATGAAGGCCGGCAGGCCGTAGGTCATCACCAGATTGAGGTCGGTCAACAGCGAGACCATCGGTTCCGGCCCGGTCAGCCAGCCCATGCGCCAGCCGGTCATGCCGTGGCTCTTCGACATCGAATTGATGACCAGCGTGCGTTCCGCCATGCCGGGCAGCGAGCGTGGTGAGACGTGCTCGCCGCCGCCCAGTGTCCAGTAGACTTCGTCCGACAGCAGCCAGAGGTCATGCTCGCGGCAGATCTGCGCCAGCTCTTCCAGGCGCTCGCGCGAATAGACGGCACCGGTCGGGTTGTTGGGCGTGTTGATCAGGATGGCGCGGGTGTTCGGCCGAAGTGCGGCGCGGATGTCGGCGGCGCGCGGCTGAAAGCCATCCTCGGCGGGTGTCTCGACGACGCTGAACTCGGCGCCCGCCGCGCTGAATGTGTTGGGATAGGTGGCGTAATAGGGCGCGACGACGATGGCATGGTCGCCCTGGTCGAGAACCGCTTGAATGGCCGCGTAGAGCGCGGCCTGCCCGCCCGGCGTGGCGATGACCTGGTCGGGGCCGGTCGCAACGCCGGTGCAGAGCGTCGAGGCCGCCGCCATCGCCTTGCGCAGGCGCGGAACGCCGGCAAGCGGGGTGTAGTGGTGATTACTGGCGCGAACCGCCGTCACGCAGGCTTCGATGGTCTCGCTCGGCGTGTCGAAATCATGATCGCCGACCGACAGCATGATAATGTCCTCGCCCGCCTGTTTGCGTGCCCAGGCAGCGGAATGAACCTCCCAGCCGTCCTTGCCGGAAGGCACGATGCCGGAAATGCGTGATGATGGTCTGGGCATTATGCTACTCCCGACATTTCGTAGCCGGCCTGTTCGAGCCGGTCGCGCAGGGTGGCAATGTGGGTGGGGCCGACTTCGCAGCAGCCGCCGACGATGCCGGCGCCGGCCTCGACCCAACCGACCGCCTGGCCGGCATAGGCATCCGGATCGAGGTCGTGGCGGGCGTGCAGCACTTCCACGGTGCCGCCATGCTTGAGCGCCTCGACCGAGGTGAAGCCATTGGCATAGGCGCCGACCGGACCGCCGAGAGCGATCAGTTCGGGCAGCGCTGCAGCGATCGCTTCGGGCCGGCAGCAATTGATCAGCCGGGCCGCGACGGGCAGGCCGTCAAGAGCGCCTGACGTCGCTGCAATGGCTTCGCCGCTGCGCAGGCGCGGCGTGCCGTGGTCGGAAAGCGTCCACGACACCCATACGGGCTTGCCGCTTTCCGACGCCGCGGTGACGGCAGCGCGCGCCTCTTCGGCCGACGCCATTGTCTCGCACAGAAACAGATCGACGCCGTCCGCCTGCTCGGCAACGATGCGGCGATAAATGTCGAGCGTATCCTGGAAGGATATCGTCAGCGCCGGCGCATAGCTGCCGAACAGCGGCGACAGGCAGCCGGCGATCGCCGCGTCGCCGGCCTGGTCGCGTGCTTGCCTTGCCAGTTCGATGCCGCGCTTCTGCAGCGGCTTGAACAGCTCTTCCGCGCCCTCGCGCGCCAGCCGCTCCGGCGTGGCTGAATAGGTGTTGATGGTGATGACGCGGGCGCCGGCGCGGATGAATTCCGCATGCAGATCGCGCACCAGATCCGGTTCGTCGATCAGCACCCTGGCTGACCACAGCGGCGTCGGCTCGGAACTGCTGCGGCGGACCAGCTCCTGTCCCATTCCGCCATCGGTAAGGATGACTGTCTTCATGCTCTGAGCCTCTCGTTCTTTGGATCCCATAACGGCTCATCGTTCTGCACGACCGCCCGAAAACGTTCGCCGAAGATCTCGACCTCGACCGCGGTTCCCGGCTCGGTGAGGTCGGCGCGCAGCATGCCGAGCGCGATCGACTTGTCGATGCGATGACCCCAGCCGCCGGACGTCGTCTCGCCGACGATCCGGCCTTCATGCCACAGCGTCGACATATAGGGTGCGTCGCAGTCGCCGGGGTTCTCGACGACCAGCGTGACGAAGCGTTTCTTTACGCCCTGCTGCTTTTCGTTCTGCAGCGCCGCCTTGCCGCGGAAGTCGGGCTTGTCCCATCTGACGAAGCGCTCCAGCCCGCCCTGCAGGATCGAATAGTCGGTCGACAGGTCGCCCTTCCAGGTGCGGTAACCTTTTTCGAGCCGGAGCGAATCCAGCGCGTACATGCCGAACGGTTTTAGGCCATGCCTCTGCCCGGCCGCCCAGACCGCGTCGAAGATGGCTGCGGTATCGTCGACCTTGCTGTGGATTTCCCAGCCGAGCTCGCCGGCGAAGGACACGCGCACCAGCTTTGCCCAACGTCCGGCGATATTGGTCTCCTGATGCGTCAGCCAGGGCAGGGTGAGGTCGGCTGCGCAGACTTCGGCGAGGATGTTTCGCGAGTTGGGGCCGGCAAGGATCTGCGTCGAATACTCCTCTGTCCGGTCGACCAGCTTGAACATCGCGTCCTTCGGGATGCGCGACTTCAGCCATTCGAAATCATGCCACTGAGCCACAGCGGCGGTGATCAGCGTAATCAGGTTCTCGTCGTGGCGGACCACCGACATTTCGGTGACGATGCGGCCCTTGTCGTCGGCAAAATAGACGAGGCCGATGCGGCCGGGTTTCGGCACCAGGCCTGTCACCTGGAGGCTCAGCCATTCGGCGGCACCCGGACCGTCGAGATTGAAACGGGAAAACCCCGGCAGGTCCAAAATGCCGGCGGCATCGCGGACGGCGAGGCATTCCTCGCGCACGCGATGCTGCCACGGTCCGTCGCGGCGGAAGGTCAGGGTGGATTCTTCGGAGATGTCGTCGCCTGGCTTCGCATACCAGGTGGCACGTTCCCAGCCATTATAAGCGTCGAACCGGGCGCCGAGTGCCTTGATGCGGTCGTGGAGCGGCGACAGCTTGCGGTCGCGCCCGGCCGGCCAGGCATGGCGCGGGAATTGGATGGCGTATTCGTTGCCGTAGATCTCCATGCCCTTGGCGACGCAATAATCCGGGGCCGAGGCAAAGGCGGTGAAACGGCGCGGATCGCACGACCACATGTCCCATTCGGTCTGGCCCTCGGTCACCCATTCGGCCAGCACCTTGCCGGCGCCGCCGCCCTGGGCGATGCCGAAGGTGAAGACGCAGGCCTCGAAGGCGTTGGGCACGCCGGGCATCGGGCCGATCAGCGGGTTGCCGTCCGGCGCATAGGGGATCGGCCCGTTGATGACCTTGGACAGGCCGGCGGTGCCGAGGATCGGCACGCGGGCGACAGCATCGGCCAGGTAATGTTCCAGCCGGTCGAGATCGTCGGGAAACAGCTGGAAGGAAAAATCGTCGGGCATCGGGTCGTTGTGGCCGACCCAGTGGGCGCGGCAATTGCGCTCATAGGGGCCGAGATTCATGCCGTTCTTTTCCTGGCGCAGATAATAGGACGTGTCCACGTCGCGCAGCAACGGCAGCTTTTTGCCCTGTTCCTTCGACCACGCCGCCAGTTCGGGGATTTCCTCGAACAGGATGTATTGATGGCTCATCACCATCATTGGTACCTCGCGGCCGAACATCCTGCCGACTTCGGCGGCGCGGTAGCCCGCGGCGTTGACAACGATCTCGCAGCGAATCTCGCCTTGCGCCGTCTCGACCACCCACTCGTCGTTGTCTCGGCGCACGCCGGTAACCGGACAGAAGCGGATGATCTTCGCGCCCATGTCGCGGGCACCTTTAGCCAGCGCCTGGGTCAATTGCGCCGGGTCGATATCGCCGTCATTCGGATCGTAGAGCGCGCCTTTCAGCTCATGCGTCTCGATGAAGGGGTAACGGCGCTTGATCTCGTCGAGCCCGACCACGTCGATGTCCATGCCCTGGTAGCGGCCCATGCCTTTGGCGCGCTGGAATTCCTGCATGCGCTCCGCGCTATGGGCCAGCCTGAGCGAGCCGGTGACGTGGTAGTTCATGGGATAGCCGACCTCGTCGGCCAGCCGGCGATAGAGCTCGGTCGAATAGCGCTGCATGTTCATCAGCGACCATGACGAGGAGAAGGTCGGCACATTGCCGGCGGCATGCCAGGTCGAGCCGGAGGTCAGCTCGTTCTTCTCCAGAAGCACGCAGTCGGCCCAGCCCGCTTTGGCGAGATGGTAGAGCGAGGAGGCGCCGACGGCACCGCCTCCAATGATCACAACGCGTGCCGTGGTCGGCAAACCGGCCATGTTCTTCTCCAGATCAATAGACGGGCGGCGAAACCACCCAGATCACCACAGCCGGTTCCGTTCCAGGATTGCGCCAGCGGAACGGCTTGCCGTCGAAGCGGAAGGAGTCGCCTTCTCCAAGCCGGTGCCAGACGCCGGCAATTTCGATGTCGAAGCTGCCGGACGCGACGTAACCGGCTTCCTCAGTCGGCCGGCGCGCCTCGGTCTTCAGCTCGGCACCGGGGGCGAAGACCGAACGCAGCATCTCGAAGCTACCGCCGAGATCCGGCGACAGAAGCTCCTCCACCAGGCCGGAATCGCTTGTGCCAAGCGTGCGCCGGTTGCCGGCGCGCACGACCACGCCGCGTTCGGTCTCGACAGGCACGTCATGGCTGAAGAACAGGCTGACCGGCACGCCGAACAATTCGGCGAAGGCCCTGAGATCGCCGAGCGACGGGACCGACAGGCCTCGCTCGACCTGGCTGACCCAGCCGACGGAACGGCCGAGCTTCAGTGCGATTTCAGCAAGCGTCAACCCGCGCGCCTTGCGCAACGCGCGAATGTCGCCAGCCAGCAGCCGCTCGCCACTGTCCTGTTCCGATCTGGCGGCGGTTGAGGGCAAAGCCATCCCTGTTTCGGTGAAAAATTCCCACCGGATTTCATGTGATGGCAGGCTCATGAAAAAATCAAGAGGATTTTCACGCGTCCACAAGATTTACTTGCGCCATTTTGACGGTTCGGGCAAAGGCTCGGCGCACGAGCGGCGAGTGGGGGCGTCCGGTCGAGGCGGATAGGCTTATCGGGCGTTCAAAAGACGCACAAGGATGCTCCATCACTTCTAGTCGGCGCTTGATCCTTCCGGAAGGCCGGGCTCGGGATCATACGCAAAGGGACGGCCATGCTGGAAAACAACTCCCGGATTGCGGCGGCGATCGTCGATGACGCGATCACCTCGCGGCGGTCGGTACGCGCCTTCTTGCCCGATATGGTCGACGACGAGACCATCCGCGATATTCTCGCCGTTGCCGCGCGCGCCCCATCAGGCACCAATATGCAACCCTGGAAAGTCTATGTGACCAAGGGCGAGGTCAAGCAGCGCATCACCGACGCTATCCTCAGCTCGGGTATTCGCGCCGAAAAGGCCGAGTGGGACGAGTACCGCTATTATCCCGACCAGTTCTTCGAACCTTATCTGACGCGACGGCGGACCAACGGCTTCGGCCTCTACGGCGTGCTCGGCATCGGCCGGCGCGAGGTCGACAGGATGCGTGCACAGCACGACCGCAACTTCGTCTTCTTCGATGCGCCGGTCGGCATGATTTTCACCGTCGACCGGCGGCTGAACAAGGGGTCATGGATCGACTACGGCATGTTCCTGCAAAATATCATGGTCGCGGCGCGGGGCAGGGGCCTGCACACCTGTCCGCAAGCTGCCTTCGCGCCCTATCACCGGCAGATCAGGCCGGTGCTCAACATTCCCGACGAGGAGATCGTCGTCTGCGGCATGGCGCTCGGCCATGAGGACACGTCCAAGCCCGAAAATGCCTTCCGCACTGACCGCGCGCCGCTAGAAGAGTGGGTGACATTCGCCGAGTAAGGTGACGACGCGCCGTCCAGCTACTGCACTTCGAAGCCGACTTCCTCGCTGGCGTGGCAGAGCGCTTTCCCGAACGAGCGTGCGAACGAGCGGAACACATAAATGTCGAACTGATCGGCGCCGGTGCGCTGGATCTGCGCGAAGACGTCGTGATGCATGGTCGAGCGGCCGGCGCCGATCGGGAACGCCGGCAGCGCGAAGTCGATGGCGAAGAATTTTGCCAGCACCCACTCGGCCTTCGGCCCGGCGATACGGATCGCTGTGCGGCCGTGCGAAAGATCGGTCACCGTACCGATGGCCGAAGTGACGACACTGGCAAAGGCCGACGCCAATCCCTCGGCTTCATCGACCACAGTGAACTTTCCCGGCGCAAAGCCAAACACCGACCTGACGCCGTCCGTGACACCGCCGCCGGCACCGTCGGGCAAAGCCAGGCCGGTGACCGCATGGATGCCGGCCATCAACGTCTTCTCCTCGCCGGGCCAGGCGGCGAGCTGCAGGATCGAACCCGGCCTGGTTTCGGAGAGGATGATGTCGACACCGTGCTCGAAATTGCCATGCGAGCCTGGATGCAGCACCGGCTCAAGTGGTGATTGGCGCTCAACCATGCATGCGGCTCCCGTCCGGATCGAAGAAATGGTTGGAGACGATCTCGACTGGCCCGAACCGGTTGCGCAGTGGGTCCGAGACATAAGCGCGCGAGCCTCGCCGCGCCTTGCCGCCCTTGACCAGGGCAAGCGCGATATATTTGCCCAGCGCCGGCGAATAGCAGCAGGCGGTGATGTGGCCGAGCGAGCCGTGCGGATTGGCTTCGTCAAGCTCCTCGACGATGTGTGCGCCGCCGTTTAGTGGCTGGTTGTCGAGCGAAACAATACCGACGAGTTCCAGGCTGTCGGGTGCGATCAGCCCCTCGCGATCCATCATCGCCGAGCCGATGAACGGCTTCTTCTTCGACAGCATCCAGTCGAGATGCAGATCGCGTGCCGTGGTGCGGCCGTCGATCTCGGCGCCGGTGACGTGGCCTTTCTCGATGCGCATGGTGCCCAGCGCCTCCAGCCCGTAGGTCACCAGCCCGAACGGCTTGCCGGCTTCGATCAGCGCCTCCCAGACATGGGTGCCGTAACCGGCGCCGGAATAGACTTCGAAGGCCATTTCGCCGGAGAAGGATAGCCGGCAGATCATCACCGGCACGCCGGCGATCTCGCCGTGGACGATGCCCATGAAGGGAAGGGCGGCATTGTCGACGGCGGTGCCGCTGACGCAAGCAGCCAATATCTGCCTTGCCTTCGGCCCGCCGATAGCGGCACCGGCCCATTGGTCAGTGACCGAGGTGACGTGGACCTTCAACTCCGGCCAGATCACGTCGAGGAAATATTCCAGATGCTGCATCACCTTGCCGGCATTGGCGGTGGTGGTGGTCATCAGGAAATCCTGCTCGCCGAGGCGCCACGTGGTGCCGTCGTCGAAGGCGATACCGTCCTCGCGCAGCATCAGCCCGTAGCGCGCCTTGCCGACGGCCAGCGTCGAAAACATGTTGGTGTAGACGCGGTCGAGGAATTCCGCAGCGTCCGGGCCTTGCACGGCGATCTTGCCCAGTGTCGAGACGTCGACGATGCCGGCGCTCTCGCGCGTGGCTCTCGCTTCGCGCACATAGGCCTGCTCGATCGTCTCGCCGGGATGGCCGTAGATCATCGGCCGGTACCAGAGGCCGGCCGAATACATGGTGGCGCCGTTGGCGACGTGCCAGTCATGCATCGGCGTCAGCCGCTCGGGCTTCAGATCGCCGAAACGTTCGGCGGCAAGCGAGCCGATCGACACCGCCGAAAAGGGCGGGCGAAAGCGCGTCGTGCCGACCTCTGGGATCGGCTTGCCGAGCGCCTCGGCCATGATGGCGAGGCCGGGTATGTTGGAGCTCTTGCCCTGGTCGGTGGCCATACCGAGCGTGGTGTAGCGCTTCAGATGCTCGACCGAGACGAAGCCTTCGCGATGCGCTAGCCGCACGTCATCCGCCGTCACGTCATGCTGGAAATCGACGAAGCTCTTTCCTTCGGCCTTGATCTCGAACACCGGCGCCGGATCGGGATCGCCAGGTCTTGCGTCGATGGCAGGCAAGGCCGCCGGCGTGGCGGTTGCGCCCGCAGCGGACAGGCCGGCGGCGCGGCCTTCGGCGATCGCCTCGGCGGTGGAGAAACTGCCGGTGAAGGCGCCGGCGCCGATCCATTGCCGTGTCGTCGGCTTGGGCGGCAGGAACGCTTGTAACGCTTCGTTCCATTCGGCTTTGGCTCCGGCCTGGCTGGCCAGATGGATGGTCGGCGACCAGCCGCCCGACATCAGCAGGCAATCGGCATGGATGCTGCGTGCATCGCCGGAAAGCGCGCCGTTGACCATGTCGAAGCGCTGCACCTTGAAGCCGGAAAGCGCCTTGCCACCCTCGGTGGCGATCACCGCGTGGCCAGAAAGGATCTCGGCCTCCGCTTCGCCGGCCACCTTGCGCATTTCGCTCGAAAGCTCAGGGCGCACGTCGACGATGGCGACGACCACGGCGCCGGCCTTCTTCAACGCCAGTGCTGCGCGATAGGCGCTGTCATTGTTGGTGAACAGCCCGATCCTGTCGCCGGGCAGCACGCCATATTCATTGGCATAGCGCTCGGCCGCATGCGCCAGCATCACGCCTGGCCGATCATTGCCAGGAAAGACCAAGGGACGCTCCAGGGAACCGGTGGCTAGCACCACCGATTTGGCGCGGATGGTCCAGTAGCGATGGCGCGGCTCGCCTTTGCCCGGCGTTTCCTTATGGTCGGTGACGCGTTCGATCGCGGCAAGCGTGTTGCCGTCATAATAGCCCCAGACCGTGGTGCGCGGCAGCAGGCGGACATTGTCACGGCCTTCGAGCTGGCCAGCGGCGCGCGCTGCCCACTCGGCGGCCGGCATGCCATCGATCGTCTCGCCCGACCAATTGGCCGAGCCGCCGAAATGCGGCTCTAGCTCGGCCAGGATGACGCGTGCACCCTGATCGGCAGCCGCCCTGGCGGCCATCAGCCCGGCCGGGCCGGAGCCGACTACCAGCACATCGCAAAACGCGTTCATGCGTTCGTAGCGCGCCGTATCGGGAGCCGTGCCTGCCTTGCCCAGGCCGGCGGCACGGCGGATGAAATGCTCACAGAACATCCAGAAGCGAGTGCCCTTCAGCGGACCGATCACCGGTCCCATGAAGGTCTTGTAATAGAAGCCGGCCGACAAAAGCTTGCCGCCGAGCTGGTTCACGGCACTGACGTCCCAGGCAAGCGAGGGGAAGCGGTTCTGGCTGATTGCGGTCAGCCCGTCATAGATCTCGACCATGGTGGCGGGAATGTTCGGCTCGCGAACCTCGCCCCTCAACACGGTCACCAGCGCGTTCGGCTCCTCGACGCCGGCGGTCAGCACGCCGCGCGGGCGGTGATATTTGAACGAACGCCCGAACAGGGTGACGCCGTTGGCCAGCAGCGCCGAAGCCAGCGTGTCGCCGGCGTGGCCGGTATAGGGGGCGCCGTCGAAGGTGAAACGGATGGTCCGCAGCCGGTCGATGAGGCCGCCAGCCTCGGTACGGCGCGGGCTCATGGCTTGTCCTCGGCCCGGTGCCGCGCAACCGAGTTGTGGTCGCCGCGCGCGAACGCGGTGCTGGAGATCTCGTGCGTCAGCGTGTTGCGCACCACCCTTAGATGGGCGCGGCAGCCGCCGGAATGCTGCCAGATCTCGTTGTGGTCGCCGGCCGGGTTCAGCCGGTCGTAGACATAGGCGTTCCAGGCGTCGAGGTTTTGTGAGGCGGGCTGTGGGCGCTGGCGGTTGCCGTCCCCCTGATAGGTGAATTCGATCACGTCGCGCGGGCCGCAATAGGGGCAGGTGATGAGCATGGATCTCTAACCTAATGCAGCCGGGGCGTGGCGCCCTGGCCCTTGTCGTCGATCACCAAGCCACGGTAGAAGCGGTCGAGCGTGAAGGCCGCGTTGAGATCGTGCGGCTCGTCCTTGGCAATGGTCCAGGCAAAGCACCAGCCGGAAGCCGGCGTCGCCTTGAAGCCGCCATAGCACCAGCCGCAATTGAGATACATGCCCGGCAGCGGACCGGTGGTGATGATTGGCGAGCCGTCCATCGACATGTCGCAGACGCCGCCCCATGAGCGCAGCATCCGGACACGGGCCAGCCCAGGGAACAGCGCCAGCATCTCGCTCATCACCTCATCGACGATCGGCAGGCTGCCGCGTTGGGCGTAGCTGTTGTAGCCGTCGAGATCGCCGCCGTAGACAAGGCCGCCCTTGTCCGATTGCGACATATAGAAATGGCCCATGCCGAAGGTCAGGACCGTATCGATGAACGGTTTTAGCGATTCCGTGACGAAGGCCTGCAGCACGTGGCTCTCGATCGGCATTGTCTCGATGCCGGCAAGCCCCATGACCCGCCCGGTGCTGCCGGCCACCGCCACCGCTACCTTTTTGGCGCGGATTTCGCCGCGTGTCGTCGTGACGCCGGTGATGCGGTCGCCGTCGCGCAGGAAGCCGGTGACCTCGCAGTTTTCGATGATGTCGACGCCGCGGCGATCTGCGCCGCGCGCATAGCCCCAGGCGACGGCGTCGTGGCGGGCGGTGCCGGCGCGCCGCTGCATCAGGCCACCGACGATCGGGAAACGCGCGGTGGCTGAGACGTCGAGCGCCGGCACCAGGCGCGCGATCTCGGCCGTGGTCATCAGTTCGGCGTCGACGCCGAGATGGCGCATGGCGTTTCCGCGCCGGGCATAGTCGTCGAGCTGGGCAGGTGTGTGGGCGAGGTTCAGGCAGCCGCGCTGCGAGAACATGACGTTGTAGTTGAGGTCATGGGCCAGGTTCTCCCACAGCTTCATCGAATGCTCGTAAAAGCGCGTGTTGGCCGGCAGGAGATAGTTGGAACGGACCGCCGTGGTGTTGCGGCCGACATTGCCGGAGCCGAGCCAGCCCTTCTCCAGCACCGCGACATTGGTGATGCCGTGCTCCTTGGCTAGATAGTAAGCGGTCGACAGGCCATGGCCGCCGCCGCCGATGACGATCACGTCGTAGGACGCCTTCGGGTCGGGCTTGCGCCAGGCCGGCCTCCAGTCCTTGTTTCCGGTCAGCGCGTTTTTGAGAAGCGAAAAGGCCGAATATTCCGCCATTCTTATTGTCATCCATTTCAGGCTTTGCGGCAGACTATAGAGCAGGCCGCCAATGCAAAGCCAAGATTGCGCCATCGCTTTTCGACTCCCCGACTCCGATTGGCCGACTTCGATTGGCGACTTCGATTGGCCGACTTCGAAAGCGGGCCGTCAGGGACGGCTTGCCCCCAGATATGTCGGTCTTTATCAAGAGCGGGCCTTTAGAACGCCTTATCGCCCGTGAGTCGCCAGACAATCATGCTTTTCCGACTGCTCCGTTTCGTTCTGGTCCTGGCGCTTGTCGCCACGGCGCCGCTTTCGTTGCGAGCGGTGGCGCAAGGGCTTGGCCAGGCGCCTGCGGGACTGGTCAGCGATCAGCAGAAAATCCTCCAGGACCTGACGACGAAGACCGACAATCTCGAAAAGAAGATCCAGCAGGACGGCGACGACGACGCCAGCCTTGTCGATATTCGGCTGCAACTGGAAGAAATGTCGCGTGCGTCGCTGAACAGCGCGCTTGCTTTCCGGCCGCGGCTGAGCGAGATCAACAGCCGGCTCGAGCAGCTGGGCCTGCGGCCGGCCGCGGGCCAGCCGGCCGAGCCTGATATCGTGACCGGCGAACGCCAGGCGCTGGCCTCCGAAAAAGCCGAAATCAATGCCGTCATCGCCACGGCGCAAACCCTGTCGATCCGCATCAGCGGGCTGATCGAGCAGATCGGCAACATGCGCAGCCAGCTGTTCCGCAATCAGCTCACCAAGCGCTACGTGCTGTCCGATGCATTGAGCCCCGAGGTCATTTCCGACGCCAACGACGAATTTACCAGTTTCTATAAGGCGGTGTCGTCCTGGCTGAGCTTCGCCTTCAAGTTCAAGTTCCAGGCCATTCTTGCCGCGACCCTGATGGCGCTCGCGCTGGCTGCTGTGCTGTTCGTCGGCGGGCGGCGCCTGTTCGGCCGCGTCTTCGAAGCCGATCCTTCCGTCGCGGATCCCTCCTATCTCAGCCGGCTGTCGGTGGCGTTCTGGTCGACATTGCTGCCGACGCTGGCGGTAGGCGTCTTCCTTGTCTCGACCATTTTCTTCTTCAATTATTATAACGTGTTGCGCGGCGACATCGGCATCTTCCTGAATGCGCTGGTTGCCGTTATCGCGGTGGTGTTCTGCGTCAACCGGCTGACCAATGCGGCGCTGGAACCGCAGCTGTCGAACTGGCGTCTGATCCCTGTCGAAACCGGCCCGGCGCGCTGGCTGGTGCGGCTGACCACTGCCATGGCCGTCGCCATCGGCATCAATTATTTCCTGTCGGTCGTCAACGACAAGATGGGCTCGCCGCTGTCGCTGACCATCGCCAGAAGCTTTGTCGCCACCATCAGCGTCGGCGTCATCCTGATCCTGATGAGCCTGCTTAAGCCGTTCAAGGCTGGCGACGGGAGCTGGCGCCCGTGGCCGGCATGGCTGCGCTACACCGCCGTCGCGCTGGGGCTATTCACCATCGCGTCGGCGCTGCTCGGGTTTATCGGCCTTGCCATTTTCGTCTCGGTGCAGGTCGTGGTCACCGGCACGATCCTGGTCACCGCCTATATCGGCTTCCTGTCGGCGCGGGCGATCGGCGAGGAAGGCGGTTTCGCCAACACTTCGATCGGGCGCTGGCTATCGGCCAATTCAAGCTATGAAGAGACCGCGCTCGACCAGCTCGGGCTTGTCGTCAGCGCCGCCATCAACATCATGATCGTGCTGGTGTTCCTGCCGCTGATCCTGTTGATGTGGGGCTTCCAGCCCGGCGACATCCAGGCGTGGGCCTACAAGCTGGCGACCGGGCTCACCATCGGCTCGGTGACGATCTCGGTCACCGGCATCCTCACCGGCGTCGTCGTCTTCATCATCGGCTATTTCCTGACGCGCTGGTTCCAGGGCTGGCTCGACGGCTCGGTGATGGCGCGCGGCCGGGTCGACACCGGCGTGCGCAATTCGATCCGGCTGGCGGTCGGTTATGCCGGCGTCGCGCTCGCGGCACTGGTCGGCATCTCGGCGGCCGGTATCGACCTCTCCAATCTCGCGCTGGTCGCCGGCGCCCTGTCCCTCGGCATCGGTTTCGGCCTGCAGAATGTCGTCTCGAATTTCGTGTCGGGTCTGATCCTGTTGGCCGAGCGGCCGTTCAAGGTCGGCGACTGGATCGTCGCCGGCGACATCAGCGGCACGGTCAAGAAGATCAGCGTACGCGCCACCGAGATCGAGACGTTCCAGCGGCAATCGGTGATCCTGCCCAATTCAAACCTGATCAACAATGCGGTCGGCAACTGGACGCACCGCAACAAGCTCGGCCGCGTCGACATCAAGGTCGGCGTCGCCTATGGCAGCGACGTCAAGCACGTGCATGGCGTCCTCTTGGAGATTGCGCGCAGTCATCCGTTGGTGCTGAAAAATCCGGAACCCTTCGTGCTGTTTTCCAATTTCGGCCCGGCTGCACTCGAATTCGAGATTCGCGTGTTCCTGGCAGACGTTCTTAGTGGCAATATCGTCCAGAACGACATCCGCTTTACTATCTTCGATGTGTTCGCCGACCAGCATATCGAAATTCCGTCGGCGCCGCGCGCCGTCGTCGAGACCAAAAAGCACGAGGCGTGGCCGATCGACGACGACAAGATCGAAGTCGAATTCGCCGAGCGGGAACAAGCAAAAGCACTGGCGGCGGTCGAGGCGAAACGTCTCGCCAAGTCGGGACGCAAGGTACGGAAGCCCGATCCTGACTAGCTGTTTGGAGCTTGCCTTCAAGCCTTCGGAAACCAATTGCGGCATGAATGCGGCATTCAGTTGCCGTTCAGCTTGCATTGCATATAAGCTCACCTGCAAACGGCGAGAATGCCTTGCGAAATGCAACAGAGGCGGTGGCAACACCGATACTGCAAAATGTGGAAGTCTCTCGTCGCCGCCATCGCTCTTCTGGCCGTGGGCGGTTCGGCCCATGCCGCCAGCGCGGTCAACAAGGACGCCGAAACCCGCACGCTGATCGTGACGGAAGGCGGCGGCAAGACCGAGCTGGCGCTGGCCGCCGGCGAAACCGTGGAATTTTGCCCGAGCGGCTGTTTTGTTACCTTGCCGAATGGCGACCTCGAGGCGCTGACCGGCTCGGAAACCATTGAGATCTCGGGCGGCGTCGCGCGCATCAAGTAAAGTCGACGCCATGATTTTTGAAGGCCGGGCAAACGCCCGGCCTTTTATTTGCTTCCGGTAATCGGCGATGAAGGTATGCACTTTTCTTCGAAGCTGCGCAGGACTGGCTCTAGCAGCGCCTTCGTACCGAGCAGGGCGAACGCGTAGGTCTAACTGCATTCGACGAGCTGGTGGCGCGGGCTTTTTTGGCGATGTCGCAAACAGGCTGCAAGCGCGCCGCCGCGCCACCCTATAGTCTGCCGCAATAGCATCTTGGAGTCGCGGGCAATGGCAGGATTTCCGGAAAAGGCGAAGGTCGTCATCGTCGGGCTGGGCGGTATCGTCGGCGCGTCGGTCGCCCATCACCTGATCGAGCGCGGATGGGACGATATTGTCGGCATCGACAAATCGGGCATCCCGACGGATATCGGCTCGACGGCGCACGCCTCCGACTTCTGCTACACGACCAGCCATGATTTCCTGTCGTGCTGGACGACGCTCTATTCCATCGATTTCTACGAAAAGATGGGTCATTACGCGCGCATCGGCGGCCTCGAGGTCGCCCGCGTCGGCGACGACGCCCGTATGGCGGAAATCAAGCGCAAGATCGCTTCGGCGAAGGCCTTCGGCACACGCGCGCGCCTAATCGATCCCGCCGAGATCAAGGAAAAATTCCCGCTGATCGAAGAACAGATGGTACAGGGCGGCCTGTGGGATCCCGACGCCGGCCTCGTCATCCCGCGCTCGCAGACCGTCGCAGGCAAGCTTGTCGACCAGGCGGAAGCTTCCGGCAAACTCAGGGCGTTTGCCAACACCTCGGCCAGGTCGCTCGTCATCGAGAACGGCCGCATCAAGGGCGTGGTGACCGACCGCGGCACCATCGAAGCCGACTATGTCGTGGTCTGCACCGGCATCTGGGGACGGCTGATTGCGGAAATGGCGGGCGAGGACCTGCCGGTCATGCCGATCGACCATCCGCTTACCTTCTTCGGGCCGTACACTGAGTTCGCCGGCACCGGCAAGGAGATCGGCTGGCCGCTGCTGCGCGACCAGGGCAACTCGGCTTACATGCGCGATACCGGCGACCCCAAGACCGCCGAAGGCGGGCAGATCGAATGGGGTTATTACGAAGAGACCAATCCGCGCCTTTGCCATCCGCGCGATATTCTCGAGAAAAACGAGGCGCGGCTTTCGCCGTCGCAACGCGATCTCGACATGGAGCAGATCCTGGCGCCGCTCGAGCGCGCCATTGAACTGACGCCGATCCTGGGCGAGCTGGGCTACAATGAGAGCCATTCCTTCAACGGCCTGCTGCAGGTGACGGCGGACGGCGGCCCCTCGATGGGCGAAAGCCAGAAGGTGAGGGGCCTCTGGTATGCCGTTGCCATCTGGGTCAAGGACGGCCCCGGCATGGGCAAGCTCATTGCCGACTGGATGACGGACGGCCGCACGGCGATCGACCACCACGCCATCGACTATTCGCGTTTCTATCCGCACCAGACGAAAGAGCAGTTCATCTGGGACCGCTGCACCGAAACCGCGATGAAGGTCTACAACCCGGCGGTGCATCCGCGTGAGCCCTTCTCCAAGGCCCGCAATGTCCGCCGCTCGCCCTTCTGGGAGCGCGAGAAGGAACTCGGCGGCTATTTCATGGAGCTCGGCGGCTGGGAGCGCGCGCATGGCTACGCCGCCAACGAGCATCTGCTCGAGAAATACGGCAACCGGGTGCCGGTGCGTCAAAACGAGTGGGACAACCGCCACTTCTGGCGCGTCTCGAACGCCGAGCATCTCGCGATGAGCGAGGATTGCGGCATCGTCAACCTGTCGCATTTCGCCATGTACGACGTGGAAGGCCCGGACCATGTCGCGCTGATGGAATGGCTGTGCGCGGCAAAGATCGGCGGTGACGGCAATATTGGCAAGGGCATCTATACCCATTTCCTCGACGAGGAAGGCATGGTGCGCGCCGACCTGACCGTCATCCGCACGGCCGACCGCTGCCGCGTCATCGACGGCGCCGATGCCGGACCGCGCGACTTCCAGTACATGCGCCGGACGGCAGAAGACAAAGGCTTCGACGTTACCGTCATCGACGTGACCGAGAAGTACGTGACCGTCGGCATCTGGGGTCCGAACGCGCGGGCGACATTGAGTAAGTGCGTGGAAAACCCCGACGGGCTGACGCCGGAGAATTTTCCCTTTGCCGCGATCAAGCCCGTCAGGATCGCCGGCAAGGACGTGACCGCCTTCCGCATCTCCTATGTCGGCGAGCAAGGCTGGGAACTGCACATGCGCTACGAGGACGGCCTCACTGTCTGGGACGCGCTGCGGTCGACCGGCGTGATGGCCTTTGGCGTCGAGACCTATGCCAACAGCCGCCGTATGGAGAAGAGCCTGCGCCTGCAAAACGCGGATCTGTTGACCGAATACAATCTGCTGGAAGCCGACCTTGCCCGCCCGAAGGTCAAGGAGGCCGATTTCTGCGGCAAGGCAAAGCATCTGGAATATCGCGCCCGGGCGCATCAGCCGGCCATGCTTTGCACGCTTATCATGACGGACAATACCGATTCCAACGGCGTTCCCCGCTATCCGGTCGGCACGATGCCGGTGATGGATCCGCTAACCGGCGAGACGCTCGTCGACGAGCTCGGCCGCCGCTCCTTCACGACCTCGGTGGCCTATGGTCCGACCCTCGGCAAGAACATCGCGCTCGCCTACCTGCCCTGGGCTTATTGCCAGGAGGGCCGCAAGCTGAGCGTCGAATATTTCGGCGAGAAATACCCGGCCGAAGTGGCCGCCGTCGGCTACAGGCCGCTCTACGACCCGGAGAACCTCAATCCGCGCAGCTGAACGTTGCTTGCTTGCCGATTCTCCACACAGGCAGCCCGAGTAGTGCCAGCAGGACCTGAATGCAGAAGCCCGATTCATCGTCGGGCTTTTCGCTTTGTGGAGCGATGATTCTCGCTTACCGTCGCGCTGCGATTGGGGGGTGCCTTTGCGGCGGATCGGCTGGGACAGAAAAAACGATGCGCTTGTGTTTCAGCTGAACCGGAATATCCCGGTTCGCGTCAGCTGGACCTTGGCAATTCCCATCGTGCTGCCCTTCCTGAACGAGTGGGCGAGCCGACCCAAGGATGCACTGATCCATACCTCTATCTTTGCAGCGCTTCTATTTGCGTCGATATTTTTGCACGAACTGGCACACGCCTGGATCGGACGCCGACAAGGCGTCGCCACCGACAGGATAGAATTATATCTCTTCGGCGGGCTCACGCGTTTCAAACGCGCCGCAGCGCCATCGCCTGCCTGGGCGCGGATTGCGATAGCGGGTCCCCTGGCGAACGTCGCGCTCGCCGCGTTTTTCGCTGCGGCCTATTATCTGGTTTTTGGAGAACTCATCCCAGTTGCGCCCGAAAGGCCATTCGGGTGGCTGCCGTCAAGGTCGGCCGGTCCTCTGGAATGGACGCTTTGGATTGGCGCATTGTTGAACGTGTCGCTTATCGTTCTCAACATCCTGCCCGCCTACGATCTGGATGGCGGCGTGATTGCAAGACATTTGTTCCTGAGACGCTTCGGCGTCCGCCGGGCCGCGCAGATCGTCGGCATCTGCGGCATCGTACTTTCAATTCTGCGTTTTGCGATCATCTTGCCTGCCGCGGGTGCAGGTATTCTGTTGTGGCTTCCGCCGTCATTCAAGCCGAACTGGAGGGCAGCGCGCGGGGTCGGTACTAGAAAACCGAAGCCGGACCCATCCCCCGAGACGGATGTCGAGAAGGCCGTGGAGTGGCGGGGACGGGGCGGGCACCGCATCCACAAATGAAATTCATTTTCCGGCGGTTCGCAAAAATGTGACCGGATGAGCCCGGCTCTCCACCGGGCTTTTCTCTTTGTCGATCGGCGATTTTCGCTTACCGTGCGGCATGTCTGGTTTTGCCCGTGCAAGACATCTCGTCTCGGGCGCCGCCGCGCTGGCGTCGGCGCTGTGGCTGACTGCGAACTCCCGCGCCGCCGAGCCGGTTGATGTCCAACTGGTGCTGGCCGTCGACGTATCCTTGTCCATGTCGCCCGACGAGCTCGAAATCCAGCGTCACGGCTATGCGGCGGCACTGACGCATGACGATGTGCTGCAGGCAATCGGCGAAGGCGCTCATGGCAAGATTGCCGTCACCTACGTCGAATGGGCTGGCGCGACCTGGCAGCAGGTCGTGGTGCCATGGACGGTGATCGCCAATCGTGCCGACGCCGAGCGGCTGGCAGCGCAGCTTTCCGCTCATCCGCCGGCCAGTGCCAGGCGCACCTCTATCTCCGGCGCCTTAGAATTCGCCAGCGATCTCTTTGCCGAAAGCGGCTTCCAGGGCGTCAAGCGGGTGATCGACATTTCGGGTGACGGCCCCAACAACCAGGGCGCACCTGTCGATATCACCCGCGACGCCGTGATCAAGCAGGGCATCACCGTCAACGGCCTGCCGCTGATGACCAGGGGCGGATTCAGCAGCGCTTACGATGTCAACAATCTCGACCGTTACTACAGCGACTGCGTCATCGGCGGGCCGGGCTCCTTCATGATCCCGGTCAATGACTGGACGCAGTTTCCGGAGGCCATCCGCCGCAAGCTGGTGCTGGAGCTTGCCGGTCCGGCCTCGCCGCAGCGAGCGGCGGAAGAGGCGGCCCATCCGCCATTGGTGCTGGCACAGGACATCCCCGTCACCGACTGCCTGGTAGGGGAAAAAATGTGGCGCGACCGCAGCTGGATGTACAACACCCGCTAATGGCGAAGTTTGCTGTCGGTGGTGACATACCGCAGTGCAGCATCTGCTTCATTGACAAGCCTGTGGGCGTCTGTGACACAATTCCCCATCCGAACACATAAAAGGGGAACCGACATGAACAGGATCGGAATTCTTGCCGCAAGCTTGACGCTTGCCGTTGGATTGTCCGCGCCGGCGATGGCTGCCACATCGATCAGCATCGGCATCAGTGGATGGACGGGCTTTGCGCCGCTGACCCTCGCCAAGCAGGCCGGCATCTTCGAAAAGCACGGGCTCGATGTCACCTTGAAGAAGGTGCCGCAAGCCAGCCGGCCGCTCGCCATCGCCAGCGGCGACCTGCAATGCGCCGCCACCACGGTCGAGACCTGGCTGGTCTGGAACGCCAATGGTGTGACGACCAAGCAGATATTCCAGCTCGACAAGTCCTACGGCGCCGACGGCATTGTCGCCCGCAACGACATCAAGACCGTCGCTGATCTCAAGGGTAAGTCGGTCGCGTCCTCGGCGCCGGGCACGTCGCCCTATTTCATGCTGGCCTGGGTGCTCAACAAGAACGGCATGTCGACCAAGGACGTGACTGTCGTCAACCTGGAGCCGGACGCGGCGGCGCAGGCGTTTCTCGCCGGCCAGAACGATGCGGCGGTCACCTATGAGCCGTTCATCTCGGCGGTGCGCGAAAAATCCGACCAGGGCCATATCCTTGTGACCACTCTCGACTATCCGATGGTGCTCGATACGGTCGGCTGCACGCCGGAGTTCCTAAAGGCCAATCCGGATGCGGCCAAGGCGCTTGCCGACAGCTATTTCGAGGCACTCGACCTGATCAAGAGCGATCCCGCGAAATCCTATGAGACGATGGGCGCCGACGTGAAGCAGTCGGCCAAGGAGTTCGAAGAGTCGGCCAAATACCTGAAATGGGCCGACAGGGCCGAGAACAAGCAGTTCTTCACCAAGGAATTCCAGGACTTTTCCAAGACCGCCGGCGAGCTTCTGCTGCAGATGGGTTTGATCAAGGAAGCGCCCGACGTCTCGACATTGGCCGACACCAGCGCCGTCGCCGACTAACCGGCAGGATTGTCGCCCGGCGGCGGCGCGTGCGCCGCCGCTTTTTCATTCAGATCAAAGGACGGTCGAAGATGCCGCGCCCCTTGCATCCGGTCTCGCCGGGCATTCGAACCGTGCTCGGCATCTCGTTCTTCGTGCTGTTCGTGGCGTTCTGGGCGTGGATCACGCTTGGCGGCCACGTCAATCGCATTTTCCTTGCCGATCCGCTGTCGATGGTGAGAGACGGCTGGCGGCTTCTGGTCGAGGACCGCTTCTGGCTCGACATCCTCATCACCATCTGGCGCGTCTTCGGCGGGTTTCTGATGGCGGCCATCGTTGCCGTCCCGCTCGGCATCGTGATGGGCGCCTGGAAGCCGGTGGAAGCATTCCTGGAGCCGTTCGTCTCCTTCGCCCGCTACCTGCCGGCATCGGCCTTCATCCCGCTGCTCATCCTGTGGGCGGGCGTCGGCGAGCTCGAAAAACTGCTGGTGATCTTCGTCGGCTCGGTGTTCCAGATCATCCTGATCATCGCGGTCAAGGTCGGCGGCACACGGCGCGACCTGGTCGAGGCCGCCTATACGCTTGGCTCGTCCGACAACGGCATCGTGCGGCGCGTGATCATGCCGGCCAATGCGCCCGAGATCGCCGAAACCCTGCGCCTGGTGCTCGGCTGGGCCTGGACCTATGTCATCGTCGCCGAGCTGATCGGCTCGTCGTCGGGCATCGGCTACATGATCATCAACAGCCAGTCGCGGTTGGCGACGGGGCAGATCATCTTCGGCATCATCGTCATCGGCCTGATCGGGCTGCTGTCTGATTTCGCCTTCAAGGCGCTCAACCGCTGGCTGTTTCCGTGGAGCCTGGCGTGAGCAAGCTTCTCATCGAAGGCGTCTCGCGCACCTTCGCCGGTGTCGGCGGCGGGCAGCCGGTCAAGGCACTGATGCCGGTCGATCTGGCGGTTGCTGCCAACGACTTCATCACCATCCTTGGCCCGTCCGGCTGTGGTAAGTCGACGCTGCTCAGGATCGTCGCCGGCCTCGAAGCGCCGAGTGAGGGCCGCGTGTTGCTCGACGGCAGGGTGGTGGACCGGCCGGGTCCAGACCGTGGCATGGTTTTCCAGTCCTATACGCTGTTCCCGTGGCTGACGGTCGCCGACAACATCGCCTTCGGCCTGCGCGAGCGCGGAATGGCCGAACGAGAGCGGCACGATATCGTCGCGTCCTATGTCGATCTCGTCGGGCTTAAAGGCTTCGAGAACCATTGGCCGAAGCAACTTTCCGGCGGCATGCAGCAGCGCACCGCGATCGCCAGGGCACTGGCCAACGATCCGGAGATCCTGCTGCTCGACGAGCCGTTCGGCGCACTCGACAACCAGACCCGCGGGCTGATGCAGGAACTGCTTCTCGGCATCTGGGAGCGCCGGCAAAAGACGGTGCTGTTCGTCACCCACGACATAGAGGAGGCGATCTTCATGGCGTCGCGCGTGGTCGTGATGACGGCACGGCCGGGCCGCATCAAATCGGACGTTGCCGTCGACCTGCCGCATCCGCGCCACTACACGCTGAAGACCAGCCCGGAGTTTTCGGCACTGAAGGCGCGGCTGACGGAAGACATCCGCGTCGAGGCGATGCGCACGGCCGAAGTGCATTGACTCGGCGGGCTTCGTTCAGCCGATAGTCCGATCAAGCCGCCAGAAGCTGCTTGCGGTCGACGCGTTCTTGTTGCGGCGAGCGAGCGTACAACTCGCGATAGCATTTGGAGAAATGCGAGGCGGAAACAAAGCCGCAGGCGACCGCCACTTCGACCACCGGCAACGACGACTGGATCAGCAGGTGCCGGGCGCGGTCGAGGCGGATCTCCAGATAGTAACGGGCAGGGGAGCGCCCCATCTCTGTGCGGAACAGGCGCTCGATCTGCCGGCGCGACAGGTCGACATGGTCAGCGATCTCGATCAGCGAGAGCGGCTCGGAGAGATTGGCCTCCATCAGCTCGATAATGGTCAGAACCTTGGAATTCTGCACGCCAAGGCGGGCGCGCAGCGGCAGGCGCTGGCGGTCGGTCGGGCTGCGCACGCGATCGGTCAGTACCTGCTCGCAGACACGGTTGACGAGGCTCTCGTCGAAATCGTCGCCTATCAGCTTCAGCATCATGTCTAGCGCGGCGGTGCCGCCGGCGCAGGTGTAGATGTTCTGGTCGATCTCGAAGAGGTCGGCGAAGACATTGGCCTTGGGGAACGCCTCGGAAAAGCCCGGCAGGTTCTCCCAATGGATGGCGCAGCGCTTGTTGGACAGCAGACCGGCGGCGGCCAGGATATGCGCGCCGGTGCACAGGCCGCCGACGGCAACGCCGCGATTGTACTCCTCGCGCAACCAGGCAAAGGCCGATTTGTTCTGGTAGCGCTCGACATTGATGCCGCTGCAGACGATGGCCATGTTCGGCCGGTCCGGTCCGGACATTTTCTTGCGCTCTTCCTCCAGCGAGGTGTTGACGGCGCATTCGACGCCGTTCGAGGCGCGCACCGGCTTGCCGTCGATGCTGGCGAGCCGCCAGCGATAGGCTTCATAGCCGAGCATGCGGTTGGCCGAACGCAACGGATCGAGCGCCGTCGCGAAGGCGATCATGGTGAAATCGGGGACCAGGAAGAATACGAACGATCGCCGGATCGGGTGCTTTACGACGTTCACGGTAGATCCTCACGCTGCAATGGCGCGAACAGGATGTCGCGATCAGCATAGCGACATCAGGAAAAACGTTTCCTGTCAATTGGCTAGATGGCAACGGAAAGACTTTATTTGCGACATGGGTCGCAAATGGGCAATCGCTATGCGGCGAAGGGCACAATGTGCCGCCGGATCGACCAAACGAGCCGACGCAGTCTGCGCACACCAAAACGCCGCCTCGGCAAAGCCGAAGCGGCGCTGGATCGACTTCGAAGCAGCGCTAGGCTGCTTCCGTCAAGATTACTGTCTCAGGATTACTGTCTCAGGCGACAAAGCCGAGGCGCGCGGCAGCCATGGCTCCGGTCTGGCCGGGCATGGTGTTGGCCAGGCGCTGGCGCTCGAGCGCGGTCGTCAGGTTCATTTCGCGGCGGGCAAAAAGGCGGGCAAAAAGCTTCATGATCATCTCCATTCGGTTGCTCAGACGGGTCGCCTTCGCTTGATGGAGTGGGGCAGCTCGTTTGTTGATGATGATATAGGCTTACGTCAGGGGAAACTAAATCGCAAAAGCGAAGCACTTGATATGAAAAGCGACACGGAATGCGACAAATTTGGGCACTCTGCCCAGGATTTGCGATTATTTACAATGTGTTGATTGCCGGCGCGGGCTGCTATGCGACTTGCTCATATGCGTCATGCGGCGGCGACATGGCTCGGGAAAATCATTTGAATACAAACAAAAAGGCCTGCCGGGCTGATCTACGCGGCAGGCCTTCAGCTGTTGATACACACGGTTTACTTTGCTCCAGCCCAGGATCCCACACCATAGCGAGTGCCGGTCTTGGCATCGGCAGCGTCGGGCCAGCCGATATCCTTCTGCAGTTCAATCGGCAGCGCGCGGATGGCGCGTTCCGTCTGGTAGCGGGCGCGGGCCTCACTGAATTCGGTCGCGATCCGACCGATGGATGACAGGATAGACATCTCATTCTCCTTCGCGTTGGGCCGGGATTTTCCCGGCGCTTGCAGCGTCAGGCGGTACACCGGGTTTGTTTCAGCTTCATTTCGTGTCGATTGCAGGTCCGTGTCATCGTTGTTTCCCGGACCACTTCGATGCGTCCTGCCTTCGATGGAGTTGACTATCCTCCCAAACTGATGTTCAATCAAACGAAATGAAATGATGGTTTGCATCAGAAAAATTGAAGGTCGCTTCCCATGAACGCCCCACTCAATCATCCGCTGCCGCTGCTCGATCTTGATGTACTGCGCACTTTCGTCGCAATCGCCGAGACCGGCAGCTTCACCACTGCGGCCAATGCGGTCTTCCGCACGCCGTCGGCCGTCTCCATGCAGATCAAGAAGCTGGAGGACATACTCGGCCGCTCGGTGTTCGCGCGCGACGCCCGTTCGGTGACGCTGACCACCGATGGCGAGATGCTGCTCGGCTATGCGCGCCGGCTGCTGTCGATCAATCGCGAGGTGGTGTCGAAGTTCATCATTCCAGACATTGTCGGGGTGGTGCGGCTCGGCTCGCCGGACGATTACGGCGAACGTGTGCTGCCGCATGTGCTGAAGCGGTTCGCACAATCGCATCCATCGATCGCGGTCGACGTCACCATAGACCAGAGCGTCAATTTGCGTCGGCGCATGGACGACCGGGCGCTCGACATCACGCTGCTAACCAACTCCTACAAGACCAGCGCGATCGGCGCCGAAGTGCTGCTCACAGAGCCGATCGTCTGGGCCGGTGCCAAGGGAGGTTGCGCGCATCTGCGCGAGCCGCTGCCGGTCTCATTGTGGGAAGAGGGCTGTGCCTGGCGGGCAGGGGCATTGGAGGCGCTTGGCCGCGAGGGCCGCAACTACCGCATCGCCTATATGAGCGCACACACGGCCGGCCAGCGCGCCGCGATCATGGCGGATCTTGCAGTCGCGCCGCTGCCGAAATCGTTCCTCGGCAGTGACATGGTCGAGCTGTGCCCGAAGGACGGCATGCCTGACATCGGCACCTACAATCTCGCCATGGTGGTGACGCCAGACGCCAGCGCGCCGGTGAAGGCAGTCGCCGACCATATCCGCGCGACGTTTGAGATGTTCAGGGAAACTGGGAAGTTCTGACCCAAACTACGACCTGAGCGGCGCAACCAGATCGCGAGGGGTTCCGTCGCGGTCTGTCCTTTGCAGCGACAACTCGCCTGCCGTGGCATGGTACCTGTCAGTTTCGTTGGTCAAGAAGGCCACTATACTGTCCCGCGCGCGTCGCGCCTCCGGCATGTCGATCAACGGCCAGACATGGAACATGCCTTGCTCGTGGACGACCTCAATTTCGACGCCGGCCGCGCGTGCCTTTTCCGCGAAGATCAGATTGTCGGGGGTGAGCAGATCGCGTGAACCGGTCAGCAGCAGCGTTTTGGGCAGCACCGACAGGTCGCCGTAAACCGGGCTGATGCGCCAGTCGGTGGGATCTATGCCGGCGCTGTAAAGCCGGATCGCCTCGCGGCCGCCAGCAATGCCTAGCCACGGATCGTTGCGTTCAGCCTCATACATTTCTGGGTTGGCGAGCGACACGTCGAGGCCGGGCGAAATCAGCACGTGGCGTGATGGCAAGGGCAAGCCGTCTTGCGCAGCCATCATGGTCAGCACGACGGCCATGTTTCCGCCGGCGGAATCGCCCATGAAGATGATGTCATTCGCCCTGGTTTCGCCGAACATCTGGCGGTAGACGGCGCCGACCATGCCGAACATGGCGTGGAAATCGTGTTCGGGAGCGATGGGATAGATCGGCACGGTGATGCCGAACCCGAGACGGTCGGCCATGTCGGCGATCAGCCGCCAATGATAGGGTGTGATTTCAAAGACGTAAGCGCCGCCGTGCAGGTAGAGAATCCGCCTCCGCTCGCCAGCCTGGGGAGCGATCTCGTAGACGGGGAAGCCGCTGATCGTGCGGGTTGTGATCTCCAGGCGCGACTGCAGCGACGCAGGCGGCTGATGGTTTTCAGTCTTGCGCGCATAGGCGATCCAGCGCTGCAGGTTCTCCGGGCTGGAAAACGCCTTCTTGCGACTGTACCTGAGGACGAACGACACGACGTGGCTTTTGAGGCTGGGCATGCAGATACACGGACTTCGGCTGAGCCGACTAAGAGAACCCCCGACTATTTCGAAGATTGTGTCGCCACCAAAAAAGTCAAGATTTATGCGATCTCAACACGGTGGTTTGATCCCGGCTGGCGACAAAGCGTCCGGCCATGAAGTCGCTGGCCAAGCGGCGCAGCTCAACGCCTGGGCAGTAATGCGGCACGCAGCCAATTGCTGGGTGCAGCCGGAGCCGCATTGCGGCCCCAGCGAATACCGAGCAGCTTGCATTTGTCGATGAATTTCATCCGCGCTGCATGCCCCAGCCGACCGAAAGCTGCTTTTCGCTCGAACGCGGCGACACCGGCCAGCCAATGTCCTTTTGGATCTCAGGCGGCAAGCTGTTCAGGATGCGCAGCGACTTGCGCGCTTCGCGTGTCTTCTTGATGGCCGCACCATAGCGGCCGAGGCTTTCGAACATCGACATCGTGCTCTCCTTTGAGTGTTGCGGCGGGACAAGAGATGTTCTCTACCGGCCATCGATGCCGGTTAAATGCGCCGCATATGTATCTGGCGGATTTCACGAAAACGCATTTTCGTTTCCAGATCTGGTTGATCTGGAAACATTTGCATACAAATGAAAATGGAAGGTCTGACAGCCTAGCGGAGGCGAGTCATCCCCGCCCGCGCCGCGCGGCGTGGCCTTCGCGCGAACGCCGCCGCGGGGCAGCGTCGCCGGCAATGCCGTCTTCGCTCACCGTCTTGCGCGGCGGCAGTTTCACCGCCGCCGACAGCTTGGGGAACGGGTCGACCTTGTTCGGCAACGCCATGGCGTAGACGAAATGTTCCTGGAATTTCGGCTCCAGCGCCGTCTCGATCTTCTCGATCTTGCTAACGGTTTCCTCGATCTCGCGGCGATAGCCACGGTTCAAGAGCGCCATGCGGGCGCCGGCGCCGGCCGCATTGCCAACGGCCGAGACCTTATCGAGGTCGCAATCCGGGATCAGGCCCAGCACCATTGCGTATTTCGGGTCGATGAACGAGCCGAATGCGCCGGCGAAGTGGATGCGGTCGACGTGATCGGTGTGCTGCTTTTCCATCAACAGCTTGGTGCCGGCATAAAGTGCCGCCTTGGCGAGCTGGATGGCGCGCACGTCGGTCTGCGTTATGGTGATCTTCGGCTCACCTTCCTTCAGCACATAGGAGAAGGTGCGGCCGTTGGCGACAACGCGCGGCGAGCGGGCGGAAAGCCCGCCATCGATGACGCCGTCCTCTGAGATGATGCCGGCGAGATACATCTCGGCGACCACCTCGATGATGCCGGAGCCGCAGATGCCGGTGACTCCGGTCGCCTGCACGCTGTCGAGGAAGCCCGGCTCGTCGGACCAGAGTTCCGAGCCGATGACGCGGTATTTAGGCTCCAGCGTTTCGGGATCGATACGGACGCGCTCGATGGCACCCGGTGCGGCACGCTGGCCACCGGAGATTTCCGCACCTTCGAAGGCGGGGCCAGTTGGCGAGGAGGCCGCCACGACCCGCTGGCGATTGCCGAGCACGATTTCGGCATTGGTGCCGACATCGACGATCAGCATCATCTCGTCCTGGCGGTGCGGGCCTTCCGACAGCGTCACTGCAGCAGCGTCCGCGCCGACATGGCCGGCAATGCAAGGAAGCATATAGAGCCTGGCGCCCTGGTTGAGCTTTAAGCCGATATCCGATGCCTTGATGTGCACGGCGCCCGAGATGGCTAGCGCGAAGGGGGCGCCGCCGAGCTCGGTCGGATCGATGCCGAGGAACAGATGGTGCATGATCGGATTACCGACAAACACGGAATCCAGGATGTCGTTGCGCTGGACGTTGCCTTCGGCGCAGACCTTGTCGACGAGGCCCGAAATGGCCTCGCGCACGGCGACCGTCATGCCTTCGCGGCCGTCCGGGTTCATCATCACGTAAGAGACGCGGCTCATCAGATCCTCACCGAAGCGGATCTGCGGGTTCGACGTGCCCGACGAGGCGGCAACGCGGCCAGACAGCAGCGAGACCAGATGCATGGCAATAGTGGTCGAGCCGATATCGCAGGCAAGCCCGTAGGCCTCGTTCTTGAGGCCCGGCCACAAAGCGATGACCCGCGCGGTCTCGCTGTCGGTGTCCTTGTGGATGGCGGCGGTCGCGGTCCAGTTGCCCTTGCGCAAAATGCCTTGCACCTGCGGCAACAGATGGAAATCGAACTCGAGGCTCTTGAGGCCCCAGTCCTTCATCAGCGCGATCGTCAGGCGGTCGAGGTCGCCGAGTGGCTTGTGCATGTCGGGTTCTTCGATCTCGACATAGCACATGCGGATTGCTGCATCGCGGGCGATGACCCTGGTGTCGGCATCCTTGCGGATGGTTTGCGCGTTGATGACGGTGTCCTGCGGGACGTCGACGACGAGATCGCCGAGGATCTGCGCCGAGCAGGACAGGCGGCGGCGTTCGGGCAGCCCACGCACGCGCTCGTAGCGCTCTTCCTTCGCGCCCTTGGGCGAGATGTGGTCGTTGGAAGAGACAATCTTGTGCTTGGCGAAATTGCCTTCCTGCACCTCGATCTGGCAGCGCCCGCAAGTGGCACGCCCGCCGCACACGCTCTCGACATAGACACCGAGCTGGCGCGCGGCATCCAGCACCGGCGTGCCGACCGGAAACCGCCCGCGCTTGCCGGACGGCATGAACAGCACGAGCGGATCGGTGATGTTGACGGGAGAGTTCATACGTTCCAGACTTTACTTTCTACGCTGCTCGGGTCTTGGCCACGGCAGCGATGCCGCTGTGTTTCGGTTCCTCCCCAGTCCTAAGCCCCATATCGTGTCGGCCAAGCCATGGCTCAACCCCGGGCCATCCGCGCTTCGCGGCCGCCGCGCCTGCGTCCGCCATTGCCATTGCCATCGCCCGGCGCGTTGACCTGTGTCCGGGCGGCAACGGCCTGGCCGCCTTCAGCAGGCTTGTAGTCCTTGTAGGTCCTGATCCAGTTGGTGCAGTTCTCATCGGTGCCGTTCAGCACGTTGGCGCCGCGCACCGCTTCCATTTCCTGCGGCCGCACCGGGTTCATGATCGCCGAGGTCATGCCGGCGCCGATCACCATCGGGATGAAGGCGGCGTTGATGCCATGACGGTGCGGCAGGCCGAACGAGATGTTGGAGAGGCCGCAGGTGGTGTTGACCTTGAGCTCCTCGCGCAGCCGGCGTAGCAGGGCAAATACCTGGCGGCCGGCATCGCCCAGCGCGCCGATCGGCATGACCAGCGGGTCGACGACCACATCATGCGCCGGAATGCCGAAGTCGGCGCAGCGCTGAACGATCTTCTTGGCGACGGCAAAGCGCACATCGGGGTCCATCGAAATACCGGTCTCGTCGTTGGAAATGGCGACGACCGGAACGTTGTATTTCTTGATCAGCGGCAGGATGGCTTCGAGCTTTTCCTCCTCGCCGGTGACGGAATTGACCAGAGGCCGGCCCTTGGCGACCTTCAGCGCCGCTTCGATTGCCGCAGTCACCGAGGAGTCGATCGACAGCGGCAGGTCGACCAGGCCCTGCACGATCTCCAGCGTCTGCACCAGCAGGCCGGGTTCGGTCTCGTTCGGATTGACAGAGGTGACGCCGGCATTGACGTCGAGCATCGTTGCGCCGCAGGCGGCCTGCTCCAGCGCATCCCTGATGACAGTCTCAAAATTGCCCGCGATCATTTCGGCGGCCAGCTTTTTGCGGCCGGTCGGGTTGATGCGCTCGCCGATCACGCAGAAGGGCTGATCGAAGCCGATGATGATTTCTCGTGTCGCCGAGGCGACGATGGTCCGGGTCATGAAATCTCTCCATCGTGATATAAAGAGTTCTTTATATCGTTATCTGTTTCTGATCAAGCGAATGCTGACGATTCGCGCCGTCAATGCGCGGTTTTGACCATGTCGACCTGGGTTTCGGTGACGTCGTCATGCAGTATGTGGTCAAGCCGATCGGCAACGAGCTGGTCGTCGCGGCGGATTTCGCGATTCCACGGCCGGCGACCCTTCAGCACGCCGGATTCGTCGACGATCTCGGCGACATATTCTTCCTGGCGGTAGGCCATCACATGGACGCCGGACACACCAGGAATTTCCTTCACCTCATTGATGATGTCGATGCAGAGCTGCTTGCCTTCCTTCTTCTGATCCTGGGCGCCTTCCAGGCGCTTGACGATCTGATCGGGAATGTGAATTCCCGGCACATTGGAGCGGATCCATTTGGCCGTCTTGGCCGAGGCGAGCGGCCCGACGCCGCACAGGATGAAGCATTTCTCGGTATAGCCGAGATCGCGGACCTTCTGCATGTAGGCGCGGAACATCGGTACGTCGAAGCAGTACTGGCTCTGCACGAACTGCGCGCCGGCGGCGATCTTCTTGCCCAGCCGATAGGGACGGAAATCGATCGGCGGCGCGAACGGGTTGATGGCCGCGCCAAGGAAAAGCTGCGGCGGCGTCGTGAGTTTGCGGCCGGACAGGAATTTGCCGTTATCGCGCATGATACGGCAGGTTTCGAGCAGCGACATGCAGTCGAGATCGAACACCGGCTTGGCGCCGGGCTGGTCGCCGGCCTGCACGCCGTCGCCGGTCAGGCACAGCATGTTGGCGACGCCCATCGCAGCACCCCCAAGCACGTCGCCCTGGATGGCGATGCGGTTCCGGTCGCGGCAGGCGATTTGCATGATCGGGGCATAGCCCATGCGGGTCAGCAGCGCGCAGATGCCGACCGACGACATGTGGCAGTTGGCGCCGGAAGCGTCGACGGCATTGATGGCATCTACCCAGCCGTCGAAAATCCTGGCGCGGTTGTAGACGTCTTCCGGATCGGCGCTGTCGGGCGGATTGAGCTCGGTCGTCACTGCGAACTCGCCGCGCCTGAGGACGCGTTCCAGCCGGCCACGCGAGGTGTGGCCGGGCAGGGGATCGAGCGGCAAATGGATGCCGGCCGGATTCTCGTCTGGCTGACGGCCGATCATGCCGACGCTCCGGTGTTCGTAGTATTCCGGGCCGCATTGCGGGCGGCCGCGGCCTGCGCGGTCACCCGCAGCCAGGCGGAGGTTTCGCGCAAGGACTGATCCACCGGCTTCTGCACTTCCAAAATCTTGTCGCGATGCACCATGTTCTGCGAGCCTTCCCATGCCTTGACCCAGACGCAAGGCATATCAGGCTCGACCTCGCAATTGCCGTTGGCGCGCACACCGCCGCAAGGGCCGTTGCGCAATTGCTTGGGGCAGTTCATCGGGCACGACATGCCGGTCGAGGAAAGAATGCACTGACCGCACATGCGGCAGTCGAACATGAAGCCCTTGACGCGCTTCTCGACGAATTTCACCGGCCCTTCGACACGGCTGTAGCCGATGCCCTTCCATAGCGGGTGGAGAGTCAGGAACATGTCGGCGAACCTGGCGTAGAACCATTCGAGCAGCCGCGAATGCCGCACCGACCAAAGCCGCACCGCAAACGAGCGCTGCACGCGCCGCTGCGGCGACACGTCGGCCGGCTTGTAGTCGGATTTCGGCGCCGCCTTCTTGACGATGGTCGCCTGGGTCACGCCGGCTTGAGCCGTCGTCACCGGCATTGATTGGGGATCAGACATTTTCTTTGCCGCCCGCCTTGACCAGAGCGACCAGCCGCTCACGGTCGTATTTCGCATCGAGCTCCTGAAGGGCCTTCTCGGCCTCGGCTTCAAGATCGTCGCCGACCGGGATGGGCTCTGCCTTGCGCCATTCGGCAAGATAGTCGTCGGTGCCGCCCGCGCCGGTGCGCATGGCGCACATGTCGATCGCCTCGGTGAAGCGCAGCGGCAGTTCGTGCTTTGCGTTCTGCCGGCCCTTTTTGACGATGACCTGGGCGGGGATGTCGCGCCAGTAGACGACGATCAGATCGGCCATGAATTCCTGCTCCTGTAGGGCGCCGCGCGTCCAATCGAACGCACAAACGATGCTCTACCACCTAACTCCGCTGCGTCGTGCTCTCCGAAGATCGATTCCGATCTTTTGGGCCGATGCAGTGGTTTCGAGCATTGCCGGAAGCGCTGTTGGGCTGCTTGTTATGGGACGACGCGGGGGCCTTCAAAAGCGACGCAATCGACGGCCGCGGTTGAAAGGGGAGTTTCTTCCAGCACTGGTCAGCCGGCGCGGCCATCGAAGCTGCCGACCAGCTTCCTGTGGAAGCGCACGTAACCTCGTTCGGTCGTGCGTAGATGCTCCGCGACTATCTCATGGAAGCGCGGCAGGCTGTGGAAGGGAACGGCCGGATAGGAATGGTGCTCCGAATGGTATGGCATGTTCCAAGCCACGAAGCGCACCAGCCTTGTGGTGAAGGTGGTGCGGGTGTTCTCGAGCATGTTGGCGACATGCGGGCACAACGCGTGCTCAGCCAGCAGGTAGGCCCGCAAAAACGGCTGTCCTACCAGCACCGGCACGATCCAGACCCACAACAGCAGCGCCGACTGCATGGCGAGAGATGCGGCCAGCAACGCCGCATAGCCGATCAGGAACAGCCGTGCTTCGGCAACCACCTTGCCGCGACCCCTTTCCGGTACGAAGCCGTCGCGGTTGCGACCAGCCGCATTGGTTGCGATCACACGAGCCATAGCTATCCAATAGGGGCCGCCGGACAGATAGCGCAGATATTGGCCGATGGTCTCCGGCTTCGGGGCCATCAGTTCGGGGTCGTTGTCCGGGTCGTGGGTGTGGCGGTGATGGGCGAAATGGAAATAGCGGAACCATGCCGGCGGCAGCAGGATCAGGAAGCCGGCCACGGCGGCAACAGCGCGATTGAGCCACGCCGTTCTGAACGCCGTTTCATGGATGGTCTCGTGCAACGGCGTGAAGAAGAAGACGATCAGGATCCCCTGCGGCAAGACGAGAAGCGGCCAGAACGGGATGCGGGCGGCGATCAGTGCGCCCAGCACGACAACCAGCCCGCCATGGACGGCCAGCCGGACAATGCCTGGCCGGTCAAACCTGGCGGTGAGGTCGCGACGGTCCTCGACTGAAAGGCCGGCGATGATGGTGCGGTGATCGATGTCGCTCATGATGCAATGTTTAGCGGCGGGTGGCTGTCGGGTAAATCGCCGCGCATTACCAGACGCTGTTTCTTATCCCGGTCCAGAGATAGAACCAAACCGTCGGATGATACCATTGTTTCGAAGGCAGGCCGGGCTCGACCGTACCGAGCTTGCCGGCCAGCGCATCCCTGACCGCCTCGACGCAGATGTCGCGCGAGAACGCTGCCTGCCGCAACGCGTAGCTTGAAATTGTGTCGCCCGGCTGCGGTTTGCCGCGCGGCTCCCGAAGCACGCCGCCAGTGCCGCGGCCGGCGGCGACGAGATGCACGGTGGTGCCGAAATTTCCCGCATCGCCTGAAGCCAGCGCCCAGTAGCCGCCATTCATGCCACGATATTTCGGGGCGATGCCGGCATGATAGTTGAGAACCGGGCAATGGATTTTCGCCAGTGTCTGCCGCGACAGCAAGCGGCAGCCGGCGAGCAGCACGACACCCGGCTGGATTTCCGCGATCGCCTGCAGGCACTCCGGCGCGTTGGCCGACGGGACATGGATGATCTTTTGCCCAGGCTTCGGTTCGGTTTGCAGCTTCTGCTCGGCCGCAAGCCGTGCTGCGTGGGCGGCGAAGAAGCGCTTACCGAGCCGGGTCAGCATCATCGTGCCGAGTTGCCCGATGGCCGAGGTCCGGCCTTGCCGCCGCGCCCGCCCGAGAAGCAATTGCTTTTTGGATTCAGGGGCTTCGAGAATGACGCTGACAGGCGCGAGGTGGTCGGCGATGGCGTTGACGATCGCCCAGATATGCGGGCCGCCTTCGGTGACGACGACGATCGGCCGTTGGTTTGGTTTCGACCGTGCCATATTTCGCGACCCAACAAGACCCGTTCTCTGGGCGCGAATGCTAGGCTGAGCGGGTTAACCGTTGGTGATAGGGCTCAGCGCTTGAATTCGAGGATGTCGAGCTTCGATTCGAAGTAGGGCGCCGGGAACTCGATGCGCCATTCGTCGGCGCTGTTGCGGAAGGCATAGCCTACCTGATCGCTTTCCGGGCCGCTGCCGTAGGGCTTTGCCGGATCGTCGTTGACGTGGAAGGAACCGAGATAGATCGCGCGTTTCTCGCCATCGTCGAAGAAGCGGCCCTTGGTGCGCTGCGAGCCGGTGATCTTTTCCAGTCTCCAGCCGGAACCGTCGTCGCTCACCTTGCATTTGAACCAGCCATAGATGACGAGCGGGCTCAATCCGCCGGCCTTGATGGTGCGGCATTGCCAATTGCCGGTCAGGTCCTTGTCGGAGAAGGAAACCAGCGGCTTTGCCAGCAAGGCGTCGAGCTGCTTGACCTCGGCGGGATCGCCGGCCTTCGCCTCGTCAAGCGCTGCCTTGCGCGTCTCGCCATATTTGTCGAGCCGCGCCTTGTCGGCAGTCGTGATCAGCTTCTGCACCTCGCCATCGGCGAACGCGGGCAATGTCAAGCAGAAGACAGCTGCTGCGGCAAACATGAGGCGAACGATCATCGGTGGCGTTTCCCTTTTTGATGGCTGGAGCAGCCTGTTTTCTTGTCTGGCGCATACCTTAATGTTTCGCCGCGTTCTGTCATCCGTGCCTGAGCATCGACAGCAGAAACGAGGTGGAAAGAATGCGGATCTTGCTGACGGGATCGTCGGGTTGGCTGGGCAGCGCCTTGGCACCGCGTCTGCGAGCCCTCGGCCATGACGTCACCGGTCTCGATCTCGTTCCGTCTTCGGAAACGCCAATCGTCGGCTCAGTCGCCGATCGCGACCTGGTCATGCAGGCGGTCAAGGAGAACCGTATCGAGGCAATTATTCACAGCGGCGCGCTGCACAAGCCCGACATCGAACGTCATCGCAACGAGGATTTCGTCGAGACGAATGTGCGTGGCACGCTCAACGTGCTCGATGCGGCAGCAGCATTCGCGGTTCAGCGCTTCATCTTCACGTCGACGACATCGCTGATGATTTCCCAAACCATCCGCACCGGCTTCACCGGCGGGGCGCGTAAGGCGGCATGGCTGACGGAAGACATGTCGCCTGAACCGCGCAACATCTACGGCGTCACCAAGCTTTCAGCCGAACACCTCTGCCGGCTCTATCATTTGCAGTTCGGCCTGCCGGTGATCGTGTTGCGCACCGCCCGGTTTTTTCCCGAAGCAGACGATATGGCGCACGCGATCGAACAGTCGGATGCCAACACCAAGGCCAATGAGCTGTTGTTCCGCCGGCTGACGGTAGAGGATGCGGCCGACGCCCACATCGCTGCTTTGGAGAAAGCGCCGCAATTGGGCTTCGACATCTTTATCATTTCGGCGCCGACACCGTTCCAGCCCGACGATTGCGCGGCATTGATCGCCGACGCACCGTCGGTCGTCGCGCGCTATTTTCCCGATTATCCGGCACTCTACACGAAGAAAGGCTGGACGATGTTTTCGTCGATCGATCGGGTCTACGACGCGTCGCGGGCGAGGGACCGGCTGGGTTTCGTCTGCAAGACGAGCTTTGCCGATGTGCTCGCCAGCATCGAAGTTGCCTAGAAGTATCGTCAAGCCAGGATTGCGGCGCTGGCCAGTTCCTTCGTCAGGTCACCATAGCCGGTCGAGCGCCGCTCATAGGCGAGGCCGAGCATTTTCGCCGCCTTTTCGGCGACCTTGTCGAGTTCCGGGTCGTTGGTCTGAGCGATATAGATCAGCTTCTCGTAGTTGCCGAAGTAGTCCTTGATCAGCTCCGGGTGCTTGTCCAGGCCGAGCGGCTTCATGAAGAAGGCATCGAATTGCCGGCAGAGGAAATCGGTCATGTAGAACGACATCATGTCATCATCGGCGACCTTCGCATAGGCATCCATGCCCTGGTAGAAGGCAAAGCAATGCGGCCCGGCCATACGCTCGACGCCGTGCTTCTCGCAGATCCGATCGAGCAGGCCACCCGTGCCGCAATCGGCATAGCCGACGAAGATGTGTCTGTAGCCGTCGGTCTTGGCCTTCTCGATAGCCTTGTCCATGGCCGGCGCGATGCGGTCCGGATAGAAATGGAACTCTGCCGGCAGGCAGGTCAGGTCGAGATGGTCGAGCCCGAGCTGCTCCTTGACCGCCAAAACTTCGCGCGCAATCATCCCGCAGGCGATGACGAGCAGCCTGTCGCCTTGATCGGATTGTTGTTTTCGCGCGGTAGTCATGGAACCAGTCTAATCCATCTTCGTTGCTGTCCAGCGGATTTATATGCTGAGGGAGCCACCATTCATGAAATTGTTCCGCGTCGCGCCAATTGCTATTCTCGCCTGCGCCTTGGCTGTTTCGGCCTGCGCCAACACGGTGCGCGGCGTCGGCAAGGATCTTAAATCCACTGCGAAGGCGGTTGACGATACCGTCAAGAAACCCTGATCTGCACGATTTCAAACATTGGGAATAAAAAAGCCGCACTGCAAGGCGCGGCTTTTCTCGTCGGTGCCGAATTTGTTGGCTCAAGCCGAAGCGCGGACGTTGTGCTTGCGCTTCATGAAGTCCTTGGCGGTCTCGACTGCCACCGCGGCGTCGCGGCAATAGGCGTCGGCGCCGACGGCTTTGCCGAATTCCTCGTTGAGCGGTGCGCCGCCGACCAGCACGACATAGTCGTCGCGAATGCCCTTTTCCTTCATCGTATCGATGACGACTTTCATGTAGGGCATGGTCGTCGTCAGCAGCGCCGACATGCCAATGATGTCGGGCTGGTGCTTTTCGATGGCATCGAGATATTTTTCGACCGCATTGTTGATGCCGAGGTCGATGACATCGAAGCCGGCGCCTTCCATCATCATGCCGACCAGGTTCTTGCCGATGTCGTGGATGTCGCCCTTGACGGTGCCGATCACCATCTTGCCCTGCTTCGGCGCGCCAGTGGCGACAAGCAGCGGACGCAGGATGAACATGCCGGCCTTCATCGCGTTGGCCGACAGCAGCACTTCGGGAACGAACAGGATGCCGTCGCGGAAATCCTCGCCGACGATGCGCATGCCTTCGACCAGAGCCTCGGTCAAAACCTTGTAAGGCGCCCAGCCGCGCTCGAGAAGGATATTGGTGCCTTCCTCGATTTCTTCCTTCAACCCGTCATAAAGATCGTCGTGCATCTGCTGCACCAACTCGTCGTCGGAGAGTTCCGAAAGGATGATCTCGTCGTCGGCCATTTTTTCTCAGGCTCCTTGCCGGCTACAACTATCGCGGCAGCTTAAAAATATCGCGTCAATACCTAACCTGCGCGGGCCGGTTGTCCATAGCTGATTTGCGACTTCCCGCAAAACGAAAGCGACCGTAAATCTCTTGGAATTCTTGTCGATTTTGCGACAGGCGTTGGCGCTGGCGAGCCGTTTCGAATAGGGTGCATGGCTACGATCCGGCCAGAGACCGCAATAGGCGGCCGCAAACGGATTTCAGGCCGGTACAAGAGCCCGGCCGGAGTAAATCAGGCCAGAACGAAAGCCAGGGAAGAACGATTATGAGTGAGAACGCGCCGGTCGACCAGGAAGCGTCAAACGCACGGCGCGGGCGCGCTGCCAGCGGTGGCGCCGCAGCCCGACGGGCTGCGCGTTCGGGCGGCGGCCCCGGCACACAGCTCACCTATATCAAGCGCAAGATCAACGTCTATGAAGTGCTGGACGAGGAAGGGCTGGCGCTGATCGAAAAGAACACCGACACGGTGCTGGAAGAGATCGGCATCATCTTCCGCGACGACGCCGAGGCGCTGCAGCTTTGGAAAGAGGCGGGCGCCGACGTCAAGGGCGAGCGGGTGCATTTCCCCAAGGGCCTCTGCCGCTCGCTGTTGAAGACCGCTCCGTCCGTCTATACCCAACACGCCCGCAATGGCGAGCGCTCGGTGCAGATCGGCGGCAACGCGACAGTGTTCGCGCCGGTCTATGGACCGCCCTTCGTGCGCGATCTCGACGGCGTCAGGCGCTATGCGACGATCGAGGATTTCCGGAATTTCGTGAAACTCGCCTATATGGCGCCGTCGATCCACCATTCCGGCGGCACGGTTTGCGAGCCGGTCGACGTGCCGGTCAACAAGCGCCATCTCGACATGGTGTATAGCCATATCAAATATTCGGACAAGCCGTTCATGGGCTCGGTGACCGCGCCCGAGCGCGCCGAAGATACGGTGGCGATGGCCAAGATCGTGTTCGGTGGCGATTTCGTCGAGAACAACACGGTGCTGACCAGCCTGATCAACGCCAACTCGCCGATGGTCTTCGACGAGACCATGCTGGGGGCGCTGAAGGTTTATTCGCGCCATAACCAGGCCTGCATCGTCACGCCGTTCATCCTTGCCGGTGCGATGAGCCCGGTGACGGTCGCCGGCACGCTGACCCAGGTTTTGGCCGAGGTTCTGGCCGGGGCGTCGTTCACACAGCTGATCCGACCGGGTGCGCCGGTGCTGTTCGGCACCTTCGCCTCGTCGATCTCGATGCAGTCGGGCGCGCCGACCTTCGGAACGCCGGAGCCGTCACTGGTCTCGTATGGCGCCGCACAACTTGCCCGCAGGCTCGGCCTGCCATTCCGCACCGGCGGTTCGCTCTGCGCTTCAAAAATCCCCGATGCGCAGGCGGCCTATGAAAGCGCCAACACGCTGAACTCGACGATCCTCGCCGGCACCAATTTCGTGCTGCATTCGGCCGGCTGGCTCGAGGGCGGTCTCGCCTCCTGCTACGAAAAGTTCATGATGGACATCGACCAGCTCGGCATGACGCAGAAGTTCTCCGAAGGCGTCGACCTGTCGGAAAACGGCCAGGCGATGGATGCCATCCGCCAGGTCGGCCCGGGCAGCCACTATCTCGGCTGCGATCACACCCAGGCGAATTTCCAGACAGCGTTCTACCGTTCCAACATCGCCGACAACAATTCCTACGAGCAGTGGCTGGCCGAAGGCGAAAAAACCGCGCCGCAACGTGCCAACGAGCTCGCCCGCCGCTGGCTGGAAAGCTACGAGGCGCCGTATCTCGACCCGGGCATCGACGACGGACTGAAGGACTTCATTGCCAGGAAGAAGGCGTCGATGGCCGACGCCTTCACCTGAAAGGAGCCCGAATCAGGCGGGGCTAAAGTCGCCAACATCATCCACAAGGAAGTCTGGCGGAGTGCCTTCTCCGATCCGGACAAGAAGGGATGATTTGCGCTTCGCGGGTGAGACGAGCGGCGAGGGAACGGTGCCAATGCCTTTCAATCCAACCAGGCGAAACCGGAACATTGGCACGCCGAAGCAGGGCCATGGGCAAAACAACCGCATGATCGTTCCCCGACCGTGGACATCCGCCGGATGGTGTGCGGCGCAGCTCAATCCTGGCCAGACGCTGCGCAGGACGGTGAATGGCAGGGACGTAACGCTCATTGTCGAAAAGACGAGCGGTGGGTGTGTTCACGCTTGCTCGGTCGAAGATGTTGTCTTCCTTCTCTCTCATGTTCCTCTCGCTGACTGGGCCGGGCTGGAAACATTTGTCTTGCGCCAACCGACGCGAAAAGCGCGCGTACTCAGACCGGCGTGGGGGCGGATATTTTATTATGCCGATCTTGGATTCCGCGGATCCTCCATCGAAAAGAGTGGTCCGGCCTTATTTTTGGAAGCCTGTAATGTTGGCGACACCATCGAATGGTCCACATCGCTGGACCCTGAGGATGCGGCAGAGTTGGACAGACTTCGTCTGGACGGTCACAAAATCAGCCGGGTAGGGAAGAAGCATCTCGTTTCCACCTCAATCGAATCGGTGCGAGCCACGCAGCTCTATCGCACGCTTCTGCATGAGATCGGCCACTGGGTTGATTGGCTTGAAAAAGTGGAAACGCCGTTCGCCCAAGGTGAGGACTACTCAACACTTTATGACCGCTATTTTGCCCGGCCCAAAGGTGAAGTAGAGGCGTTTGCGCATCGCTACGCCGATAATTTGCGCGCCACGCTTGAGCAAAAAGGAGTCATCCCGTTTTCGAGGATCGAGGCGTGACGGCCTTCTGCTACCTAGGCAAGAAAAGATGAGGCCTGCGCACAGCAAGGCTGATGATATAGCGGCTGCGCTTTCCGCTCACGGTCTTGTTCCTCGCGGTGGTTTTGCTTTCACATCGAGCGATGCGCCGCCAACAGGCTTGTCAGGCGCTCCCGCCAAATCAGTGCTGCTGGTGGGGCAAGCAGGAGCGGCACCTTGGCCGCACTTCCTGCGCTGGCTGGAGAAACAGTCACAGCCGATCGCCGATCCGCTCGACGCTTGGTCGCGCGAAGTCATCGGCACCGTGGCCGAAAGATTCGCGGCACGCGCGGTGTCGCCGTCCGACAGGCCTTATCTGCCATTCCAGCAATGGGCGATGCGTGCAGAGGGGCTGAAGCCGTCGCCGCTCGGCATTCTCATGCATCCGCAATATGGGCTCTGGCATGCCTATCGCGGCGCGCTGCTGTTCGAAGACGAAATCGCGCTCCAAGAACCCCGCGACGTGATTCACCTTTGCGATACATGTCTGGAAAAACCTTGCCTGAAATCCTGTCCGGTCGAGGCTTATTCTGCGGATGGGTTTGCACATGAAACCTGTCTGGCCCATGTGCGCGGGCAAAACGGCGCACCCTGCCGGACCGGCGGCTGCCTCGATCGCAACGGCTGTCCTTACGGTACCGATTATCGCTACCCGGCCGAGGTTCAGGCCTTTCACATGGCAGCATTCGCGCGTCTGTAGCGTCGCCGAATGCCGCACGAAATCTTGAAGGATCTCTCTGCATTACGGCTTGCCACGACGGTCGTCGCGGGTATCTGTCGCACGACAGATCAACGGAGCGGATGATGGCCACGCAGGCGATGCAGATCAAGACAAGCGACGGAATTGCCAAGGCCCGGCTGTTCCGTTCGGCGGCTCCGGCCAAGGCGGCGATCATCCTCTACATGGATGTTTTCGGTCCGCGACCGGCGCTCGATCAGATGGCGGAGCGGCTTACGGACGAAGGTTATGCGGTGCTGGTGCCGGACCTTTTTTACCGCAATGCGCCCTACGGTCCGTTCGATCCCAAGACTGCGTTCGGCGACGAGAGGAGCAAGGCCGCCATCACAGGTCTCCTCGGCGGCACGACCCAGGAGATGACGATCCGCGACAGCGGCGCTTTCCTCGATGCACTTGCTGCGCAAGGCCTGGCTGGGCCGGTTGGCATTGTCGGCTACTGCATGGGCGGAGCGCGGGCGCTGAACGCGGCGGCCAGCTATCCCGACCGCATCGTCGCCGCGGCCAGTTTCCACGGCGGCAATCTGGCTGGTGACGCAGCCGACAGTCCGCACCGGAAGGCCGCCTCGCTCAAGGCAAAGGTCTATATCGGCACTGCCGGTGTGGACCGCAGCTTTCCGCCGGAGCAATCGGCGCGGCTGGCCGAAACACTGCGCGCCGCCGAGGTCGATCATGTCATAGAGAACTATGCCGGCATGGCGCATGGCTGGTGCATGCCGGACCATAGTGCCTTCGATGCAGCCGGCGCCGAACGCCACTGGAGGCGGCTGACGATGCTGTTTGCGGAGACGCTCGGCCAAGGCGCGCCAACCATTACGACGTGACTGCCCGCCAAAAAATTCTTTCCATCGCCCCAAGGAACCGCCATTAGCCTTCGTCCAACAGGCAAATGATGGCGATGATGCTGGACGAAAGCGAAGCCTCCGACGCCGAACTGATCGGGCGGGCGAAGGGCGGAGACCGGGGTGCTTTCGGCAAGTTGCTCGAAAGGCACTATGGTTTCATCTATCGCGCCGCCTATCGTTGGTGCGGGAAAAAGGCCGACGCCGAAGATATCGCCCAGGAAGTCTGCGTCCGGCTCGGCCGCGCGATCCGCGACTATCACGGCAGCGGTGCCTTCACGACGTGGCTCTACACCATGACGCTGAATGCGGCGCGCGACATGATGCGCAAGACCGCCCGCGACACGGCCAAGACCGAGGCCTATGGTGCCTATGCGCTGATTTCGGGGGAAATCTCGGTAAAGCCGGAGGACCCAGCCGAGGCGCTCTGGTCAGCGGTGCGCAAGCTGCCGGACAAGCAGCGCGATGCGGTGCTGCTGGTTTATGGCGAGGGGCTGAGCCACGCCGCCGCCGCCGAGGCGATGGCAATCTCGGAGGCAACGGTTTCCTGGCACATCCATGAAGCGAAGAAACGGTTGAAGACGCTAATGCGTTCAGCCGGGGAAGTGTGACCATGGTCGACGACAATCAACTGAACAGGCTGCGCGATATCGCAGCACCGGCGCCCGACGCCGATGCAAAGGCGCGTGCCCTCCAGGCCGCGCTGCGCGCCTATGACATGGAAGAAAAAACTTTGCCGGCCGCCCAAGGATCGGCAGGCGGGCTTCGTCTCACAGAGCGAGCACAAAGGCTCTGGAGCGAAATCATGCAAAAGAAACTCTTCGCCACGCCGGCCATTGCCGGGCTCGTTGCCCTGCCGATCGCCGGATACGCTACCATCTATATGCTGGGAGAATCCAAATTCGGCGGCCCCGAATTCGGCGGGGACGATAAGATCACCGAAACGCTGGCTGACAGGCCGGCGACCGTCAAACCGCCGGTCGGTGCCGAAGCAGATAAGCAGAAGAAGGTGGACGCCGACAGCGAAAGCCGCGACGCCGGCGAGGCGCTTGTGGTGCCGACATCGCCGCCGAAAGCGGAATCGACCGCAGTCGGCGGGTTGACACAGCAGGACGTGCTCACCCGCAATGCTCCCGAACCGGCGCAGAGTGGCGAATTTGTGCTGAATGGCGGCGCCAGCTCCGCGGCTCCGGCCGTCGATGGCGGTGCGCGGGTCGGACGCATGCCTGGCACGGTCGCCGAGTCCAAGCTGATGGCACAGCAGCCTGCCGCTGCGCCGGCCGACCAGATGCTGCCGCAAGAGGAAAACCGCGACCGGGTCGAGGATTTCAAGACCAACCCGGTGCATGCCGCACTCGAAGACCCGGTCTCGACTTTCTCGATCGATGTCGACACCGCATCCTATTCCTTCGTGCGGCGCTCGCTGAAGGAGGGTTTTATTCCGCAGGCCGATACGGTGCGCGTCGAGGAGATGGTCAACTATTTCCCCTATGACTGGAAAGGCCCGGACTCCGCCTCGACGCCGTTCAATTCGACCGTCAGCGTCATGCCGACGCCGTGGAACGAGCACACCAGGCTGATGCATGTCGCTATCAAGGGTTTCGACGTGAAGCCGGCCGAGCAGCCCAAGGCCAATCTGGTCTTCCTGATCGATGTGTCGGGCTCGATGAACGAGCAGGACAAGCTGCCGCTCCTGCAGTCGGCCTTCCGGCTGCTGGTCAACAAGCTGAGACCTGACGACACCGTCTCGATCGTCACCTATGCGGGCGATGCCGGTACCGTGCTGGAGCCCACCAAGGCTTCGGAAAAGGACAATATCCTCGCTGCCATCGACAATCTGGCATCCGGCGGCTCGACGGCAGGCGAGGCGGGCATCAAGGAAGCCTACAGGCTGGCGCAGAAATCCTTCGTCAAGGACGGCATCAACCGGGTGATGCTCGCCACAGATGGCGACTTCAATGTCGGCCAGACCGACGACGACGACCTGAAGCGGCTGATCGAAAAGGAGCGCAAGACAGGCGTGTTCCTGTCGGTGTTCGGCTTCGGCCGCGACAATCTGAATGACCAGATGATGCAGACTATCGCCCAGAACGGCAATGGCACCGCTGCCTATATCGATACGTTGGCGGAGGCCGAGAAGGTGCTGGTCGAGGATGCCTCCTCGACACTGGTCACCATCGCCAAGGACGTGAAGATCCAGGTCGAGTTCAACCCGAACAAGGTCTCGGAGTACCGGCTGGTCGGCTACGAAACCCGCGCCTTGAACCGAGAGGATTTCAACAACGACCGGGTCGATGCCGGCGAGATCGGCTCAGGCCATTCGGTCACCGCGATCTACGAGATCACGCCTAAGGGCAGCGGTGGCGAACAGATCGATCAGCTGCGCTATGGCCAGGCCTCGGTGAACAATGGCGGCGTCGCCAATGCCGACGAATATGCCTTCGTCAAGATCCGCTACAAGCTGCCGAACGAGGACACTTCGAAGCTGATCACCACGCCGGTAACGTCAGCCAACGAGGTGGCGTCGTTCGACCTGGCCAGCACCGACCAGCGTTTCTCCGTTGCCGTCGCTGCCTTCGGCCAGAAGCTGCGCGACGAGGATGCGACCGCGAAGTTCGGCTACGACAAGATCATGGAGATTGCCACCGCCGCCCGAGGAGCCGACCCGTTTGGATACCGGTCCGAGTTCCTCTCGCTTGTGCGCCTTGCCTCGGCGCTCGGCGGTAACCGGTAGTGGCAATGACGACCGGTTTCTTTCAGATGGGATCGTTGTGATAGGGGGTGCCGGCCAACGGGCGGGTGAGGCAGGCCGGCGAGGGAACCTTGCCGGCCTTTTTTCGCGGCTGCACCGCCTCGCGCGGACCGCGTCGCAAACGAAAGTGTCAGGCGCGTCCGCGGCGCCGTTCGCGGCGGGCTTCGCTGGTCTCGGCGACGTTGACCGTCGCCTGCTTATTACGCATCGGGCCAATGCGTTCGACGATCTGCTCGACGGTCGGGCGATCCGACTTGGTGTGCGCATCGAGCGCCTTGCGCATGGCGGCAAGGTGCTGGAACGAGGTGCCGCAGCAGCCGCCGACGATTTTGGCGCCGGCATCGACGGCTAGGCGCACATAGTCGGCCATCAGCTCGGGTGTGCCGGAATAGTAGATCTCGGCGCCGCGAAATTCGGGAATGCCGCAATTGCCCTTGACGATCACCGTTGCTTCCGGCTTCGCCTCGGTCATGTCGAGCAGCGAGGCGAGAATGTCGGAGGCGCCGACACCGCAATTGGCGCCGACCCCGAGCGGTGTCTGCGACAGGCCATCGACGACGCCGTGGATGTCCTTCGGCAGCAGTCCCATCATGGTGCGGCCGGCGGTGTCGAAGGAGCCGGTATAGGTATACGGCAGGCCGACGCGGATGGCAGCTTCGGCGGCGGCGCGGATTTCGTCTGGCGCCGACATGGTTTCGATCCAGGCGACTTCGGCGCCGCCGGCCTTCAGCCCCTCGATCTGCTCGGCAAAGGCCTCGACCGCCTCGTCATAGGTCATGGCGCCGAGCGGCACCAGAAGCTCGCCGGTCGGGCCGACGGAGCCGGCCACGATCACCTTGCGGCCAGCCTTTTTTGCAACGGCGCTCGCGATCTCGGCTGCGCGCTTGTTCAGCGCGTAAACCCGGTCCTGCGCATGGTGCAGCTTCAACCGGTGACGAGTGCCGCCAAAAGAGTTGGTCAGGATGATGTCGGCGCCGGCATCGACAAAGTTCTGGTGCAGGCTGGTGATGGTGTCGGGCGCGGTCTCGTTCAAGAGCTCGGGTGCCTCGCCGGCCTCAAGACCCATGGCGAACAGATTGGTGCCGGTGGCGCCATCGGCGAGCAGGACGCCCTTTTCGGCAAGCAGAGCGTCGATCGGATTGGTCATGTGAAATACGCCTTCCCGGAAGAATAACTGAGATAAGGATATAAAGAATTCTTTATGTGCCGTCAATGTCGGCGCGAAGAGCAACCGGTCAAAATCGCATCTCCGCCAGCTTTCGTGTGAAGCTGGCCGCTTCATGCGCGTTGACGTCCGCGGCACGGATCAGATTGTCGAAATGGCTGGTCAGGATGCGGATCGGCTGCGTGGCGTTCAGCACCAGATACATGTCGCCGACGTAAATGGCGGCGCGATAGGGCCCGAAGATGGTGTAGGGGATCGAATAACGCATCCGCCCGTCATAGAGAAACAGCCGAAAGGTTGGATAGAGGTCGTCGAGCAGCGTCGCCATATGCAGGAGCTGCTGGTGGCGGGCGGCCTCCGGAAAGCGGTCCCACACGCCCAGCCCGCGCGCGAAGATCTCCAGCGTGTGGCGCGGCATACAGACTTCCATGTCGGTTTCGGGCCGTCGGTTGTAGTCGATGCGGTACTGCGTTTCGCCGGCCTGTGCCTCGCGGCTCTTGTTGGCGATGACGGCTTCGTAATCGACAAGCGCCTCGGTGCGCAGAAGATCGGGAATGCCGGCCGGCACGTAGCGGATTTTCGTTCCCGCCGCCTCGGCATGCCAGCGAGCCAGCAGCGTGCGGTCGAAGCCGTCCGGCGCCTCCTCGATCTCAAGGCTCTCGCGGATTTCACCGGTGACGCCCTCGTCCTGGCTGAGGCCGAGCAGCCAGTCGAGCGAGACTTTGAATTCGGCGGCGATGTTGAGCAGCGTTTCGGCGCGGGGAAGGCGGGTCGAGGCGCCGGAGAGCAGCTGTGACAACGCCGAACGGTCGATGCCAACCGCGGCGGCGAAGGCCGACTGGTTCAAATCGGACCTTGTCAAGAGCATTTTCAGGCGCTCGCGAAAGATCGTCGACAGGTCGCGCTTGTCCAAATCGCCATCCCATTCGATGGGAGGAAAAATTTGCGCTGAAGCCGCGAACGCGGAGCTTCAGGCGTAAATGAATCCTGTGCGTTGTTTACAATGCATAACATATGCAGCTGAAAATGCGCAATCGCACAGTTTGTGCGCTTTATCGCGTTGCAGCAATGCAACGCTCCTGACACAATATTGTCAGGAATCAAACGGGTTCCGGCGACTGGAAGGCAGTGGTCGATAGCATGACGAGCACGGGCAATAGGCGACACGGCGCAGCGGCCATCGAATGGCCGACCGTGTTTCTCGCATTTTTCTGCTACGGCGGCTGGCTCGCTACCGGCTTTCTGCTCTGGCCCTCTTACCCGCTATTGGCGCTCGCCCTTCTGGCCCTGATTGCGGCGCTGCAATCCTCGCTGATGCACGAGGCCCTGCACGGCCATCCAACCCGGAACGCGCGGCTCAACGAAGCCTTTGTGTTCCTGCCGATTGGGCTTGTCTGGCCGTTTCGCCGGTTCAAGACCATTCACCTGCGCCATCACGCAGACGAGCGCCTGACCGATCCGCTCGACGATCCCGAAAGCTATTACAAGGCGCTCTGGCAGCACGAGGAGCTGCCGTCGGCTATGAAATTCCTGCTGAAGGTCAATAATACGATGATCGGGCGTTTGGTGCTCGGTCCGTGGCTTTCCTGCATCGGCTTTTTCATTGACGACGCCAGGCAGGTTGCCGCGGGCGACCAGGTCGTCCGCAAGGCATGGCTGCTGCACGCGATCGGCCTCGCCGTAGTGTTGCCTGTCGTGCAGTTCGGCTTCGGCATGCCGTTATGGCTCTACATACTGGTGCCGGTGTGGCTTGGGCAGTCGCTGATTTCGATCCGCACCTACGCCGAGCACCAATGGTCGGAACATCCGGAAGGCCGCACGATCATCGTCGAGCGCTCGCCGCTGTCCTTCCTGTTCCTGAACAACAATTTGCATTTCGTCCATCACAAGAGCCCGACGGTGGCCTGGTACAGGCTGCCGAAGCTGTTTCGCGACCGCCGCGACGAGTGGCTGCGGATGAACAATGGCTACGCCTATCCGAACTATTTCGCGCTGCTCAAGGCCTATGCCTTCAAGGCGAAGGAGCCGATCGTCCATCCCGTGCTGCGGCGCATGCCGGAACCAGGACGCGCATTCAAGCCGCGCGTCAGGGCACGCAGCCTCAATGGGCTTGGCACCGCACCGGTACCCGCCGAGCCGCCGAAGGAATGATTCTTGCGTTGTTGCAGGCGGTTCCGCGCGGACGACGCTTTCCTGACCTTGTCAATTCCCCGCATAACGGTCAAATCCCGGCATGAGCGAATTCATTGCGGCTTTGCCGATGTACGACTGGCCGGAAGCGCGGGACGAGGTCGACGCGCAATGGGCGCGGCTGCGCGATGCTTTCAGACAAAAAGGCATCGATGCGCCGGAGACGATCATCCGCCGCACCGGCGATTTGCCCCCCGTGCCTGGCGGTATTCGCGATGATCAGGGAAAACCCATCGCGCCCGATCCGGCGACATTGCCGCCGGACGAGCTGGATTTTCACCAGCTCTGGCTGCATCCGGCGCTGCTCTTGGCGCAAACCTGTTGGGGACCGATGGAACTCGGCCTGTCGCAGCGTGTCCAGCTCGTCGGCCAGCCGCGTTACGACGCCTTTGAGGGCGGACAGGGCGAACTCTATTCGAGCGCCATCGTCATGAGGGCGGGCGAGGCACCGCCGGCAAGGTCGCCGGCCGACGGCGGCGCCGTCATTCCGCTCGATCAGCTTCGCGGCAAACGTTTCACCTTCAACAGCCTCGATTCCATGTCGGGCATCATCGCGCCGACACGCGACCTGCAAGCACTGGGCGAGAGTTTGGATATCTTTTCCGCGCTGAGCGAAAGCTGGGGGCACCGCGCTTCGGTCGTTGCTGTTGCCGAGGGCAGGGCCGACGTCGCGGCGATCGATTGCGAGAGCTGGGCGCTGGCGCGGCGTTTTGAGCCTGCGGCGCAGAAGATGACGGTCGTCGGCTGGACAAGGCGGCGCAAAGGCTTGCCGTTCATCACGGCCAGGAGGACGCCGGAAACCTTCGTCGCCGCGATGCGCGAGGCAATCGCGGCGCTCACATAAAGCGCGTCGCGTTCGGTCGGCCTCATGCGACGCGCATTAGATTCTTGTTTTATGCGTGTCGTTATCGCAAAATCGCTGCACACTTTTGCGCGACATGCATTAGCTTCGCTCAGCCGCCAAGCAGCCGATTGTCGAGCGGGTAGGTCGAAAGCTTCTCGTTGCCGGTCTCGGTGATCAGGATCTGTTCTTCGATCTTGACGCCTTCGTAGCCGCCAAGCCGACCGATATAGCTCTCGACGCACAGCACCATGCCCGGTTCGAGCACGCCGTCCGGCGTGTCGTCGGTCCAGTCGCCGGCATGCGGCAATGTCGGGTATTCGTCGGCAAGGCCGACGCCGTGATAGAGCACCCCGTAACGGGCCGGGAAGCAGTCTCCCGGTGGCACTGACGAGCCCTCGACGAGGTCGCGGAACGATATGCCCGGCCGCATCAGCTCCGTGTTGTGGGCGATCTGGTCGGCTGCGATCCGGAACAGGCCGCGCTGCTCCTGCGACGGCGGCGCGTCACCGCAAAGCCAGGTGCGCGAAAGGTCGGCGCAGAAGCCGTAAGGACCGATCAGGTCGGTGTCGAAGGCGACGAGATCGCCGGCCTCGATCGTCCGCGACGAACACTCCTGGAACCATGGATTGGTGCGCGGACCCGACGACAAGAGCCGGGTTTCGATCCATTCGCCGCCGCGCGCGATGTTTCCGCGGTGGAGTTCGGCCCACAATTCGTTCTCGGAAATCCCCGGCTTCAGCGCCTGCTCCATCTCACCCATCGCTGCCTCGCAAGCGACGATCGCCCGGCGCATGGCAAGGATCTCGTCGGGCGATTTGATCAGCCGCGCATTTTCCATCACCGCCTCGCCATTGCCCGTCGAAATGCCGAGACGGGCGAGCTCTTCGATGCCCTCGGGATTGATATGGTCGACGGCGATACGGCGATTGCCGCCGCCATGTTCCAATACCAGCTCGGCGATGCCGGCTGCCCAGCGGCGGACTTTTTGACCGGTCAGCTCGCCGCTGTAGAGGTAAGCCCACGACACCGCCGGCCGCACCTCGTCGACGACGCCGGAATGATCGGAAAGGTGCTCGCACGAGAAATAGTCGAACAGCACCACCGGCCCATCGGTGGCGACGAAACAATGCCTGGTCGGATTGTGCGCGACCCAGAGCTGCATGTTGGTCGCATCGGTCGCGTAGCGGATGTTGACCGGATCGTAGAGCAGGGCTCCCGCATAGTCGCGGCGCTTCAGCTCGGCGCGGATGCGCTCGAGCCGGTATCGGCGCATGGCGGGCAGGTCAGGAGCGGCAATACCCGCCACCTGCCACTCGGCTTCCGCAAGCGCCCCATAGCCCAGCAGATGCTGGTTGAGTTCAGCGGCCTTCAGGCGCGATTTTTTGCGCAGCGCATCGATCGAGCTGTCCGGCTCGAACGGCATGATCTTGCGATGATGACGGGGCCGGTCAGTCGGGTTCCTGTCCACCCTCGCCTCCTTCGCCAGCGCCTTTCTTGGGCGCCATGGCTCCTTCCATTCTCTTCAGTCGGACGAATGCGCCGGGCCGGGCGGACTTGTCGGTGCCACGCAACAGCGGAACCATCATTTGCCGTGGCTGGCCGTCCGGCTCATAGCCGGCCGCTTTGAGCTGCTCCAAAATGACCGGCCTCGGATCGTCGCGGTCAAGCCAGACGAGTACGGCCGGCTCCTGCATCAGCGTTTCGAAATTAGGCACTTCCTGGTCAAGTGCGACCAGTTTTTGGTCGACCAGCCGCAGGTTTCCGACCCATGCACCATCAGATATTGCGGTTTTGACCGGTCCGTCCGCAGTCAGTTGGCGATAGAGGGCGGGGTAATCCACGCGGATCATCCGCGACAGACCACTGGTCCCGTTTATCTGGACGTACCAGGTGGCGGGGGCGAGCAGCACGGCGATGATCGCTCCAGCCGAGATCACCAGGAGCTGCGCATTCCTGCCGCGCGGCGCCAGCCGTTCCATAGTGGCGACGATGGCCAGCGGCAAGATGAACAGGACCGGCAGCAGCCAGCGGTCCTTGACCACCGTCACGCCGGTGGCCAGCACAAGTATCGCCAGCATGGCCAAGCCGAGCGCCAAGCTACGCCACAACAGAATTTCCCTGGCCGGACGTTTCGGGTGCCGCTCGGAGAAACGGAACTTCGCCAGCCACAAAGCCAGGGCGGAGACGAGCACCGGCAAGACCGCGAAATTGAAGGTCCCCATGACAAACTTGCCGGCGCCGATAAAGGCCGCCGCCATGCGCCCTTGTTGCGAGTCTATTCCGAACTTCTCGCCTCTCGACAATAAATCGGCGGGATGCATGAGGCTCCAATAGGTGGTTGGCGCCAGCACTAATACCGCGGCCGCTATGCTGATGGCGAACTTCGGATCAAGGATCGCGCTGCGCCATTCGCGCAGCGACAGCACCGACGCAACAAGGGCGACCACGAGGAAGACATCATTATACTTGGCAAGAATTGCCGCCGCGGTGGCCAGGCCAAACGCCGCATAGGCGATCATGCTTCGGCGCTCGAGAAGATAGGCCATGGCGAGCAGGAGCAGCGAGCAGAAGCCGACGACGGCGACGGAATGCGACAAGGCGCGCTGCGATTCCCAGACGATCTGCGGGATCGTAAACAGGCCGAACATGGCCGCCGCCGCTGTCGCTTTGGTGTAGCCGAACCGCCGCATGGCGGCGAACACGCTGCAGGCGGCGAGGGACAGCACGGAGTATTTGACGAGCTTCAGCGTGAAGATACTGGTGCCGAAAACATGCGCGGCCAGCCAGTTGATCCAGGTGTAGAGGGGTGGTTGCGAGCCGCCATATCCAGCCCAGAGATATGGAACATACATCAGTTGCTCCGCATCATCGATGCCGACGCCGGTTCCCGCCCAGGAGCTCAACAGGGACAGTATGATGGTCTGTAAGGCAAAGTAAGCCGCGACTATGACGATCGCCGCCGGGAAGGGGCCGATCCGTCCCTCGGCCAGCCACTCGGCCCATCTCAGATTGTACTTCAATGAAATCTCATCGCCCTTGCCAGCAGAGTGTTGCCGGCTGCGCTAGCATGAAGAGTATGCTCCGCACAATGCGACCGGCTGGCTGCGCCTACGTCCTCATCTTTTCGCCGCTCGGGTCGAAGGGCGGCTCGACATTGATGCGTGCCGGCCGCCGGTGTCCGAGGATTTCGACTTCGAACAGCCCGGCGCTCTCGTTCTCGGCAAGCGCTGCCGGTACATAGCCTTGCGCCATCGACTTCTCGACATAATGCGCATAGCCGCCAGAGGTGACCCAGCCGACCACGCGCCAGTCGCCGTCGACAATGCCGCGCAGGGCAGAAGCGCCTTCCGCGGCCTTGGAGCCGCGCACTTCGTTACCGCCCGCGTCGAAGCGCGGCGCGCCATAGCCATGCGGCTTTTCCACGGTGCCGTAATCCTTGCCGCCGACCTTGGCCCAGATCGGCTCATCGCCCATGACGTCGGCATCCGCGGCATCGACGATGAAGGAAACGCGGCGCAGCTTCGGCCCTGCCGCCTGTTCCCTGGCCGCTGCTTCCCGGCCGATGAAGTCGTTCTTCTCGAGCTTGATGAAGCGGTCCATCGAGCCTTCGAACGGTCCGTAGATCGGACGTAACTCGCGGAACCAGGTCGGGAAGTTCTTCTCAAGCCGCATCGAAAGCAAAGCGCGCATGCCGAAATCGACGATGCCGAACTCTTCGCCAGCCTCCTTGATCGCCTTGTAGACCAGGCGCTGGTAGGCGGGCGCCATCCAGATCTCATAGCCGAGGTCGCCGGTGTAGGTGATGCGGTTGACCATGCAGGGCGCGCCGCCGACCGCCATTTCGCGGAAATCCATGAAGCGGAAGGCCTTGGTCGAGATGTCGACATCGACCAGCTTCTGCAGCAGGTCGCGCGATTTCGGCCCTGCGATGGAGAGACCGACCAGCGTCTGGTCGAAGCGGTGGATGCGCATGCTTCCATCCTTTGGCAGATGCTTCTCGAACCAGCGCATGTGGTATTTTTGCGCTGCCGAAGAACCCCAGATCATGAAGCGGTCTTCCCCAGCCCTTGGGCCCGCCTTGGCGATGGTGAAGTCGCCGATCAGTCTGCCGAACTCGTTCAGCATCGGCGTCAGCACGATGCGGCCGGTCTTTGGCATGCGATTGGTCATCAGCCGGTTGAGGAAGTCCTCAGCCCCTGGTCCGGAGACTTCGTATTTGGCGAAGTTGGCGATCTCGGTGACGCCGACCCTCTCGCGGGTGGCGCGCACCTCCTCGCCGATCGGACCGAAATCATTGGAGCGGTGGAAGGACACTATGTCCTTCGGCTCCGAGCCTTTCGGCGCGAACCAGAGCGGGGTTTCGAGACCCCAGCTGTCGCCCATGACGGCGTTGTTGGCGAGCATGGTGTCGTAAAGCGGGGTCGTCTGCGCTGGTCTTGCCGCCGGTAATTCCTCGTTGGGAAAGCGGATGGAGAAACGGCGCGAATAATTTTCGCGGACCTTTGCGTTGGTATAGCGCAGCGTTGCCCATTCGCCGAAGCGTGCAACGTCCATGCCCCAGACATCGAAGCCGGGGTCGCCATGGACCATCCAGTTCGACAGCGCCAGGCCGACGCCGCCGCCCTGGCTGAAGCCGGCCATGACGGCGCAGGCGCACCAGAAATTGGTCAGGCCCTGCACCGGGCCGACCAGCGGGTTGCCGTCCAGCGCGAAGGTGAAGGGGCCGTTGATGATCTGCTTGATGCCGGCCTTCTCGATGCCGGGAAAATGCTTGAAGCCGATCTCCAGCGACGGCGCGATGCGGTCGATGTCGGGCTGCAGCAGTTCGTGGCCGAAATCCCACGGCGTGCTGACCGGTGACCACGGCTTGCAGGCCTTTTCATAGGTGCCGAGCAGGATGCCGTTGCGCTCCTGGCGGGTATAGATCTCGCCCTTGAAGTCGAGCACGCCAATCATCTCGCGGCCGGTCGACTTGTTGAATTCCTCGACCTCCGGCATCGGCTCGGTCAGGAGATACATGTGCTCCATGGCCAGCACCGGCAGTTCGACGCCGACCATGCGACCGATCTCGCGCGCCCACAGGCCACCGCAGTTGACCACATGCTCGGCTTTGACTGTGCCTTGCTCAGTGACGACGTTCCAGGTGCCGTCGACCTCCTGCGTCAGTTCGACGACGCGGTTGCGCAGTACGATCTCGGCGCCTAGCTTCCTAGCGGCCTTGGCATAGGCGTGGGTGGTGCCGGAAGGATCGAGATGGCCCTCGACTGGATCCCACATCGCGCCGACGAAATTCGTCTCGTCCATCAGCGGGAACATCGCCTTGGCTTCGGACGGCGTGATCAGTTCGGTGTCCATGCCGAGATAGCGGCCCTTGGCGTGGGCGAGCCGCAAGAAGTCCATGCGCTCGGGCGTGTCGGCCATCATCACGCCGCCGGTCAGGTGCAACGAGCAGGATTGGCCGGAAATCTCCTCGATCTCCTTGTAGAGCTGCACCGTATAGGCCTGCAGCTTGGCGACGTTGGGATCGCCGTTCAGCGTATGGAAGCCGCCCGCCGCATGCCAGGACGAGCCGGAAGTGAGCTCCGAACGCTCGATCAGCATGATGTCGGTCCAGCCAGCCTTGGCCAGATGATAGAGCACCGAGCAGCCAACGACCCCGCCGCCGATAATAACCGCTTTTGCATGAGATTTCATGAAGATAGTTCCGTTTTTGAAGAGATTGAATCGAGTGAGCGGGGCGCGAAAACAAAGCGGAGATCGGAAACGGCGATGTTTTCGGCCAGCCTGCCATCAAGACGGAGTGGGGGTCGACTACTCATCAGATGATCAGAAATCGGTGGGGGCGCCGCCTTCGGCCCGGCGCTTGTCGACGAAAGCGTTGAGCTCCTCGCGGATCGCCGGGTCCATGTAAGGCACTTCATAGGACGCCAGCCGTTCCTTCCAGATGCGATTGGCCTTTTCGAGTGCCGTCGGCGACCCGGCCTCCGCCCAACTCTCGAAATTGCGCCAGTCGGAAATGATTGGCGCGTAAAAGGCGGTCTTGTAGCGGTCCTGTGTGTGCTGGGTGCCGAAGAAATGGCCGCCGGGGCCGACGGACTGTATGGCGTCGAAACCGAGTGCTTCCTCGGAAAGATCGAGCGGCGTCAGGAACTCGGCGACCATCTGCAACAGGTCTATATCGAGGATGGTCTTCTCGTAGGAGCAGCGCAGGCCGCCTTCGAGCCAGCCGGCCGCATGCATCATCAGATTGCCGCCGCCCTGGATGGCGCCCCACAGCGAGAACACGCTTTCATAGGCAGCCTGCGCGTCGACCGTGTTGGCGGCGCAGGTGTTGGAGGTGCGGTAGGGGATGTTGTAGCGGCGGGGGAGCGGCCCGCCGACCAGCTGCGCCTTCATATATTCCGGCGTGCCGAAGGCCGGCGCGCCGGACTTCATGTCGACATTCGAGGTGAAGCCGCCGTAGCCGACAGGCGCGCCCTTGCGCACCATCTGCGCGAAGGCGATGCCGGACAGCGCCTCGGCATTCTGTTGCACCAGCGCGCCGGCAATCGTCACCGGCGCCATGGCGCCGGACAGGGTGAACGGCGTCACGATGACCACCTGGCCCTTGCTCGACATCTGGATAATGCCTTCCATCATCGGCACGTCGAGCTTGAGAGGCGAATTGGTGTTGATGATGGTGAACACCGACGGCTCTGCGAGCAGCTGCTCATGACTGATGCCGCGTGCGATCCTGGTGATCTCTATGCCGTCGACATTGCGTTCCTTGCCGAGCGAATAGATGTGGAACATCTTGTCGGTCAGGGTGGCGAGGTCACGGATGCATTCGAGGTGGCGGACGGACGGATGGATGTCGATCGGCTCGACCGGATAACCGCCCGTGCAGTTCAATATGTTGTGCATCTGCGCAAGCTTGAGGAAGTTGCGGTAGTCCTGCTGGTTGCCCGGCCGGCGGCCGCGGTCGACGTCGGAGCAATTGGGCGCCGACGCCATCATCGAGATGATCAGATTATCGCCACCAAAGCTCACATTGTGCGCCGGGTTGCGGGCGTGGATGGTGAATTCCGGCGGGCAGTGCCCAACCAGTTCGAGGATCATATCGCTGTCGAAGCGCACCCGCTCGCTGCCTTCGCGGACATCGGCGCCATGCGCCTTCATGATGCGCCGGGCTTCGTCATGCAGCACGTCGACGCCGATTTCCCTGAGCACGCGCAGAGAGGCGAGGTGGATGGATTCCAGCTCGTCGTCGGAAACCAGCCGGGTCGGCGCCAGCGGGTTCTTCAACTGCCGAAACGGCGGCTGCTCGAACGCCGCCGATCCGCCGGCACGCTTCCCCGCGCGGCCGCCGCGACGGGCGCGATCGTTTGCCAATGCCGGTTCGGCGGGCTGAAGGGCGGCGGTCATGATAGTCCTCGTACGCTGCGGCAATGCGGCGGCATAATGGACTGCCGGCTGGCCGGCCATTGCGGAGGCGGCGACCACTAGGACGAGGGAAGCGACATGCCCTGGGGGCAGCCGGCGGGATCGTCAGCCTCTTGATCGCGTTCCGGCTGGCGCAAGCGGTTTTCGTTGCCGGTGCTTACTGTGACGGAACCGAAACGCTAATGCTGCAGCCCGATATTTGGTGTGGATCATGGCGCGGGCGGAACAAAGCAGCGGCGAGACAGTGCAATGGGCGGCGATCACCGGCGTGATCGCCACCGTCTCGGTGTTCGCCGTCGCGCAAGGGCTGAGCTATCCGCTGTTGAGCTTCATCCTGCAGCGCCAGGGCGTCTCGCCGGCCATGATCGGACTGTCGGCGGCAATGACGCCGATCGGCTTCATCGTCTCTTCGCCGCTGGTTCCGGCGTTGGCGCGCCGTTTCGGGGCAGGGCGCACCGCGCTTATTTGCGCGGCACTTTCCGCGCTGGTGCTGGCGCTGATCGGCTGGACGCAAAATGTCTATCTGTGGTTTCCGCTGCGCTTTTTGATCGGCGCCGTCACCAACCCGCTCTACGTGCTGAGCGAAGTCTGGGTGATCGCACTGGCGCCGCCGGAACGCCGCGGCCGCGTCATGGGCATCTATTCGACGATCATTTCGGCGGGCTTTGCGGCGGGGCCGCTTTGCCTGCTTGCGGTCGGCACCGTGGGATGGCCGCCGTTTCTGGTCGGCATCGGCGCTTTCCTGTTTTGCGGCGCCTGCCTAGCCTCTGTGCTGGCACGGCTGCCGAGGGTCGACGAGAGCGGGCACCGGGTTTCGGTCCTGGGATTCGTGCCGCAGGCTTGGCTGTTGTTATCGGCGGTCGTCGTGGCCGCCGGTTTTGAACAGGCGGTGCTCGCCTTACTGCCGGTCTATGGAACACATTACGGCATCGCCGAAGCGCGCATGTCGGCGCTGCTGTCAGTGATGATCGCCGGCAATATCGCTATGCAGGTGCCGCTCGGCTTGTTGGCGGAACGGCTGACGGCGCGGCTGGTGCGGTTCATCTGTGTTTCGGTGACGGTGCTCGGATGCGTGCTGTTGCCGGTTCTCATCGAGACGCCGCTGATCTGGCCATGCGTCTTCATCTGGGGCGCGGTTTCCTACGGGATTTACACAATGTCGATCATCGAGCTCGGCGAGCGGTTCACCGGCTCGGCACTGGTCGCCGGCAACGCCGCCTTCTCGCTGATGTGGGGCGTCGGCGGGATCGCCGTGCCGCCGCTGGCGGGCAGCGCCATGGATGTCCTTGGCGCAGGCGGTCTGCCGCTCACGCTTGGCGCCATTTGCCTGGCGCTGGGGGCTGTAACTGTCATTCGAAGGCGGATGGTGTGAATGCCAGAAGGTTGCCGTTCCTGACGCGATGACTTGAATATAAGCGGCCCCATGTCGATCTGGGCGGTACCGACGTCCGACTCAACCGGAGACCTCATGACCAAATCGAATACCAAGGGCCAGCCGGATTCGGCGGCCGAAGATCCGTTTCTCTGGTTGGAGGACAGACGAGGCAAGCAGGCGCTCGACTGGGTGCATCGCCAAAATGCGATCACGGTCGGGGAGCTGCAACGTGATCCGTCCTATCAGACCTCGTTCGAGACCGCGCTCGACCTGATGACTGCCGAGGATAACATCGCCGTCGGTGCCGCTATCAACGGCTATGTCTATAATTTCTGGCAGGACCGGACGAACGTACTCGGCCTCTGGCGGCGCACCACGGTCGCATCCTACAAGACCGACAAGCCGGAATGGCAGACGATCATCGACTTCGACAGCCTGGCGGCGGAAGAGGGGGTGAAATGGGTGTTCAGCGGCGCGAGCCGGCTCTATCCCGACTTCAGCCGCTGCCTGCTCAGCCTGTCGCCGGATGGCGGCGATGCCAGCGAGATGCGCGAATTCGATATCGAAAGCAGGTCCTTCGTCGATGGCGGTTTTCGGGCTCCTGCCTCGAAATCGAGCTTTAGCTGGCTGGACGAGGACACAGTTATCGTTGCCGCCGCCTTCGAGGAGGACGACAAGACCCAGTCCGGTTATCCGCGCGTGGTCAAGCTTTGGCGGCGCGGCACGCCACTGGAAGCGGCGATGCCGATCTTCGAGGCGCTGAAGCAGGATCTCGCAGCCGGCGGGTCCGTCGAATTCGACGGCGACAAGCGTCATGTCTTCCTCGCCCGGACCCTCGACTTCTTCGCCTCGCACAATTTCCTGCGGCTGCCATCGGGCGAAAACAGGCGTATCCCGCTGCCGGACGACGTCACCGATACGGCGCTATTCCAAAGCCAGTTTCTCTTCGGCGTGCGCACCCCATGGACGGCGCCGGACGGCACGCTGTGCAAGCCCGACGGGCTCTATTCACTCGATTTCGAGCGCTGGATCGAAACCGGGCTATTCGGATCCATCGATACCGTGCTCGAGCCGGCGCACCGCGTCTCGATTGCCGGCATTGCCCGCACGCAGGACCGGCTGTTCATCAATTTGATGGACAATGTGCGCGGCAAGGTCATCGCCGGCGAACGCAGTGACAGCGGCTGGGAGTTCAAGCCCGTGGCGTTGCCCGAAAACGGCAATGTCGGCATCAGCCATGCCGAGCATTTCGGCTCCAGCGTCTCCTTTTCCTTCACCGATTTCCTGACGCCGAGCTCGATCATCTGGTCGGACGACAACGCTGCGACGCTGGCACCGGTGAAATCGCAGCCGGCGCGCTTCGACGCGTCGTCCCTGGTCTCAGAACAGTTCGAGGCGCGCTCGGAGGACGGCACGATGATCCCGTACTTCGTCGTCAGGCGGCGCGACCAGGACGGGCCGGTGCCGACATTGCTTTACGGCTATGGCGGTTTCGAAGTGCCGCTGCTGCCCGGCTATGCCGGCGTGCGCGGCCGGCTGTGGCTGGAGAAGGGCAATGCCTATGTGCAGGCCAACATCCGCGGCGGCGGCGAGTTCGGCCCGAACTGGCATCAGGCGGCGCTCAAGGCCAATCGCCAGAATGCTTTCGACGATTTCGCCGCCGTGGCGCAAGATCTCGTCAAACGCGGCATCGCCACACCGGCCACGCTGGGCATCCAGGGCGGATCGAATGGCGGTCTGCTGACCGGCGTCTCGCTGACGCAGCACCCGGAATTGTTCGGTGCGGTGATCATCGACGTGCCGCTGCTCGACATGCTGCGCTATACCGAGCTGCCGCCCGGCGCGTCGTGGATGGCCGAGTATGGCGATCCGGCGAAGCCGGAAGAGGCGGCCTGGCTCGCCGCCTATTCGCCCTACCAGCATGTAGACACGGATCTAGACTATCCGCCGGTGTTGCTGACGACCTCGACCGCCGACGATCGCGTCCATCCCGGGCATGCCCGCAAGATGGCGGCACGGCTGCAGGCAGCCGGGCACAGCAAGACGCTGTTCTTCGAGGAGACCGAGGGCGGCCATGGTGGACGCGGCGACCGGCGGCCGCAGGCTGCACAGGCGGCGATGAAGTACGTCTTCCTGCAGCGGGCCCTGACTGGCACCAATTGACCGGCGTCGCTTGACCGGCACGGCTTGAACTGAGGGCTCGAGGCAGCCTAAGGTACATGCATGGCTCGGCTGGCGAAATCGGGTTGCGCATTTGGGGTGGCGGTGACGCCGTCGTCGCGCACGCTACGCGCCGAGCTGTTGCGGCTCTGCGCTCGCATCGGCTATTCGCCGCCCGCTGTCCTCTGACGAATCCGCCCCGGCGCGAAAGCTGCCGGATTGGTTCAAGAGGAAAGATCAGACATGACCTACCAGAATTATTCGCTGAAGCAGCTTCAGCAGATCGATGCCGCGCATCACCTTCATCCGTTCACCGACCACAAGGAGATGCGCGAGACCGGCTCGCGCATCATCACCCACGCCAACGGGCCGTTCATCTACGATGCCGAAGGGACGGAAATCCTCGACGGCATGGCCGGGCTGTGGTGCGTCAATGTCGGCTATGGCCGCGACGAGTTGGCCGACGCCGCCTACGCCCAGATGAAGGAATTGCCCTACTACAACTCCTTCTTCAAATGCTCGACGCCGACGCCGGTTCTGCTTGCCAAGAAACTGGCGGAGATCGCGCCGAAGCATATCAACCAGGTGTTCTACGGCTCGTCCGGTTCGGAGGCCAACGACACGGCGCTGCGCCTGGTCCGTCACTATTGGGTGCTGGAAGGCAGGCCCGAGAAGAACCGCATCATCTCACGCAAGATGGGCTACCACGGCTCGACCATCGCCGGCGCCTCGCTCGGCGGCATGGATTTGATGCACAAGCAGCTCGGCGGCGCCGTGCCCAACATCGTCCATGTAATGATGCCCTATGCCTACGAGCTCGCACTGCCCGGCGAAAGCGACCATGATTTCGGCCTGCGCGCGGCAAAAGCGGTCGAGGACGCGATCCTCGAAGCCGGCGCCGATAAGGTCGCCGCCTTCATCGGCGAGCCGGTGATGGGGGCAGGCGGGGTGAAGATCCCGCCGATGAGCTATTGGCCGGAAGTGCAGCGCATTTGCCGCAAATACGATGTCCTGCTGATGCTGGACGAGGTCATTACCGGCTATGGCCGCACCGGCGAGTGGTTCGCCGCACAGGCCTTCGATGTCGAGCCCGACACCATCACCACGGCCAAGGCGCTGACCTCTGGCTATCAGCCGCTGTCGGCGCTGCTGGTCGGCGACCGCATCGCGGCGACACTGGTCGAAAAGGGCGGCGAATTCTATCACGGCTACACCTATGCCGGGCATCCGGTGGCCTGCGCCGTGGCGCTGAAGAACCTCGAGATCATCGAGCGGGAAGGCCTGGTCGAGCGCGTCAGGAACGATACCGGGCCTTACTTCGCCAGGGCGCTGCAGGAACGTCTCGGTGGGCACGATCTGGTCGGCGAGGTGCGCTCGTTCGGGCTGATGGGAGCGATCGAGATCGTCAAGGACGAGGCAACCAAGGAGCGCTTCCTGCCGGCCGGCAGCGCGGCCGTGCTTGTCCGCGACCATGCAGTTGCCCAGGGCATGATGCTGCGCGCCACCGGCGACACGATGATCCTGTCGCCGCCGCTGATCTGGACGCGCGAGACGATCGACATCGCCTGCGACCGCATCGCCAGGGCGCTCGATTTGGCGGAAGCAGATCTGCGCAAGCGGTGAACGATCGCCGGGCGCCTGGTAATCGGGCGCCCGGAGATTGAATGCCGCTTTATGGCGAAGCGTTCGCCAGGCGAGGCTGTTGGCGGTATAGACGACCACGCGTGATCACTGGCCCGCCTTGACACCGATGACGTGCCCCTTCGCGTCAGTGACCAACATCCCTTTCGATTGGTCCAAGATCACAACTATGTTGCCGAAAGGATCGCGGACACGGGCGCACCGTCCGACCGCGATCTCGAATGGCGGTTGCACAGCCTCACCGCCGGCGGCCAAGAATTCCTCAAACGCGTCGTCCACGTTATCGACCAGGATATCGGTCTCGGGACCGATATGAAGATGGACAACCAGTTCCGCATCGGTTTCCGGCAGCGCAAAGCCAGCGGCTTCATCGTCCCGCCAAACGAGGGCATGACCGAGCCGATCCCCATAGAACGATACGGCTGCATCGAGGTCGCTCACGCGCAATAGATGATTATCGAGCTTGCGGAATAATGGTCTTTTTCGAGGCTCGTGCGCCATTGCGGGACCTCAATATGTGAAGAGATTCGTGCGGCCGTATAGCCTCTAACGAAATAGTCTTCGAGACTATGTCTGCAACCGGGTTGCCTTCACTCTTCCGCTCGGTGGAAATGGCGGGGCGTGTCCTGTCGACTTCAACAAGTGATCCGAAAGGCGATGGTGCCTCGGTTTGGATTCGGCTGTGGGTGGAACGTTGCCATTCGTCTCGTCGATGGAAACGAGCAGCAGTAAAGGTCCTCGTTAGGGTGGCGGGCGGATCGTCCTAGCGATCTGCTCTGTATCCATGTCTCCCGGTCCGGTTGCTAGTTGACAGACACGTGCTTTAAGATGGCTGCTTGAAGCGCCGATCGGCCCGTTGCCCGAACGGCTGGTCCGGGAGGGACGCTATGGCCCAGCAAGAGCAGTGGCAGCTGGAAGGCAGCGCTGCGGAACTCTACGAGCGCTACCTGGTCCCGGCAATCACAGCCCAGTGGGCTGCCGACCTTTTGGATCGTGCTGCGCCTCAATCTGGTGAGCGGATTCTGGACGTAGCTTGCGGCACCGGCGTGGTGGCACGCTCGGCGGCCGAGCGTATGGGAAATGGGCAGGTCGTCGGCCTCGACATCAACACGGGCATGCTTGCCGTTGCTCGATCGCTCCCGAGAGGTGCTGGACCGCGTATCGACTGGCACGAGGGAAGCGCGCTCGAAATGCCGTTCCCTGACTCCACCTTTGATTTGGTTCTTTGCCAGCTCGGACTGCAGTTTTTTCCGGACCGATCGAGTGCACTACGTGAGATGTTCCGGGTTCTGGTGCCTGACGGCCGACTGGTCTTAAACGTTTTCAGCGCTATCGAGCACACTCCCGCGGCCAAGGCGTTGGCGGATGCCTTGGATCGACACCTCGGTCCGGGCGCTTCGGCAACGAAACGGTCCGAGCATTCACTCGCCGATGCGGACGAGCTTTACCGATTGGTGGCCGGGGCGGGATTTCGTCAGGTGACCATCCACACGACGACACAGAACATCCGGTTCCCCTCGTCAAAGCAATACGTGCGATTACAGCTGGCAGCGACTCCGCAGGCTGGGCTGATCAGCGGAATGGAGGCCGGACATCGGGCCGCAGTCGTCGCAGCGATCACGGCTGATGTAAGTTCGTCGCTGGCAATCTATTCAACTGGAGGGGAGCTGATATTCCCCCAAGAGGCTCATGTCTTGCTCGCACGCAAGTAGCGCAGCTGACGCGCCGGTCGTCAACGTAGGTCAGGACCGCCGCCACGAGGCCGACGATCATCTGGAGTCGCGCCAGGGCGATCGTCTCACTGTCCTTGAAGAGTCCGAAACGCAAAAACCGCGCTCCATCGGAGCGCGGCTTTGCCAGATACGCATGGCGCTTCGCCAACAAAACACTTGCGAAACTTACGGCGAAACTTGCGGGCTCCGGTACGCGAGACCTGATCCGGAGCGCCGGGCGGATGTCCGCCTCGCAATCCGTTTTAAACGCACATCGTTACTGCAAGGTTAGCAAGAGCTTAAGCAAACCTAAACTTGCCAGCTTTCCGCATCAGGATATCGAAAAAACGATGAAATTCGGAGTTTACCCCGTGGCACCGCGCAGGAAATTTATGATGCCGGAAAAATCCGCGCCGGCGTTGCCTTGTGCATTGAACAGCGCATAGAGCTGGGCTGCCTCGGCGCCGAGCGGGGTTGCCGCACCGGCGCTCTGCGCGGCCTCCTGCGACAGTTTCAGGTCCTTCAGCATCAGTGCCGCCGCGAAGCCAGGCTTATAGCCATTGTTGGCGGGCGATGTCGGCACCGGGCCGGGCACCGGGCAGTAAGTGGTCAGCGACCAGCACTGGCCGGACGACGTCGAGGCAACGTCAAACAGCGCCTGGTGCGACAGGCCAAGCTTTTCCGCCAGCACGAAGGCCTCGGCAACGCCGATCATCGAAATGCCCAAAATCATGTTGTTGCAGATCTTCGCCGCCTGTCCGGCGCCATCGTCGCCGCAATGAACGATGCGGCCGGCCATCGGCTTGAGGATTGGTTCGGCCTTGGCGAAGGCGTCCTTCGAACCGCCGGCCATGAAGGTCAGCGTGCCGGCCGCCGCACCGCCCGTGCCGCCGGAGACCGGCGCGTCGATCGTCAGCAACCCGTGCTTGGCGGCGATGGCATGGGCCTTTCGGGCCGACTCGACGTCGATGGTCGAGGAATCGATGAACAGCGCGCCTTTTTTCGCCTTGGCCGCGATGTCTGCGTAAACCGACAGCACATGCTTGCCGGCCGGCAGCATGGTAATGACCGCATCGGCATCCTTCACCGCTGCAACGGCATTGGCCATGATGACGACGCCGTGCTCCCTGGCGATGACGAGGTTTTCCGGCACCAGGTCGAAGCCGTACACGGCGTACCCGGCCTTGACCAGGTTGGCGGCCATCGGATTGCCCATATTGCCGAGGCCGATGAAGGCGATAGTGGTCATAATGGCGCTCCGTGGTTGGGTAAGGCAGTAGGCAGTAGGCAGTAGGCAGTAGGCGGCCTATTCGGGCGCAAGTTTGCTAATAAGTTGGCGAAGCATTTTTCCGATGCCCTCGGTCGCTAATAGCATGTGATAAGCTTGATCATGCGTAGCAAGGCCAATGCGTTCGGCGATCTGGAGGTGCGTCTCGAACTCCTTCAGCGACCCCTGCGCTATCCTGAGAAATTGCTGATAGGAGCCTCTGTTGTCTCGGCCATAACCTTCCGCGATGTTTGCAGGAATAGAGGTTGCCGAGCGGCGGATTTGGCTGGTCAACCCATACAATTCTTCTTTTGGCCATGCCTTGGTCAGGGAGTAGGTTGTGACGGCCAGATCCATCGCCTGCTGCCATACGATAAGATCCTTGTACGAATTGATCTTGCCGGTCATCTTTCTGCCTACTGCCTACTGCCTACTGCCTACTGACTTACCGTCCGATCAGGGCGCGAGCGATGATGACGCGCATGATTTCGTTGGTGCCTTCGAGGATTTGGTGGACGCGCAGGTCGCGCACCAGCTTCTCGATGCCGTAATCATGCAGATAGCCGTAGCCGCCATGCAGTTGCAGGGCGTCGTTGGCAACATTGAAGCCGGTGTCGGTGACGAAGCGCTTAGCCATAGCCGACCATTTCGAGGCATCCGGCGCCTTGCGGTCGAGCTTCGAAGCGGCGGTGTAGAGAAAGATGCGCGCTGCCTGCAGTTCGGTCTCCATGTCGGCGAGCTTGAACTGCAGCGCCTGGAACTGGTTGATCTTCGACCCGAAAGCCTTGCGCTCGGCGGTGTAGGCGAGCGCCTTGTCGAGTGCCGATTGCGCGCCGCCGAGCGAGCAAGCGGCGATGTTCAAGCGGCCGCCGTCCAGCCCGGCCATGGCGATGCCGAAGCCGGCGCCTTCGACTGAGAGCAGGTTTTCCGCCGGCACCTTGCAATCCTCGAAAACGACCTGGCGCGTCGACTGCATGTGCCAGCCCATCTTGTGCTCGTTGGCGCCGAAGGAAAGGCCCGGCGCATCGTTCGGCACGACAAAGGTGGAAATGCCTTTCGGCCCGTCGGCGCCGGTGCGCGCCATGACGACATAGAGATCGCTGTCGCCGGCGCCGGAGATGAACTGCTTGGCGCCGTTCAGCACATAATCGCCGCCGCTCTTGACCGCGCGCGTCTTCAGCGCCGCGGCATCGGATCCCGAGCCCGGCTCGGTCAGGCAGTAGCTGGCCAGCCATTCCATCGAGGTCAGCTTCGGCAGGAAGCGCCGGCGCTGTTCGTCGCTGCCGAAGCGGTCGATCATCGATGCCGCCATGTTGTGGATCGAGATGAAGGCGGAAAACGCCGGATCGGCCCGCGAAAGCGCCTCGAAGATCAGCACGGCGTCGAGCCGGCCGAGCCCCGAGCCGCCGACATCGTCGCGGACATAGATGCCGCCAAGGCCGAGCGGGCCTGTCTCGCGGATCACATCGGCGGGGAAATATTTGTTGCGATCCCAGTCGAGTGCGTTCGGCGCCACACGGTCGGCCGCGAAGGCCTCGGCCATCTCCTGGATGGCGCGCTGGTCCTCGTTGAGTTCGAACTGGCTGGTGCCCGCATCGACAGCGGCGTCCATGGCGTGCTCCCTGATGTTCCGGCCTGCTGGCCTGTCGTTTTTGGCTTTGCGCGCAGTCTAATCTAGACCAATGATGCCGCCGCGCAACCCGACCGTCTCGATCCAACTATCCGGGCAGCCGCTGTGCGCGAATGCGCTTTGGAGCAAAGTGTGACGACAAATTTTGACGAACTGCTTGGACGCTTCCATGCCTATCTCCAGACGTTCGACGATGCGCTGGTGCGCAACGCCGTGGCCCGCATCGGCTGGGACATGCCGGGCCGGCAGCTTGAACCGCATGCACTGCCTTGTCTTGTCCAGCTCGACCGTATCGTCGAACTCGCTCCCGCTGCGGCCAAGTCGCTGGCGCGGCTGGTTGCGGAGCGTCGCGGCGATCTGCACTGGGGCCAGACCTATGGCGAAGCGGATTTCGGCAAGGGTTTCATCGACAATTACGGCTGGCTGGAGGTGTTCGGCACGCGCGGCCATTTCGTCAATGAAGAGGTCGCGGCCGGCCTGCTGATCCTTGGGCCCGACATCGTCTACCCCGATCACCATCATGTCGCGGAGGAGATCTATATCCCGCTGACCGGCGGCGCCGAATGGCGCATGGGCGATGGCGGTTTTCGCCTTCGAGCGGCGGGCGAGGTGATACACCATGCCTCTGACGTCAGCCACGCCATGCGCACCGGCAAGGAGCCACTGATGGCGCTCTATCTCTGGCGCGGCGGGCCACTGGCAGCCAAGTCGACGATCACCGGAACCGTTGCGCAGGGCAGGGACTGACATGGCCAAGGCGATCATGCTGCAGGGCACGGGTTCGGATGTCGGCAAGACGGTGCTCGTCGCCGGTCTCTGCCGCGCGGCGAAGAAGCGCGGCTTGAAAGTGCGGCCGTTCAAGCCGCAGAACATGTCGAACAACGCCGCTGTCGCCGATATTCCGGGCGTTTCAGGCGGCGGTGAGATCGGCCGCGCCCAATGGCTGCAGGCGATCGCCTGCGGCGTGGCGCCGACCATCCACATGAACCCGGTGCTGCTCAAGCCGCAGACCGATGTCGGCGCTCAAGTCGTCGTGCAGGGCAAGGTGTTCGGCGAGGCGCGGGCGCGCGATTACCAGGCGCTGAAGGGCCGGCTAATGGATGCGGTGCTGGACTCCTGGGCAAAGGTCGGCGAGGGCGCCGATCTGGTCATTGTCGAGGGCGCCGGCTCGCCGGCCGAGATCAATCTCAGGAGCCGCGACATTGCCAATATGGGCTTTGCGACGTGCGCCGGCGTGCCGGTGATCCTGGTCGGCGATATCGATCGCGGCGGCGTCATCGCCTCGGTCGCTGGCACCCATCTGATCCTGCCGGAGGAGGACCGGCGTATGATCGTCGGCTATCTCATCAACAAGTTCCGCGGCGATGTCTCGCTGTTCGACGATGGCATCGAAGCGATCGAAAAATTCACCGGCTGGCGCTGCTTTGGCGTTGTGCCGTGGCTGAAGGCGGCGGCGCGGCTGCCGTCGGAAGATTCCGTCGTGCTCGAACGGCTGGCGTCCGGCGAGAAACGTGCGCTGAAGATCGCCGTGCCGGTGCTCTCGCGCATCGCCAATTTCGACGATCTCGACCCACTCAAGGCCGAACCGCAGGTCGAGGTGGTGTTCGTGCCGCCTGGCCAGCGCCTGCCGCAGGATGCAGGGCTGGTGGTCATTCCCGGCTCGAAGTCGACGATCGGCGATCTCCTGAAATTCCGCGAGAACGGCTGGGACCGCGACCTCGCCGCGCATAGGAAACGCGGTGGCCATATCGTCGGCATTTGCGGCGGGTTCCAGATGCTCGGCCATGTCGTGCGCGATCCCGATGGCATCGAGGGCAGCGTCACCGAGACGCAAGGCCTCGGGCTGCTCGACGTCGAAACGGTGATGGAGCCGGAAAAGACGGTGCGCAACGTCAGCGCGCGCTCGGTGCAATTCGATCTGCCGCTCGAGGGCTACGAGATCCATCTCGGCCGCACCACCGGTCCGGACACGCTGCGGCCGTCCGCCGTCATCAACGGCATCGATGACGGCGCTATCTCGGCCGACGGCAAGGTGCTGGGCACCTATATGCACGGTCTGTTTTCCGCCGATGCCTTCCGGGCGAAATTCCTCGAAAGCCTCGGCGTCAAGGGCGGCGGCATCGACTACCGCGCTGAGGTCGAACGGGCACTGGACGAGATCGCAGCCGAGCTGGAAACCCACCTCGACTGCGACGCCATCTTTGGGCTGGCGCGTTAGCTGGCGGGTTCGTCGGCCTTAGGCCAGTAGGTGCCGAACGACCAGACATTGCCTTCCGGATCGCGATGAATTCGCGGCTGCCATAGTCGCGGTCGGTGAGTTCTTCCAGAATCTCGGCGCCGGCGGTCTTTGCCCGCGCGTATGCCGCGTCTGCGTCGGCGACCGCAACGTAGATCGACTTGCCGCCGCCCGAACCGGGCGCGCTGACCATCTTGCCATAGGCATCATCGCGCGCCGTGCCGAGCATGATGATCGAGGACCCGAAAGCGAGTTCGGCGTGGTGCACCACGTCGCCTTCGCCATAGCGGGCGCGGACGCTGAAGCCGAAGGCCTCGCAGAGCCAGTCGATCATCTTGCCGGCATTCCTGTAGCGCAGCGCCGGATAAAGCCGCGGTGGTTCGGTGGTGTTCGGCATGGCTGATCTCCTTCAGTGGGTTAGTCGATAACCCAGTCTGGGCGAAGGCCGGTCACGCGTCTTGAAGAAATGTTACCTCGCGCCAAGCGCCGTCGGCGTCATGCCGGCGAGGTCGCGGAACTCGCGCACCAGATGCGCCTGGTCGGCATAGCCGCAGTCGGCGGCGATGTCGGCCCAATCGCTGTTGACCTGTCTCGACAGGCCGAGCGCATGGTTGAAGCGGACAATGCGCGACAGCGTTTTTGGGCCGGTTCCGATCGCGTCCGAAAATTTTCCGGCAAGATGCTTGCGGCTCCAACCCAGCTTGTTGGCAAGCAATGAGACGCGAATCCGGCCACCCGTCGTGACGATCGTCTGGTAGGCCCAGGCTATTTCGGCTTGAGTGCGGTCCGCCGTTGCCAACCGGTCCGCGACGAAGGCCTCTGAGATGGCAAAGCGTGTGCTCCAATCCGGTGCATTGCCAAGCCTTTCGCGCAGCGCGATGCCTTCAACGCCAAGCACGTCATCGAGCCCGACCATGCGGTCGGTCAGTTCGCTCATCGGCCGGCCGAAGAAGCGACGAGCGCCGAGCGGGGTGAAATTGATCTGCACGCAGCAGGCGCCGCCGAAGGATTCGATCACCACCGGCCCGGCATAGAGGCCTGCGGCAAAACTGGCGAAGCGGTCATTGTCGCTTGGGTCCTTGCCAAGCCCGATGGCAAAGGGTTCGGCAAAGCTGATGACCAGCGGCACGGTCAGCGAGGCATATTCGACCGCGCGGAAATGGCCTGGCATGGTTTCGCGAAAGCCGCATATGTCAGTGACGGCGCCCTGAAGCCGATGACTGGGCGCGCGCCGCACCATCTCGAACCGATCGAGCCCTGGGCCGTCGTGGCGGCTGCCGTCTTCGCTGGCGGGCATGCGCTTTCCTTCCGCAAAGCGACTTTAACAGACCATCCTGCAGAATCAAAAGCGCCCGGGTGTTTGCCGGGCGCGCCGAGTTGGCTGAGATTATTAATTTTAATGCGGTGTTTTTAATCGCCCCGACAAAGGCAGCCCGCGGCCCGCGCGAGTT
>NZ_JAMYTU010000025.1:0-81462 GCF_040322615.1 Mesorhizobium sp. M0119
AAGCAACAGCAGCCTGATCAGACCAGATACCGTTCCCGATTCGAAGGCCTCCGTCGAAAGCGCTCGCGTCAACGTGCAGCGAAAATAGCGCTTACAGTTGACGCACCTGACAGATTAGAATGACCAACCTGTCAGCAGGCGTCTGCGTCGGAGCCGCAAGCCTCAACGCCACGTAAGGCACACTTACATTCTCCAAGGCAAAAGTGCTCTGACTGCTTGGCCAAGGCAATTGTGGCGCGCTAGCGTATCAGCGTACAAGGAGCCTGACTCAAAATGGCCCGATTCCTTGATCCATCTCCGCATCGAATATCGAGACGATATGCTCGCTGTACGCTCTAGAACACTGCATAAGATGGAGACCGTGATCAAACTGTCGGATGGGTCGTCCGTCAGGGCTCGCAGGTATATTCCAATTGGAAAAAACGACTTCGTAAGGTTCGATAATAATGGCGAGCTAGAAGTTTTCGTCAAGAACGATCAGACGTTTATTCCATCTACGCCATGGCGCTTGGAAAAAGAATTCAAGATAGCTGGAAGAAACATTGATATCACATTTAAAGAGATCGAGACAAATGAAGAGCTCGAAAAATATGAGGGCCTGAAGAGATTCCATTATCGCGGTGGTGGAGGCGCGGGAAGGGTGGTTCCGTTAATTGCAAGGTCAGATTTATGGGACCTCCCGGAAGTTCTGGGATTCATTGAAATTACATCAAGTATGATTGCAAATACTGCACGTAGAGATTTCTTTAATGCTCCCTACCAAGAGCCAGGTGGGCTCGCGTGGACCACTTGGAATAGAGGCGCTAGCATAAAGTACTCAAACATTATTGCTCGTATTTCACGAGTTGTTGTTCACCCAGAGATTCGTGGATTGGGGCTGTCTAAGCTTTTTCTAGCGGCGGCACTCAACTATACAGCTCTTCGGTGGCATTACGGTGGTTATAGAGCTAGATTTCTCGAAATAACGGCCGAAATGCTCAGATATTACCCGTTCGTGTCGGGAGAGGATTTTGTTTTTGCCGGTAATACAGAAGGAAATGAGCACCGCTTGGACAAAGATATGAAGTATCTAGTTCGAAAAGCACTCTCCCCAGAGGGTATAATGCCTCAAGGAGGCGGTGGTGTTATGACTATGCAACGAGGGTATGCCGAAAAAGTACTTCAATTTATGAAAAAAAGTGGGACGCCGCTTGCAGCAATTTTGGATAATCTCAGGCATGATCCTGGGGTGCTAGACCAAGTGACATGGGAAGCCTTATACCGAGTTAGCAGAAGGCCAAAGCCAACGTACGTCGCCGGTCTCAATGCCGTCGCGAGGACGTACGTCCGTAACAGGGCGGCTTTACAAGCTAAACCGGGCGTACGCACCAAATTGCCAGAGTCGCCACGTGTATGGCGCATCTCAAAACTTAGAGCTGAGGCCTATGCTGATATCAGCCAGTCCTCAAATGCACGAGCCCTTCAAGACACCTTTGGATTCGTTGGAAAAAGATTGAGCACGAAGGTATCCTCTGATTTCTCGATCGATCTCCGATCTGGTGAGATAACGTTGATATGTGGAGCCAGTGGTTCTGGAAAAAGCCTCTTCCTATCTGCCATCTATTCAATTTGCCGCGACTCTGGGGCAAGTGATGATTTAAGGTCCGCAAGCACCACAGAGGGCCTTGAATTGCTTTACTCGGGCCAAGTCGACGGGTCGCCGTTGATTCAGAACTTAGCGGAGATCGATCGAAAACGGACGGCCATTTCATACCTCGGGAAAACGTCGCTGAAAGAGTTCTTAGATGTAAACGCGAGCGCTGGGCTCGCTGAGCCGCAGCTATTTGTCCGGCCCATCGCTAGCCTGAGCGTCGGACAAGCCTATCGGCTTCAACTTGCCCTTTCTTTTTTGACGGTTCCAAATATTCTGATAGTCGATAATTTCTGCGAAACATTGGATAGGTACAATGTCCTCGCTGTTTGTAGAGGGCTCCAACGTCTTGCGAAGCGTTACAATGTTGCGGTTGTAGTGGCTTCAGCTGCATATGAAAGGCTGCTTGCGGTGCTCTCCCCGAATCAAGTGGTTCTATTGAGGCGAGGGGACGAGCCGAAGCTATTGGATCAATCAAGCAATGACGAGATCACACGCTTATCGCAAGGTCTTTACTAAAACAAAATTTGGAACGGCAGAGCCTCTTTCATTTACGATAGATCACAAGCTTAAACGGGTATTAGTCGGATCGCGGGATTCGGACGCGCTCTCTGCTTTGTTCATGGGAAAAGTACTGGAAAGTGGAAGAAGCGCAAATATATTAGACTACGATGTATATATCGATGTGAAGTTTCCTCACGTAGTCGGTATTTTTGGATCAAGAGGGAGTGGAAAAAGCTTTGACCTCGGCGTATTTGTGGAAGGGTTGTTTCTAGATGAGCTAATGTGGGGTACGCCGAATAGCGGACAAGCTGCGATAATCTTCGACATACAGGACCAATTCTGGACCTTGCAACATGAACCGCAGGCAACCATCCCGCAGGATGCCAGCCACCGCCAAGCTCTAGAGAAGTGGGGTATTAGTCCCAACTCAGTAAACGGGCTTCAAATCTGGATACCCAACGGAAGCGACACCCAGGTTCCCAACGCAAGGCCGTTGTCGCTTTCTCCAGCACAGCTAACAAAAGCCGATTGGTTGTCGATACTTGAACTTGATCGATTTAGCCCAATGGGCCAAGCGCTGATTTCGCTGCTCGAAAATGCGACTGACGCCACTCCTGCAGAACTAGTAGACCGATGTTCCGCAGGAGTCCTACAGAACTATCAGCAAGGCACAGTGGACGGTCTTCGTTGGCGTCTAATATCTCTCCAGGAAGCGGGCGTAATCAACGCAGAGGGGCTAGAAGTTGACCAGCTGCTGGCGCCGGGAACGCTATCCGTCATTCTCATGCGAAATCTGCACGATTCTATCCGAGCGCTAATTGTGGGCGTGATAGCGCGTCTCGTAGCAGACAGAATGGGGCGTATTCAGCAGGCTCGAAAAATAGCATTGAGAACAAACACGTCTATGGTTGATAGTGAAAAACTGGCGCGAAGATTGTGGCTCGTGCTGGACGAAGCGCACGTGCTTGTTCCCTCAGGTGCATCGACACCGGCGACCGGCCCAATGATCGATTATGTAAAGCGTGGCCGGGACGCAGGATTGTCGCTCGTTTTCGCGACCCAACAACCTTCGGCTGTCGATAATCGGCTCATGAGCCAAGTTGATTTGACTCTGACCCATACGCTCGGATTTGAGATCGATCTTTCAGCTGCGACGGCGCGAATGCCAACTAGGACAGCCGTTGACTATGACATCGATAGCGCAAGGTCGCCAAACATTGCCGACGTAGTCCGATCACTAAGCCCTGGCGAGGCGCTTGTTGCAGACGCTTCAAGTGGTCGCGTGTTTCTCTGCCATATTAGACCTAGGGCCACCGCCCATGGTGGTAACACTCCAGGTTGATTATGTACAAGTCGCGGGAAGAGTTGGAAAAAAAGCTGGCGAAGTCTCTGTCTCGCCACATAGGATATACGGCAGCGGCTTACGATTTGGACAGAACGGTATCAATTCTGGACTACTTTACAGCCACACCATCCGCCTACCTGACGGAAGTTGTATCACATTTGCACCTTACAGCAAATGACGTGAGCGGCGATCTGGAAGATAAATACTTGGCTGAGGCTGTAAACATAGCCTCATCGCTTCAGATAATTAGCGTAGTATCTCCTCGAGCAAGTAAAATTCACAAAGTGGCGCCGACGATGATAGGGAGGTCACTACTTGGTGCCAAGGCGTCGGGGGATTTGAGATTTTATAAATACTTTCTATTGAAAGTAATATTATTAGCGGATTCTGATACCATCGCCATAATTCTTGAGTACTTACACTCCGGCACTAGAGGGGATATCAAAGCTTACTATTTGAGCAGTTTCAGTAGATTGCGGCAAGCGCGGCTGCGGTGGCTAGAGCGTGCCTTCCCTGAGAGACAGCTCCTTGACCGTATGGTCTCTCATATCCCGTGGATCCGAAAGGACAAAAGTGCCATCGGCCGCTACGATATAGAACCGATTACCCTCAATACCGCCCGGCACCACGTCACTCCGCGGCGCGGCTGGCTAGATTATCTCGGGCTTGCCGATCACACGAGCGGGCAACTCACTAGTTTTGGAAAGGCCGTCCATTCGGCGCTAAGTCCATCAGGCTCATATTTCTGGCTTGGACCTGAACGCGAGGTTCAAACTCTTCTACGGATCGATCCGGCAAATCGGGCAGCCGGGCCATTTGAGGACGAACTCAAAATAGTGCCGTCGATAACCCCTCGTAAGTCCACAAGTCGCATGGAAATTGTCAGAGACACAGCACGTCTGATGGTAGCCGCCTACACAAGCGCAAAGCTAGTTCATGCGTCCCAAGCTCCCCTGGACTTACCCATCGCTTACATAGAGTACAGGTCATATCGTGACGGCGTTAACTACGAGTGGCCCGGCATTATGGATGACCTTTTCAAGATGTATAAGGGTAATTTCCAGAGACTTTCTGCAAAGGTGGGGCAGATTGGCTATTACAAAGTAGTGAATCAACGGCTTGGGGATATTCGATGGACACAAGATCTAGGATAACGTTTCAAGATATACACATGACAAGGAGTTTTTGGAAAAGGTTTGTTTCTTCCTTAAGCGATGAAATCGGTCATGCTATAATCTGCTCGCCATATTTTGATGGGTTGCCTGAGCCGTTTAAAGAGATTTCAGGTTTCTGCAGGCACCTAAGGACTCGTGGCGTAAAAAAGATCGAAATAATTACGAGGCCGCCTGGCAAAGCTAACGCGATGACTATCGAGACGGCGAAGTTCCTAATGCGTGATGACGTAGATATATACATCAGAACTCAACCGTATCTGCATGCAAAAATGTACCATTTTGAGTATGTTAAGGGATACTTTAGGAATTTTGTCGGGTCATCGAATTTCACTATTGGAGGGCTTGAACGCAATGACGAATTAATGGCTGAATTCGAAGGTGTTGGCAATGAGACTCCGTGCCATCGCGAGATTGCCCGGTTGCGCGACAAAGGGGCGTTCCCGTATTCAGCATGGGTGAATTTGAAGATGCCGGAAGGGGTGGAGGAGACAACGTGATGCTTGAAACATTCGATCTGAAGCAAGACCCATTTCCTATGGTTCCAAACGGGCCAGTCCATAATTGGGCGGGCCGAGGTGAGCTTAAAGACGAGCTTGTCGACTTAGTCAAAGGCGTTAGAGCGCGCGACATTGGAGTAACTGAGTTTGCTATTGTCTACGGGGAGTATGGGGCAGGGAAGAGCCATGCGCTTCAATTCCTAAAAACATATGTGGCGACCAATGACCAATTCAATTCCCTCGCGATTTACTTAGAGCGGCCGCGGGTCGCATCCAAAATAAACTTTTTGGAAATTTACAAGTACATAATGAGGGATATAGGGAAAGACGCCATAAGAGATTGTTGCAAGAAGTTAAAAACGATTTATCAGAGTATAGTAGACCAGAAAGTGGCTGGCACTGGCTATCAAATCAAAGATCAATCCTCTTTTCATGATCCGGCAATGACAGAATTTGCCGAGCCAGATCGTGCCATGATAAATCTGTTACTCGTTGGGGCTGAGAAGTTTGATGCCGTATATTCCTATCTCACTGGTGAGGGGAAATATGATTTGGAAGGGCTCGCTCCCAAGATCGATTCCGATTTTGTTGCTGCAAAGGTCCTCGGTCAATTTTTTCGGGTTATTACAGCAGACTATAAAGATAAAGAACGGATATATGAATCCGTATATCTTTTTGTTGATGAATGTGAGATCCTCATTGACGTCAAAGCGTCGGAGAGCGAGCTTCTTTTCACGGGGTTTCGCGAACTAATCAATGAGCTGCCGTATCGTTTTTCCTTGCTGCTAAGCTTTTCAGCGGCCACGGCTCTCATCGAGGCGATCATGCCCATTCATCTGCTGAAAAGGATGACAAGGCCATACATCGAGGTTGGCCCTCTTGATGATCAGCATGCAAGAGAATTTATCAAATCACAGATGAATTTTTATCGAACTGAAAATTCACCTTACGTCGACACATTTTACCCTTTTAGCAATGAGGCCATGGACGATATCATCGGCCATATGGTCGATTTAACGCCAAGAAACATATTTATTCAGTGCAAGAGGGTGCTAGAGCGATCGATACGAAAATACGAACTGAAAAAGGGTGAGGAAATTTCAGCAGAAATGGCAAACAGGATACTAGAAAATTATCGGTAAAATTTCTTTTCCTGCGCCGCTCCTTAATATGATCTACTTAGGGTTCTTTTCCTTTTGCAAATTTGGCGCACCCGACAGGATTCGAACCTGTGACCTCTGCCTTCGGAGGGCAGCGCTCTATCCAGCTGAGCTACGGGTGCCTTCAGGATCGGTGATCCCAAAAACGAACCAGCCGGTAAACCGGCCAGCCACGGCTTCTTAGCGGAAGCAGGCGCCGGCTTCAACGGGCAATCGCCAGCGGGCTCAAGTTGCCGTAGCAGCCCGGGGGAGACAGACATCGTCCCGTCCGGCGGCCGCGCCTGCTCATTCTGTCATGGTAAGCACTGCCTTGCCGCTGATGCTGCGCTGCCGCAGCGCGTCTAGGGCCTGGGCGACGTCCCGCCACGGCAGGGTGAGGACTACGCGCGTTTCGAGCCGGCCGGCTGCGATCAGCGCGAGCAGCGAGGCGATGTCGGCGCCAACCTCCGGACCGGAAGCGTAGTAGGCGAAGGTCTGCAGCCGCGCGCCTTCGTGCCCCGGAACGAACTGGCGGAAGCCGATGGGCGTGAGTTCGCCGCTGCTCAAGCCGAACATGACGACGGTCCCGCCGGGCGCGATCCGTTCGATCGCGTGGGCGAGGCTATCGCCGCCCACCGATTCGGTAATCAGCGAGAACAGTCCTTCGGCCAGCTCGATCGTTTCGACGACCCGCTCGGCTCCGAGGCCGCGGAGATCGTCGGCATGACGGGCAGCGGCGACCGCCACCACCGACGCGCCCTGCTGGCGGGCGATCTGGATCTGGAAACGGCCGACCGCGCCGCTTGCGCCGGTAATCAGGACCCGCTGGCCGGCCAGGTCGCCGCCGAGGCGCAGGGTCCGCAGCGCGGTCGTGCCCGCGACCGGAACAGTGGCGGCGGAGACGAAGCTGACGTCGTCCGGCAGGACGGCGAGGTGGTCGGTCGGAACGGCGACCCGTTCGGCCCACCCGGCCTCGTCGACCAGAGCCGCAACCCGGGCGCCGACGGCCGGCCCGGAGCCGCCGGCCGCGGCGCGCTCGACAATTCCGGCGACGTCCTGGCCAGGCACCCAGCCGTTCGGACGGATGTTGAGCAGGCGCAGTTCGCCGCGGTTCAGCGAGACTGCCCGGACCGAGACCAGCGCCTCATGCGGGGCGGGCTCGGGCTCACCAAGCTCGGCGAGCCGCAACCCGGTGGCGCTGTCGGAAGATGTGACCAAGGCGAGCATTGGTATCGTCCCTTCTTGCTGCGTCGCGGACGCCAGCCTGTTTTCGTGCGCCGGGCTTGTTGGTCCGACGTTCAGAACGCAAGCAGGGCATGACTAAATGGAAGGCCGCCTGCCGGCTTCTGAGTTACTCATCCCTAAACTATCGACTTTCCTGTTTGAGTAATTTAGATATCTTGGCAGTCGATCGCTAAAATCAGTCAATGAGACAGCCTCTCCGCTACCCCTGGCCTTTCGATCCGGATGATGTCCTCGCCCCGGCAATCGCTGTGCGCGTTGACGTTACCGAAACCAGGGCGGAGGTGCCGGACCACCACCACCGCAAAGGGCAACTCGTCTTCGCACTCGGCGGTGGCGTCACATGTCGCGTCCCCAGCGGCCTGTGGATGGTGCCGCCGCATTGCGCGGTGTGGATTCCCGGCGACATGGAGCACAGCAATATCGCGACCGCCAATGCCCGGATTTTCTTCGTCTATATCGAACCGGGAGCTGCCGACCTGCCGGACCGGTGCTGCACGCTTTCGATCACGCCGTTGCTGCGCGAGCTCATCATAGAGCTGACGGATCGCGTTGAGGACGATGACGCGAGGGGCGAGCTCCTGACCAGCGTACTGCTATCCGAATTGCCGCGCATGCCTGTCCAGCAGCTGCATTTGCCGGTCTCGTCCGAGCCGCGCTTGAGGCGCATCGCCGCGGCGTTGGCGCAAGATCCTGCCGATCGCAGCACCCTGGCGGAATGGGCCAGTCGCGTCGCGCTCAGCGAGAGCAGTCTCGCACGTCTCGTGGTGAAAGAGACAGGGCTGACCTTCGGGCGCTGGCGCCAGCAACTGCACCTGATCGTCGCAATGCGCGAGCTGGCCTCCGGCGCCAGCGTGCAGCAGGTTTCGGCCGATCTCGGTTACGAATCGGTCACCGCCTTCATCACCATGTTCAAGAAAGCGCTTGGCAAGCCGCCGGCAAAGTATCTCAGCAGTGTCGCCCAAAACGGTGGCTCTGCGTTTGTCGCCTGAACCCGCACGCGGTCAACACTCGGACTTCAACTGTCACTGCTCCTCGGCATACAGCAGCCGCGTCTTTGCCTCGGAGGTCGGCAACAGGCTGCGCTGGATCAGCGCCTCGACGTGGTCGTTGCGCTGGCGCGCGCTGTCGGCGCCCATCACCACGATGATCAGCCTGTGCCCGTCCGCATTATAGGAGGTGACGATGTTGAAGCCCGAAGCCCTGATGTAGCCGGTCTTGATGCCGTCGACCCCGCGCACCCGGCCGAGCATGTCGTTGTGGCCGCGCACCAGCCTGCCGCGGAACATGAAGTCGCTTTCAGAGAAATAGTGGAAATGCTGCGGGAAGCGGGCGTGCAGCGCCATGCCGAGCACCGCCATGTCGCGCGCGCTGGTGTGCTGGTCGCCATCCGGCAGGCCCGAGGCGTTGCGGAAAACGGTGCTGCTCATGCCGATCTGGCGCGCCTTGGCGGTCATCATGCCGGCGAACCCCTCTTCGCTGCCGCCGAGATATTCGGCGACGGCGACCGCCACGTCATTGGCCGATTTGACGACGACGGCGCGGATCGCCGAATCGACGTCGATGGTCTCGCCGCGCCTGAACCGCAGCTTGGTCGGCGGCTGCCGGGCGGCGTTGTCCGACACCGGAATTTGTGTCTCCTTGCTGATGCGGCCAGAATCCAGCGCCTCGAACAGAAGGTAGAGCGTCATCATCTTGGTCAGTGACGCCGGATAACGCGGCGCCGTCGAATTGACCTCGAACAGCGTCTTGCCGGTGCCGGCATCGATGACCATGGCGGCATATTTCTGCGGCGGCGCCGGTACCGCCAGCACGCTGTCGGGCGGCGTGACAGTCGTGCAGCCGGCAGCAAACAGCAGCAGCGCCAGCACAGCGACGCATTTGTGGACGGACGAAAAGAACCGGAAGGCGGACAAGTCAGTTCCGAAGGCAGGCTGTTTCTGAGACGAGGCGAAGCTATCTTAACGCAAAGGCACAGTCCATTTGGTTAATATCGGTCTGGGCCTGGATTGGTGCCCTGTCCACAGGCCGACGTGGCGCCGTCTGATGCGAATTGCCGGCCACCGCGCTTGCGCAACCGGCGGCGAGTGGGCTTTGTTGGCCGGCAGAATCGGGCCGGAATTGGGCCGGCAGAATCGGTAGGGTGCACATGGATACGGTCACGATCACGGCGAAGGGCATTTCGGTATCGGTCGATCTTGCCGTCGGCCATCTCGCCGACATGACGGTCGAGATCGATGGCCGCCGGCTGAAGCCGCTGCATCGCGCACCCTGGGTCGACGAGCCGCGCGAGACGCTACCGAAAGACCTGCCTGAAGGGACGGTCCACCTGTCCGGCGATTTCCTCTGCGCGCCGTTCTCGGTCAGCGACGTCGAAGCGGCACCTTTGCATGGCTGGCCGGCCAACAGTCGCTGGGACGTCGTCGACAGCGCGGCAACGGCCGATGGCTGGCGCGCCGTCTTCCGCCTGCAGCGCCCGGTCATGGGCGCAACCGTCGACAAGATCCTGACCTTGCGCGACGATCATCCCTTTCTCTATCAGGAGCACGTCTTTTCCGGCGGCGCCGGCGCCATTCCCCTCGCCCACCATCCGATGACGGTGATGACGGCCGGCGGCAGGCTGGCCTTCTCGCCGAAGCGCTTTGCCGCAACGCCTAACGAGGCGCCGGAGCCCGATCCGGCTCGTGGCCGTTCGTTGCTTGCCTACCCAGCGCGAACCGCCGACCTGACGCGCTTTCCCGCCGCCGGCGGCGGCACGATCGACCTGACCGGCTATCGGATGGACCAGGAGCGTGAGGACTTCGTCACGCTGGTCGAGGCCGACCATGGCGGGCCGGGCTGGACCGCACTGGCGCGCCAGGCGGAAGCCGATCTCGTGCTGGTGCTGAAGAACCCGGCCGAATTGCCGGTCACAATGCTATGGGTCAGCAATGGCGGGCGCGATTATGCGCCATGGAGCGGCCGCCACCGCGGCGTGCTCGGCATCGAGGATGGCCGCACGGCCGTCGGCCACGCCGCATCGCTCGGCGACAACTGGCTTAAGCGCGAAGGCGTGGCGACCGCGTTTGCGCTTTCTGAAGGGCGCAGCTTTTCGTTCCGTCATGTCATCGGCGCACTGCCATGGCCATCCGGCGAGCCGCCGCGCGACGTCACGACCTCGCCGGGCCGCATGCGCATCCTGGCGGCTGACGACGCCGTGCGCGACGTCGGCTTCGACAGCGATTTCCTGCGGATCGGGCAATCCAGGCCCGATTGAAGGCCTGACACAATCCGGCGTTTGAAATTTCCGAAAACTGCCGCCAAAATGCGCCAGAACCACCGTAAGGGGGCCAATGTCAGAAATCGCCCATATCGCTGCTGCCATTTTCAAGCGCGCCGGCAAGGCGCCGCGCTTCGTCGTTGCCATTGCCGGTCCGCCCGGCGCCGGCAAATCGACATTGTCGGCAGGCTTGCACGACCTGCTGCCGGAAGGCACGACGGAAGTCGTGCCGATGGACGGGTTCCATTACGACGATGTCGTGCTCGAGCGGCGCGGCCTCCGCCAGCGAAAGGGTGCCCCGGAAACCTTTGATTTTGCCGGCTTCGAAACGCTGCTGAAGCGCATCCGCGCCGGCGAGCCGGATATCGCCATCCCGGTCTTCGACCGCAGCATGGAGCTGTCGCGCGCCGCCGCTGCGATCATCGCCGCCGAGACCAAATTCATCCTGGTCGAAGGCAATTATCTGCTGCTCGACGAAGAGCCATGGACGCGGCTGGCGCCGCTGTTCGACTTCTCGATCTTTGTCGATGTGCCGCGCGCCGAGCTCGAGCGCCGACTGCTGGAGCGATGGCACGAGCACGGCCGGTCCGACGAGGACGCGCGCGCCTGGATCGCTTCCAACGACATGCCGAACATCGATCGGGTGCTTGCCCGTCGGCGGCCCGCCGACCTGGTGGTCGGTGAGCAGGCCTGATCTGTAAGGACTGTTCGGCCGGAACCTTAAAACTTTCAGGCCGTTATCCCGGACACGGTAATTGTGCCGCATGAGGGAACAGTCGATGGAAACCATGGCAAGAAAGCCTGCGCCCGCCAAGGGCAGGGCAACACGATCAAAAGCAACCCGAGCGAAAACCAGCGCCGGCCCGGCAGCGGCGACGCGCTCCAAGGATGCGGCCAAGCCCAGCTTTGGCAAGGCAGCGCCGAAAAAGGTGATGCCCGCTGCGGCCAAGGCCGCAACTCCCAAAGCCGCCAGCCCTAAAAAGCCGGCAGGCAGCAGAGGATCGATCGCCGGCAGCGCAATGCGCACCGTCAAAACGACGGCCAACGTCGCCGCTGGTGCCGTGCTTGCGACCGCCAAAGGTGCGGCGTCGCTTGCCGCTTCCGTAGTCGGCAAGGGCTCGAAACGCCGGACCAAGGCAAAATAGCCGGGCCAGTCAGGGTTTTGATCAGGCTCTGGCCGGAATGGCGAGGCCCCTCTGCACCGCTGGACGGGCGAGGCCACGCTCCAGCCATGCGCCCACGCTGGGGAAATCGTCGAAACCGACGAGTTCCCGTGCCTCGTAAAAGCCGATCAGATTGCGCACCCATCCAAGCATCGAAATGTCGGCGATGGTGTAGTCGTCGCCCATGATCCAGCTGCGGGCCTTGAGCCTCGTTTCGAGGACGCCGATCAGCCGTCGCGACTCGTCGCGATAACGTTCCAGCGGGCGCTTGTCGGCGATTTCGCGGCCGGCGAATTTGTGGAAGAAACCGACTTGGCCGAACATCGGCCCGATCGAAGCCATCTGGAAGAACACCCACTGGATCGTCTCGTAACGCAGCGTTGCGTCTGCCGGAACCAGCTTGCCGGTCTTGTCGCTGAGGTAAAGCAGGATGGCGCCGGATTCGAACAGGCCGATCGGCTGTCCGCCCGGGCCGTCCGGGTCAATCATCGCCGGTATCTTGCCGTTTGGGTTCAAAGACAGGAATTCCGGGGTCCAGCTCTCGTTCTTGCCGATGTCGACGGCATGCGGCTCGTACGGCAGGCCAAGTTCCTCCAGCGCGATCGACACTTTCACCCCGTTCGGCGTCGGAAACGAATAGAGCTGGATGCGGTCGGGGTGGCTCGCCGGCCAGCGCCTGGCGATCGGAAACGCGGACAGATCGGTCATCGAAACTCCTGGTCGGGGACCGCGCCGAGCGGCATGGTCATGGCGGGTCGCAGACAGTTAGGCGCGACGCCTGGCGTGATCAATATGCGCATGGAAGGTTTCGCCGGCCCCGGTGAAGGGCCCGCAAGGCGTGCGGTCACACGGCCTTGACCGCCAGCACCGCATTGGTGCCGCCGAAGGCGAAGCTGTTGCTGATCGCAGTGCGCACGGTGCGTTCGCGCGCCACGTTCGGCGTGATGTCGAGATCGCAGTCGGCGTCGGCTTCCCGATAATTGGCGGTCGGCGGCACGATGCCTTCGCGGATCGCCATCACGCAGGCGATCATTTCCAGCGCGCCGGATGCGCCGAGGCAGTGGGCATGCATCGATTTGGTCGAGGAGATAGAAAGCTTGTAGGCATGGCCGCCGAAGACACGCTTGATCGCCGCCGTCTCGATCTGGTCGTTGGCCTTGGTGCCGGTGCCATGCGCGTTGAGATAGTCGACGTCCTCCGGATTGAGCCCGGCATCGACGAGGCAGAAGCGCATCGCCGCCTCCGGCCCTTCGATAGTTGGCGCGACGATGTCGGAGGCGTCGGCGGAAAGGCCGACGCCGGCGATTTCGGCAAGGATGGCGGCGCCGCGCGCCATGGCATGCTCATATGTTTCCAGCACCACCATGCCGGCGCCTTCGCCGAGCACAAGCCCTTGGCGATCGGCCGAAAACGGCCGGCAGGTGTCCGGCGACAATACCCGCAGGGCCTCCCAGCCCTTGAGGATGCCCCAGACCAGCGGCGCATCGGTGCCGCCGGCGACCATGACGTCGGCCCGGCCGAGCCTGATCTGATCGACCGCCGAGGCAATGGCGTGGTTGGATGACGAGCAGGCAGAGGTGATGCCGAACACCGGCCCGCGCAGACCAAGATTCATGCTGACATGGCCGGCGGCTGCGCCCGGCATTACTTTCGGTACGGTGAAGATGCCGGCGCGGTTCTTGCCTTCGAGCAGGATGGCGCGATAGTTCTCTTCGATTGCCTCCCAGCCGCAGACGCCGACGCCGACGATGGTGCCCATCCGGTAGGTGTTGGCCGCGTGCGGGTTCAATCCCGCCTGCTGTGCCGCCTCCCGCGCGGCAATCGTCGCCAGAAGGCTGAAGCGGTCCATCGACACGACCTGCTTGCGGTCGATGCCGTGCTCGGGAAGCGCCTTGATTTCGCAGCCGACCTTGACCTTCAGATCGTGCAGCAGCGGATTGTCGATCGCGCCGATTGCCGAACGGCCGGCGCGCATCTCATTCCAGATTGCCGGTGCATTGGTGCCGAGGCCGCATAATCCGCCGATGCCCGTGATGACGATGCGCTTGTGCATTCAGTCAGGCTTTTTTCGCGATCAGCGCGCGAACCGCCTCGACCATGTCGCCGACATTCTTCAGATTGCTCCAGGCATCGACCGTGTTCATCTCGATTTCGATGCCATACTCTTCCTCGAGATCGAAGATGATTTCCGTCAGTTCCAGCGAATGGATGCCAAGGGCGGTCAGTTCGGTACTGGTGGTGATTTCCTCGCCGCCCGGCTCGGCATGAGCCTTGATCTTGGCGATGATATCGTTTGCCAGCTGGTCAGCCATTCGGTTTCTTCCCCAACTCTGTCGTTTCCCGACGCCAACGGATCAGCGCCCCTTTTGTCCTCGATTACGTCGTCATCGTCGCCTTTTACCCCCGCCGGGCGCCGGTGACCGTACCAAGGTGGCTCCCTCTATAGAAACCGAAACGCTGTCAAGCAACAAGCTATATATCGACAAAGCCGCCGCAGTGCTTAACGTTGGTGTCGTGGATACGATCGCATATAGCTTGACCTCAGTGCCGCCGGCCCAGCGTGTTGCCGGCGTCGCGCGGCTTGCCTGCGACTGGAACGGAGGCCGCACGCGTCTTCGGCGCCTGTACCAGGACGGTTCGGCCAAGATCCGCATGCCGGCGGTCTCGGCCGATCCGCTCGAAGCCGTCCTGATCAACACTGCCGGTGGGCTGACCGGTGGCGACCGTCTCGCCTGGGAGGTCGATGTCGGTGCCGGCGCCTCCGCAACCATAACAACGCAGGCCTGCGAGAAAATCTACCGCGCCGCATCCGACCGCGCCGAAGTGCGGGTGCAGCTGACCGTCGGCGAAGATGGCCATATTGCCTGGCTGCCGCAGGAAACCATCGTCTTCGACCGCTCGGCCTTTGCCCGCACGCTTGACGTGGAGCTTGCCGCCGGAGCCGAGGCGCTGATCCTGGAGGCTGCCGTCTTCGGCCGTCTGGCCATGGGTGAACGGGCAGCGCAAGGCCATTTTCACGACCGCTGGCGTGTCCGCCAGGACGGGAAGCTGGTCCATGCCGAGGAGTTCCGCATCGGGCCGGACATTGCGGCCACCTTGAACCGCACGGCAGTTGCCGGCGGTGCCGTCGCCGTGGCGACGCTGCTGATGGTGTCGCCGCGGGCAGAGGCTTTGCTCGAGCCGGCCCGGGGCATAGTCGGCGACCAGGGCGGCGTCAGTTTCTGGAGCGTGCGGAAATCTGGCAAGCTTCTTGCGAGGCTGTTCGCCGAGGACGGCTACCAGCTCCGCAAGCGGCTGGTGCCGCTTGTCGAATTGCTCAACGGACGGGCGGGCCTGCCCAAATTATGGTCACTCTGATTTCGATTGTGCCACTGCAGGAAAAAGTATGAATCTGACGCCGAGGGAGAAAGACAAGCTGCTGATCGCCATGGCGGCGATCGTGGCCCGCAAGCGGCTCGAACGCGGCGTCAAGCTCAACCATCCGGAAGCGATCGCGCTGATAACCGATTTCGTCGTCGAGGGTGCCCGCGACGGCCGCGCGGTCGCCGAGCTGATGGAGGCCGGCGCCCATGTCGTCACCCGGGCCCAGGTGATGGAAGGCATTGCCGAAATGATCCACGATGTGCAGGTCGAGGCGACGTTTCCAGACGGCACCAAGCTGGTGACCGTGCACGAGCCGATCAGATAACACCGCCAAGGAGAGGAAAATGCTTGAGCTGGGTCCCAACTGCGAGTGCTGCGACAAGGATCTGCCGCCCGATGCGACGGATGCGGTGATCTGCACCTTCGAATGCACCTTCTGCGCCGACTGCGCACAAAACGTGCTCGGCGGCGCCTGTCCGAATTGCGGCGGCAACTTCTCGGCCCGCCCGATCCGTCCGGCAGCGATGCTGAAGAACTATCCGGCCTCCACCAGACGTGTGCTGAAGGCCGAAGGCTGCGGCCCCCGCAAGGCCGCCTGATCCGGCGACCGTGAAACGGAAGGCAATCAATGATCCCAGGTGAAATCATCACGACAAGCGGCGAGATCGAACTGAACCAGGGACTGCCGACGGTCACCTTGAAGGTAGCCAACAGCGGCGATCGGCCGGTTCAGGTCGGCAGCCATTACCACTTCTTCGAGACCAATGAGGGACTGAGATTCGATCGCGACAAGGCCCGCGGCATGCGTCTCGACATCGCAGCCGGCACCGCGATGCGCTTCGAGCCTGGCCAGGAGCGCGACGTTACCCTGGTGCCGCTCGGCGGCAAGCGCGAGGTCTACGGGTTTCAGCAGAAGATCATGGGCGCGCTGTGAGATCGAAGGCGTCGAGCAGTTTCAGCTCAGCCGGGCGGCTTGGCCGCCGCATAGATGACGACCTTTCCCGGATCGTCGAATTCTACCGCCAGAACGTCCTCGGTCTGCACTCGCCGCGAGTCGATGGCGTTGAACAGCAATGCGTTCGCCTCGATCTCCTTGCGCAGCTCGGCAATGTCGTCCCGATGTTGCCTGACCTTGTTCTCGATCGCCGGCGGCGGGCCGCCTTCGGTGCGCGCGGCGTCGGTAAGAAACACGATATCGACCTTGTCGAGCTTGGATGTCTTGCGCACGACGGCGATGTTTTCACGCGTGCGGTCGATCGCCGAACTGACCTTGCCGGCTTCCGCATTTGTCTTGGTCTCTTCCTGGCCGACCTCCGAGCCGACGATCCGGTTGACGGTCTCGGCGCTGTCAAGGCTCTGCGCGTTCAGCGCGGCGTACGGAATGCTGGCTGCCAGAAACGCGGTCGCGGCAATCCCATGCAGCCATCTGGTGTCGGAGAAGGTGGTGATCGCCATCGCTCGTTCTCAGGGTCCTTTTCGAGGCTTGTGTCAGGGCGACAGGACCGAAACGTAACGTCCCCCGTGAAGGTTCCCTTTGCGATGCGGCGGGCTGACCGGGCGCCGGCCCGCCGCCTCGTCTCGTCAGCTCGCTTTCTTGGTGATCAGCGTCAGCGCGCCATTGGTGCTCATGCTGGCGGCGATCACCTGCGCCGAGGTGAGCCCTTTGGCTTCGAGCGCGGACTTGACCTGCGGTGTCGCGTCGATCGAGCCGCGCAGTTTCTGCAGGTCGGCGTCGCTGCGCTTGGCGATCACCTCGTTGACCTTGGCTTGAGTGTCCGCGGGCAGATCCTTGATATCGACGACGTTGATCGCCTGGATGGTGGGCGCCTGCGGCTGCGCCCCGGGTGCGGCAGGAGCAGGCGCGGCCGGCGCCGGACTGGGCTGCTGCGCAGGCTGTTGCTGGGCGCTGGCGGCGGTTGCGAGCACCAGCGTGGCGGCGGCTGCCAGAAGGGTCGTTTTGCGCATGGATGTTCCTTTCCATCGATTGGCAAATGGTCGTTTTGGGGTGACCTGGCCACCTCAACCGCCAAATGGGATCGGAAAGTGTCGCTCAGCGGGTCATTGCGTGACCATAGGATGGCGGCAATGTGGGGCCCGGCTTCGACAAGCGGTATTTTCGGGCTGTATTTCGGGAGCAATTGCTGATGGCTAAAATCACCCGCGCCGCCTATGCGCAGATGTACGGCCCGACCGTTGGCGACAAGGTCCGGCTCGCCGACACCGAGCTGTTCATCGAGGTCGAAAAGGATCTCACCCTTTACGGTGAGGAGGTGAAGTTCGGCGGCGGCAAGGTCATCCGCGACGGCATGGGCCAGAGCCAGGTTTCGCGCGCGCAAGGCGCGGTCGACACCGTCATCACCAATGCGCTGGTCGTCGATGCCACCGCCGGTATCATCAAGGCGGATATTGGCCTCAGGGATGGCCGTATCGCCGCAATCGGTAAGGCCGGCAATCCGGATACTCAAGGCGGCGCCACCATCATCATCGGCCCGGGCACCGAGATCATCGCCGGCGAAGGCAAGATCCTGACCGCCGGCGGCTTTGACGCGCATATCCACTTCATCTGCCCGCAGCAGATCGAGGAAGCGCTGATGTCGGGCATCACCACCATGCTCGGCGGCGGCACCGGTCCGGCGCATGGCACGCTGGCCACCACCTGCACGCCGGGGCCATGGCATCTGGCGCGCATGATCCAGTCTTTCGATGCCTTCCCGATGAATATCGGCCTGTCGGGCAAGGGCAACGCGTCGCTGCCTGCCGCGCTCGAGGAGATGGTGCTCGCCGGCGCCTGCTCGCTGAAGCTGCACGAGGACTGGGGCACCACGCCGGCTGCAATCGACTGCTGCCTGTCGGTCGCCGACGATTACGACGTGCAGGTGATGATCCACACCGACACGCTGAACGAATCCGGCTTCGTCGAAAACACGGTCGCGGCGATCAAGGGCCGCACCATCCATGCCTTCCACACCGAAGGCGCCGGCGGCGGCCACGCGCCTGATATCATCAAGGTCTGCGGCCTGCCCAACGTCATTCCGTCCTCGACCAATCCGACCCGCCCCTACACGGTCAACACGCTGGCCGAACACCTCGACATGCTGATGGTCTGTCATCACCTGTCGCCGTCGATCCCCGAAGACATCGCCTTTGCCGAAAGCCGCATCCGCAAGGAAACCATCGCCGCCGAAGACATTCTGCACGACATCGGCGCCTTCTCGATCATCTCGTCGGACAGTCAGGCCATGGGTCGCGTCGGCGAAGTGGCGATCCGCTGCTGGCAGACCGCCGACAAAATGAAGCGCCAGCGCGGTTCGCTGCCGCAGGAGACCGGCGACAACGACAATTTCCGTGTCCGCCGCTACATCGCCAAATACACCATCAATCCGGCCATCGCGCATGGCCTGTCGAAGGACATCGGCTCGGTGGCGGTGGGAAAACGCGCCGACCTTGTGCTGTGGAACCCCGCCTTCTTCGGCGTCAAGCCGGACATGGTGCTGATCGGCGGCATGATCGCCGCCGCCCCGATGGGCGATCCCAACGCCTCGATCCCGACGCCGCAGCCGATGCATTATCGGCCGATGTTCGGCGCCTATGGCAAGGCGATGACCAATTCGTCGGTGACCTTCGTTTCGAAGGCCGCGCTCGATTCCGGCCTGCGCGGCAGGCTCGGCATCGACAAGCAGATGGTGGCGGTAGAGAACACCCGCGGCGGCATCGGCAAGCACTCGATGGTGCTCAACGACGCCACGCCGCATGTCGAGGTCGACCCCGAAACCTATGAGGTCCGCGCCAACGGCGAGTTGCTCACCTGCGAGCCGGCCACCGTGCTGCCGATGGCGCAACGCTACTTCCTGTTCTGAACCATAGGCGTTAGAACGACCGATGTAGAACATGCCGCGCCAGGCCTATGGACCAGCAACTCCCCTACGCCCACGACATTTTCCCGCATATTCGCATTGTCCTGGGCATGGTGATCGGCCTCGGCGTCACCCGGCTGCTGTCGGGGCTCGCCCGCATCGTCCAGCATCCCGGCCAATACCGGCTCTATCCCGTGCACCTCGCCTGGGTTGCGTCGGTGCTTTTAATGCTGGTGCATTTCTGGTGGTGGGAGTTCGGTCTGTTCCAGATCGAGAATTGGACCTTCGGCAAATACCTGTTCATCATCTTCTATGCCGTCACGCTGTTCCTGCTCTGCGCGCTGCTGTTCCCGGATTCGATGCTGGACTACACCAGCTATGAGGATTTCTTTTATTCGCGCCGCGCCTGGTTCTTCGGCCTGCTGGCGGCGACCTATCTGCTCGACGTGGTCGATACGCTGCTGAAAGGGCCGGCGCATTTCGCACATTTCGGCGTTGAATATCTGATCCGCACGCCGGTTTTCGTAGCGCTTTGCGTCATTGCGGTCCTGCTGCGCGACCGCCGCTTTCACATCGCCTTTGTCGCCGGCGCGCTCGTCTATCAGATATCGTTTATCCTGCGGCTCTTCGACACGATTGTTTGAGCGCCATTGGGGCGGCCGACGCGATAGGCTAGGCTTTTTTTGGGAGAGGCAGTTTTTACATGAAGCTCGATATTCGCACCGACTTCACCAAATTCCCGCGCGCCGTCGCCGTCCTGGCCGCAGGTGAAGCCGGAACCACCACGCCATACGACAGTGCGGTGCTTGCCCATGACGAGCGGCATCTGCGCCGGCGCGCCATCGAAACGGCCCGTAGCGACAAGGTGCTGGTCGACCTGCCCGAACCGGTGACCTTGAACCATGGTGACCGGCTGGTGCTGGAGGATGGCCGTCACATCCAGATCATCGCGGCCGAGGAGCCGCTCTACGACGTCCGGGCCAGCGACCCTGTCCATCTGGCCGAGCTAGCCTGGCACATCGGCAACCGCCATCTTGCAGCCGCCATCGAAGCTGGGCGCATCCTCGTCCTGCGCGACCGTGTCATCAAGGCGATGCTGGAGGGATTGGGCGCCACGGTGAGCGACGTCTCCGAACCGTTCAAGCCGGTGCGCGGCGCCTATTCCTGGCATGGCGGCCACGGCCATGCTCATGCCGAGGCACATGCGCACAGCCACGCCGAAGCGCATTCCCATAGCCACAGCGAATCGCATTCCCACAGCCATTCGCACGACCATGATCATGACTGACCAGCCCTCCAACGTGGCCCAGCCTTCCAACGTTGCTTTGTTGCGGCTGATGGCGTGGCTGTCGCCGTCTTTTCCGGTCGGCGGTTTTTCCTACAGCCATGGCCTGGAACAAGCCGTGCATGCCGGGCTGGTTGCCGACAGCAAAGACCTCGCCGCGTGGCTGGAAACGCTGGTCGAGATGGGTTCGGGCTGGAACGATGCGGTGCTGTTTGCCGAAAGCTGGCGCAGGGCACGAGAAGCCAGCGATCTCACCGAGATTGCAGCACTCGCCGAGGCCTTGGCAGGCTCGCGCGAGCGTCATACCGAGACGATGCTGCAGGGCGCCGCCTTCCTGAAAGCGGCCTCCGCCTGGCCGTGCCAGGTGCTGGATCGCCTGCCGGCCGAATGTGCCTATTGCGTTGCCGTCGGCGCCGTTGCCGGCGGCCACGGAATTATGCTGCGGGATGCGCTGGCCGGCTTCCTGCAGGCCTTCTTTTCCAACCTCGTCCAGGCCGCGATCCGGCTTGGTGTCGTTGGCCAGACCGGAGCGACCGCGCTGCTCGCCGGCTTCGAGCCGCTGGCCTTGGCGACTGCAGCCCGCGCTGCCGGCTCGACCCTCGACGATCTCGGCGGCTGCGCTTTTATCTCCGATATCATGGCGATGAAGCACGAGACCCAGTATTCGCGGCTGTTCCGCTCATGATCATCCTAGCCTCCGCGCTCTCCTCGGTCCTGCTGCTGATCACCGCGCTGCATGTCTATTGGGGCATTGGCGGCATCTGGCCGGGCAGGGATGCCGCGTCCTGCGCCCGCGCCGTCATCGGCTTTCGCGGCGTCGACGAAATGCCGGCACCCTTCGCCAGCTTCGCCGTCGCCGCATGTCTCGGCCTGGCGACACTGTGGCCGATGGCGCTCGAGGGCATCGTTGCCACGCCGTTTCCCAAGGCTGGGCTTGCCGCCACGTCACTGCTCATCGCGCTGGTTTTCCTGGCGCGTGGCATTGCCGGCTTCACGCCCTGGTGGCGCCGGCTGACGCCCGAACAGCCTTTCGCGCGGCTCGATCTGCGTTATTATTCGCCGCTGTGCCTGCTGATCGGGCTTGGCTTTGCTGTTCTTGCCCTCATGGAGTTCCCCGGATGATATCGCCCAACGGTCCTCTTCGCATCGGCATTGGCGGTCCGGTCGGCTCGGGCAAGACGACGCTCACCGAAAAGCTCTGCAAGGCGCTGCGTGACGAGTTCTCGATCGCCGTCGTCACCAACGACATCTACACCAAGGAAGACGCCATGATGCTGGCCCGGCTGCAGGCGCTGCCCGAGGATCGCATCATCGGCGTCGAGACCGGCGGCTGCCCGCACACCGCCATCCGCGAGGACGCCTCGATCAATCTGCAGGCGATCGCCGAGATGACCAAGAAATTCCCGGATCTCGACATCGTCTTCATCGAATCGGGCGGCGACAACCTCGCCGCCACCTTCTCGCCGGACCTTGCCGACCTGACGCTTTATGTCATCTCGGTTTGCCAGGGCGAGGAGATCCCGAGAAAGGGCGGCCCGGCGATCACCCGATCCGACTTCCTGGTCATCAACAAGAGCGACCTTGCGCCCTATGTGAACGTCAATCTCGACATCATGGAAAGCGACGCTGCCCGCATGCGCGGCAAGCGGCCGTTCGGCTTCACAGACCTGTCGCGCGGCAAGGGACTGCAGGAGGTGATAGATTTCATCGTCGAGCATGGCGGGCTCAGGGTCGGCGCGGCCACTAGCACGGCGGCATAACGGCGCTCGCCTGCACCAAACGAAACCGGTTGCGCGTGTTCCAGCCGCGCGGCATGCTCGCTCCATTCACGGAGGTCTACGATGAGCATCACGCGCCTGCAGAAGGAAGTGCTGACCAACCTGCCGTTCTATGAGGAGCGCGTCGATCTGGCTTGCGCCTTCCGCTGGGCGGCGCGGCTTAACATGCACGAGGCGGTGGCCAACCATTTTTCGCTGGCGGTCAACGACGATGGCTCGCAATTCCTGATGAACCCTAACCAGGTGCATTTCTCGCGCATCAAGGCGAGCGACCTGCTTCTGATCGACGCCAATGATCCCGACACGCTGGTCGGCCCGAATGCGCCCGATCCGACAGCGTGGGGCCTGCATGGTGCCATCCATCGCAACGTGCGTCATGCGCGCTGCGTCATGCATGTCCACTCGATCCACGCCACCGTGCTTGCCTCGCTCGCCGACTCGACGCTGCCGCCGATCGACCAGAACTCGGCGATCTTCTTCAATCGCCATGTCGTCGACGGGCATTACGGCGGGCTGGCCTTCGAGGAAGAGGGCGAGCGCTGTTCGCAGCTGCTTGTCGATCCGAAGGTCAAGGTGATGGTGATGGGCAACCATGGCGTGCTGGTCATCGGCGACAGCGTCGCCGATACCTTCAACCGCATGTTCTATTTCGAGCGCGCCGCCGAAACCTATATCAAGGCGCTGTGGACCTGCCGGCCGCTGCGGGTATTGTCGGACGAGATCGCGGAGAAAGCGGCAAGGGAACAGGAAGATTATCCCGGCCAGGCCGAGCGCCACCTTTCCGAACTGAAGGCGATCCTCGACGAGCAGGAGCCTGCCTACCGGAACTGAGAGCAGAGACTTCCGCGGACGCTAACGAGAGAGGGCGGCCCTGGCAAAGTCGCGCCGTCATCCACAACTTTCAGTGCCTAACGTTCATGCGGCTCTCTCTTTAGTTGGGCGAATTGGGCATCAATCCTATACTTGCGGTCAGGGGCGGGCGCGCATGATTATACGGCTAATAACTGGATTCACCGTTGCGTTGCTGCTCGGCCTAAAACCCATTCGACGCGTCGGAAGCAAATTGACATGAAGGTAAGAAATAAACGCCGCAAGAAAGAATACGATGTTTGTGCGATTGCATTTTATATATCTGATGATTTGGAATTTAAGGATCGAATTGTTTTCCATGTGGCCGAAGACGGTCTTTTCGGTTTAGGTGCAGAAGGATTTAAGGATGTAGAAATAATCGACCCAACATTGGGTTCAGAGTTTAAGTTTCATAATATGGATCATGATAAGGGATTCATGATGCTTTGGGACCATTTCACAGATATCAACCATCTTGCCCGCTTGATTGATCTTGACCCGGAGACCGTGGCCGCATTTGAAAAGGCGCGGGCCGCGCGTAGCATCAGCTAGGATCGGTACTTTCGACCTGTAGATGTGGGGCAGCGTCTACGTTTGCGGTGCGCTCAGAGTCCCAGTTCAGCTCGCAATTCGTCGGCGCTGTTGATGACAATCGCCCCCGGCGGCCCTTCCATCGGCACCTCTGGCCAGAAGATCGTCTTCATTCCCGCTGCCAGCCCCGCCGTGGCGCCGGTCACGCTGTCGTCGACCGCCACGGCCTCGGCGGGATCGACGTCGGCCAGCCAGGCGGCGCGCAGGAAAGGTTCGGCATGCGGCTTGCCTTCACGTACGTCGTTGCGGCTGACCGTCTTCATGCCGGGATAGATGAGGCCTACGGCGCGCAGATTGGCATCGACGATCAGCCTGTCCGAGTTGGACACCACCGCTTGCGGCACGCCAAGCTCCCGCAGCTCATTGAAAATCTCGATCGCGCCGCTGCGTGGCATCAGCGTTTCGGCCATCGGCAGATAGTGATCGTATTTGCGCACGATCCAGTCGTCGAAAGGCAGGTCGAGGCCGAACTCGTCGCGCAGCATTTCGTAGACCGGCCATGCGGCGATGCCGAGCACCCGCTCGTGCAGGTTGGCCGGCGGTGCGATGCCGACGCTGTGCAGCGCCGCAATCAGCGCTGCCTCGTGCAGCGGCTCGCTGTCGACCAGCGTGCCGTCCATATCCCAGAAAACCGCTTTCGGCGTCATGCAAGGCTCCATTCTCAAAAAATCCCTTAAAGCGTTTAGCGCGGGAGATAAACCGCCGCGTCCCCGCTAATGCATGTCGCTCAGAAATGTGGAGCGGTTTTGCGATGACGACATGCATAGAAAAGACCCTAAAACGCGTCGCATGAGGCCGATCGAACGCGACGCGCTTTAGAACCGAAATTGGTGCGACCTCGACAGCCTTGCTGTTGCAACGAGACTGGGTCGACCCGTCACTTCGCTCCAAACACCAAGTTTCAGCCCTAAGCAATTGCTCTTACAATAGGCAATTGCGCGCACGTTCATTCCCTGCGAAACTATGGTCCCCCGCCTCTTATGCTCGGCGGGTTGGGAGGCAGGAAATTGAATTCGCGGCAGGATAGCGGCGGCAACAGGCTGGACGACGCGGCGCGCGCCGGCTGGCTCTATTACGTTGCCGGCAACACCCAGGACCAGATCGCCGCCACGCTTGGCATCTCGCGGCAGACGGCGCAGCGGCTGGTGTCGCTCGCGGTCTCCGAAGGGTTGATCAAGGTGCGCGTCGACCATCCGATCGCCAATTGCCTCGACCTTGCGGCACGGCTGAAATCGCGCTTTGCGCTTGATCTGGTCGAGGTGGTGCCGAGCGACCCGTCTTCGTCCTCCACCGTCATCGGCGTCGCCGAGGCGGCGGCGGCCGAGATCGAACGGCGGCTGCGCTCGCCCACACCAATCGTCATGGCGATCGGCACCGGCCGCACGCTGAAGGCCGCGATCGAGCAACTGCCGCCGATGGAATGCCCGCAGCACAAGGTGGTGTCGCTGACCGGCAATATCTCGCCGGACGGCTCGGCGGCCTTCTACAACGTCATCTTCACCATGGCCGACAGGGTCAAGGCGCGCTCGTTTCCGATGCCTTTGCCGGTCATCGCCTCCTCGCAGGACGAGCGCGAGATGCTGCTCAGCCAGCCGATGATCCAGCCGACGCTGGCGCTTGCGGCTGAGGCCGACGTCACCTTTGTCGGCATCGGCGATCTCGGCCCGAAGGCGCCGCTTTACGAGGACGGCTTCATTTCGGAGGGTGAATTAAAGGCGCTGCAGAAGGCCGGCGGCGTCGCCGAGATCGTCGGCTGGGTGTTCGACCGCGACGGCCGCATGATCGAGGGCATCACCAATGATCGGGTCTCGTCGGCACCGCTGCCGTCGCGCGAAAAGTCGCTGGTGATCGCGCTTGCCATGGGCGACCGCAAGCTGCCGGGCATCTTCGCCGCCGTCAACCGGCGGCTGGTCAACGGCCTGATCACCGATGAGCGGACCGCCGCCGCCTTGCTGGCGGGCGCATGATCTCCGAGCCGCTGGCGGTCGGAAACGATCATGTGAAATCGAAACGCATCTGAACCCCCGATAAAACGAGCGACACTACTGGCGACGTCCGCAAGGATCATTGCCGTCGAGGAAGCCCATGTCGCGCTGCAGATGCGGCGGCAGTTCCCGGACGTCGAGATAGGCCCGTTTCCGCGCCGCGTGCCTTGCCAATCCCTGCGCCAGCCGTGAAAACCAGCCGTGGGCTGGAGCAAGAAGCAGCTTTTCCTGTATCGTGGTCATGATCGTCAGCCTTCACTATCTAGGCGTAATTGATCTTCAACACGGAATATCGGTAGGACCGGCCGGTGCCGCCAATCAAACGTCGATCACTGCCCATAAGGAGGGCTTATGCCGGAGCTCAATTCACGACAGCTGGTTTCGCAGCTTCCTCCGCTTCAGGCGATCCGGGTATTCGAGGCAGTGGCGCGGCATCTCTCCTTCACCAAGGCTGCCCAGGAGCTTGGCATGACGCAGGCGGCCGCAAGCTATCAGATCAAGCTTCTGGAGGAGCGCATCGGCGCGCCTCTGTTCCTGCGCCAGCCAAAACAGATCGTGCTGACCGAACCCGGCCAACGCCTGGCGCCCGCGGTCAGCGAAGCATTCGCGCTGTTGAGCGGCGCCTATGCCGCCGCGCGCACTGGCGCCGATGGCGTGCTTTGCGTTTCGACGCTGCTGACCTTTGCCTCCAATTGGCTGGCGCAGCATCTCGGTTCGTTCCAGGTCGCGCATCCGTCGCTGGCGGTGCGCGTCGATACTTCGAACAGGGTTGTCGACTTTGCCAGAGAGGATATCGACATCGCCATCCGCTCCGGTGGCGGTAACTGGCCGGGCGTCGAGACCCATATGCTTTTCAGGGCCGATTTCACGCCGGTTCTCAGCCCAAAGCTCGCGGCCAGCATCGGCGGCGTCAAGGAGCCGGCCGACCTGCTGCGGCTGCCGATCCTCGACCCGGGCGACATCTGGTGGCGGGACTGGTTTGCCGCCGCCGGCCTGCCGGTCGAGGAACTGGCCAAGCGCCCCGGCACCAGCATGGGCGCGCAGGCCTATGAGGCCAATGCCGCGATTGCCGGCCACGGCGTGGCGATCGTTACCAAGGCGCTGTTCAAGACCGAACTTGCCGACGGCCGCCTGATCCAGCCCTTCGATCTTGTTGGCGACGACGGCCATGCGTATTGGCTGGTCTATCCGACGGCGCGGCGCAACGTGCCGAAGATCCGCGCCTTCCGCGATTGGATCCTGAGCGAGATCGCTTGCCAATAGGCTGAATCCCAGCCACCCGGACAGCAAAGCTCCGGCTTTTGGCGGCGCGATGAGCCCGACCGAACCCCTCTCACACATCCCGCGAGTGGCCCAGGCTTGCCGCTGCACGAGACCGGCGTGCTGCGCTGCAGCAACGAATCCGTCTTGACATAATTCACCGCAAGTGAGTAATTGCTCACAGCCAAGGCAAATGCTCATCTTGGTTTATGGGAGGAATTTTGATGAAACTTCGCACGTTCACCCTAGGCCTGTTCTCGGCCAGCGCGCTTGCGTTCGCCGCTCATGCCGAATCCATCACCATCGCCACGGTCAACAATGGCGACATGGTCCGCATGCAGAAGCTGACCGACGACTTCACCGCAACGAATCCCGACATTCAGCTGCAGTGGGTTACGCTCGAGGAAAATGTCCTGCGCGAGCGCGTCACCACCGACATCGCCACCAAGGGTGGCCAGTACGACGTGATGACCATCGGCACCTACGAGGTGCCGATCTGGGCCAAGCAGAGCTGGCTCTTGCCTCTCGACAAGCTCGGCGACGATTACGACGTCAAGGACATCATCCCGGCCATAGCCGGCGGCCTGTCGGTCGACGGCAAGCTCTACGCAGCGCCGTTCTACGGCGAAAGCTCCTTCGTCATGTACCGCAAAGATCTGATGGAAAAGGCCGGGCTCAAGATGCCCGATGCACCGACCTGGGACTTCATCAAGCAGGCCGCCGACAAGATGACCGACCGCGCCAACGGCGTGAACGGCGTCTGCCTGCGCGGCAAGGCAGGCTGGGGCGAGAACATGGCCTTCCTGACCGCCATGTCGAATTCGTTCGGCGCGCGCTGGTTCGACGAGAACTGGAAGCCGCAATTCGACCAGCCCGAATGGAAGAACACGCTGCAATTCTATGTCGACCTGATGAAGGCCGACGGCCCCGAGGGCGCGTCGTCCAACGGCTTCAACGAAAACCTGGCGCTGTTCCAGCAGGGCAAATGCGGCATGTGGATCGACGCCACCGTCGCTGCCTCCTTCGTCTCCGACCCGAAGAACTCCACCGTCGCCGACAAGGTCGGCTATGCGCTGGCGCCGGACAATGGCCTCGGCAAGCGCGGCAATTGGCTGTGGGCATGGTCGCTGGCCATCCCCGCCGGCACCCAGAAGGCCGACGCCGCTCAAAAGTTCGTATCCTGGGCTACCAGCAAGCATTATGCCGAGCTCGTCGCCTCGAAGGAAGGCTGGGCCAACGTTCCGCCGGGAACGCGCTCCTCGCTCTATGCCAATCCCGAGTACCAGAAGGCAGCGCCGTTCGCCAAGATGACGCTGGACTCGATCAACTCCGCCGATCCGACGCACCCAACCGTCAAGCCGGTGCCTTATGTCGGCGTCCAGTTCGTCGCCATTCCTGAGTTCCAGGGTCTCGGCACCACCGTCGGCCAGCTCTTCTCAGCGGCACTTGCCGGCCAGTCGAGCGTCGACGATGCCTTGAAGCAGGCGCAGGATGCCGCCACCGCGACGATGACCGAGGGTGGTTACATCAAGTAAGGCTCCTCCCAGTGCCGGTTGCCAATAGCAATCGGCACCGGCCGCCCGAATCCCAGTTCGGGCGGCCAGCTTTCACACCGCTGAAAAAACTTGGCTGACCTCGAAGGGTGACCGTCATGGCTACTCAGCAGACCCGTTCGCTTGCCCGTTTCATGATGGCGCCATCCGTGGTGCTGCTGCTGGTTTGGATGATTGTGCCGCTGGCATTCACGCTGTGGTTCTCCTTCCAGCAGTACAATCCGCTCAATCCGATGCGCGACGGCTTCGTCGGCTTTTCGAACTACGCGCTGTTCTATTCCAACCCGGCATTCCTGCAGTCGATCCTCAACACGCTCACCATCGTCGTCAGCGTGCTTTTGATCACGGTGATTGGCGGTATCCTGCTGGCCCTTCTGCTCGATCAGCCGATGTGGGGACAGGGCATCGTCCGCATCCTCGTCATCTCGCCGTTCTTCGTCATGCCGCCGGTGGCAGCACTGGTCTGGAAGAACATGATCATGCACCCGCAATACGGTGTCTTCGCCGATATTGCGCGCTTCTTCGGCGGGCAGCCGATCGACTGGTTCGGGCAGCACCCGCTCCTGGCGATCATCATCATCGTTGCCTGGCAGTGGCTGCCGTTTGCGACGCTGATCCTGTTGACCGCGCTTCAGTCGCTCGACGGCGAGCAGAAGGAAGCCGCCGAAATGGACGGTGCCGGCTTCATCAGCCGCTTCATTTATTTGACGCTGCCGCATATGTCGCGCGCCATAACCGTCGTCATCCTGATCCAGACGATCTTCCTTCTCTCGGTCTATGCCGAGATCCTCGTCACCACCAATGGCGGCCCGGGTTATGCCTCCACCAACCTGCCCTTCCTCGTCTACCAGAAGGCATTGCTGGAGTTCAAAATCGGCCAGGCGTCCGCCGGCGGCATCATCGCAGTCATTCTCGCCAACATCGTCGCCTTCTTCGCCATGCGCGCCGTCGGCAAGAACTTGGACAAATAAGGGAGGCTAAGATGGCACGTGCAGTCACCACCCAGCACAAGACGATTGCGACCGCGGCCGCCTGGATCGTCGCGCTGCTGATCTTCTTCCCGATCCTCTATACGATCATCACCTCGTTCAAGTCGGAGCAGGAGGCCATCCAGGGCTTCAACCTGTTCCCGTCGGGAACCACGGAGAGCTATTCCGAGGTCCAGGCGCAGAACGGCTATTTCAAGTTCTTCCTGAACTCGGTGTTCCTGTCGGTCGGTTCGACCGTCCTGGCTCTGCTCGTCGCTATACCGGCGGCATGGTCGATGGCGTTTTCGCCAGGCAAACGCACCAAGGACATCCTGATGTGGATGCTTTCCACCAAGATGATGCCTGCCGTCGCCGTGCTGTTTCCGATCTATCTGATCTTCCGCGATACCGGACTGCTCGACAGCCGCATCGGCCTGATGGTCATGCTGATGCTGATCAACCTGCCGATCGTGGTCTGGATGCTCTACACCTATTTCCGCGAGATCCCGGGCGAGATCCTGGAAGCGGCGCGCATGGACGGCGCATCGCTGTGGAACGAGATCATTTACGTGCTGACGCCGATGGCGGTGCCGGGCATCGCCTCGACCATGCTGCTCAACATCATTCTCGCCTGGAACGAGGCGTTCTGGACGATTCGGCTGACCACCACCGAGGCCGCGCCGCTCACCGCGTTCATCAGCTCCTTCTCAAGCCCGCAAGGGCTGTTCTGGGCCAAGCTTTCGGCCGCCTCGACGCTGGCGATCGCGCCGATCCTGATCATGGGCTGGTTCAGCCAGAAGCAGCTGGTCCGCGGCCTGACATTTGGGGCAGTAAAGTAACGGAAACTGCCTGACGCAAAACGACGAAATAGCCCTTCGGGGGAGGAAATCATGGGAAACATCACGCTCAAGAACGTCTCCAAATCCTTCGGGGCGACATCCATCATTCCCGGTCTCGACCTGGTCATCGAGAACGGCGAGTTCGTCGTCTTCGTCGGCCCGTCAGGCTGCGGCAAGTCAACGCTGTTGCGTCTGATCGCTGGCCTGGAGGATACCAGCGGCGGCACCATCAATATCGATGGCCGCGACGTCACCGGTGAGGCGCCGGCCAAGCGCAAGCTGGCCATGGTGTTCCAGTCCTATGCGCTCTACCCGCACATGACGGTGGCCAAGAACATCGCTTTCCCGCTGAAGATGGCGGGCGAGGACAAAGCCACCATCGACAAGAAGGTGAAGGACGCCGCCCGCATCTTGAACCTCACCAACTACCTCGACCGCCGCCCCGGTCAGCTCTCCGGCGGCCAGCGGCAGCGCGTCGCCATCGGCCGCGCCATCGTGCGCCAACCTTCGGCCTTCCTGTTCGACGAGCCTTTGTCCAATCTCGACGCGGCGCTGCGCGGCACCATGCGGCTGGAGATCAGCGAGCTGCACCACCAGCTCAAGACAACCATGGTCTACGTCACCCACGACCAGATCGAGGCGATGACCATGGCCGACAAGATCGTCGTGCTCAATGCCGGCAATATCGAGCAGGTCGGCTCGCCGATGGAGCTCTACAAGACGCCGAAGAACCTGTTCGTCGCCGGTTTCATAGGTTCGCCGAAGATGAACCTGATCGAAGGCGCGCCGGCCGCCAAATATGGCGCCAACACAGTCGGCATCCGCCCGGAGCATATGAACATCTCGAAGACGTCAGGTGACTGGAAGGCGACGGTCGGCGTTGCCGAGCATCTCGGCTCCGACACGTTCTTGCACGTCCAGGCGGATGGTGTCGGGCCGCTGACGGTGCGCGCCGACGGCGAGCTGGCCGCCCATCACGGCGACACGATCTACCTGACGCCGGACAAGACCAAGCTGCATCGTTTCGGCACCGATGGGAAGGCGATGCTGCAATGAGGCTCGGAGGTAAATCGGCGCTGATTACCGGATCGGCGCGCGGCATCGGCAGGGCGTTTGCCGAAGCCTACATGCGGGAGGGGGCGACGGTCGCGATTGGCGACATCAATCTCGAAGCCGCCGAGAAGACGGCTTCGGAAATCGGCCACAACGCCTACGCGGTAAAGCTGGACGTCACCGATCTCGCGTCTATCGATGCGGCCGTCAAGGCGGTCGAAGCCAGGGCCGGCGGCCTCGATATCTTGATCAACAATGCTGCCCTGTTCGACCTGGCGCCGATCGTCGAGATCACCAAGACAAGCTACGACAAATTGTTTTCGGTCAACGTCGCCGGCACGTTGTTTACGTTGCAGGCCGCCGCCCGTTCGATGATTGCCCGCGGCAAGGGCGGCAAGATCATCAACATGGCAAGCCAGGCCGGGCGCCGCGGCGAGGCGCTGGTCGCCGTCTACTGCGCCACCAAGGCGGCGGTCATCTCGCTCACCCAGTCGGCAGGGCTCGACCTGATCAAACACCGCATCAACGTCAATGCCATCGCCCCGGGTGTCGTCGACGGCGAGCACTGGGACCATGTCGATGCCTTGTTCGCCAAGTTCGAGAACCGGCCGAGGGGCGAGAAGAAGAGGCTGGTCGGCGAAGCCGTGCCTTATGGCCGCATGGGCACGGCGCAAGACCTCACCGGCATGGCGGTGTTCCTGGCCAGCGACGAGGCCGAATACATCGTTGCCCAGACCTATAATGTCGATGGCGGCCAGTGGATGAGTTGAGGGGGGTGAAGGCGCTCTTCTCCCCGTCTCCTCCACGGGGGGAAGAGCCGTCCCGCTAAAGGGTAAAAACAGATGTCCGTGAAACTCTCTTCTTCCAACCTCGCTACGCTGCCGCCCAAGGTCGCCGGCCCGAAATACGATCGCGCCACGCTCAAGGCCGGGATCGTGCATTTCGGCGTCGGCAATTTCCATCGCTCGCACCAGGCCGTCTATCTCGACGACCTGTTCAATTCGGGCGTCGGCCACGACTGGGCCATTGTTGGCGCCGGCGTCTTCGAGGGCGAGAAGGTCGGCCGCGGCAAGCTGCAGGAGCAGGACTGGCTGACCACCGTAGTCGAGCAGGATAGCGGCCATATGAGCGCGCGCGTCACCGGCGTCATGATCGATTTCCTGATGCCTGGCGACGCGATCGCAATCGTCGAGCAGCTCGCCGATCCGGCGATCAAGATCGTTTCCCTGACCATCACCGAGGGCGGCTATTTCATCGATCCGGCTTCCGGCGTCTTCAATCCGACACATCCCGACATCGTTGCCGACGCTGAGCCGGGGGCGACACCGAAGACCGTCTTCGGCCTCATCCTCGCCGGGCTGCTGCGCCGCCGCGCCGATGGCATCGTGCCCTTCACAATCATGTCCTGCGACAACATCCCCCATAACGGCCACGTCACCTCGGACGGCGTCGTCGGCCTTGCCCGGCTGATCGACGAGGATCTGGCAAAATGGGTGAGCGAGAACGTTGCCTTTCCCAATGGCATGGTCGATCGCATCACGCCGGCCACCACCGACCGCGAGCGTGGCATTCTCGCCAGCGAGTTCGGCCTCGACGACAATTGGCCGGTGTTTTGCGAACCGTTCAAGCAATGGGTGCTGGAGGACCGTTTCACCGACGGCCGTCCGCCGCTGGAAAAGGTCGGCGTGCAGTTCGTCAGCGACGTCGCGCCCTATGAACTGATGAAGATCCGCATCCTCAATGGCGGCCATGCGACCATCGCCTATCCGGCCGGGCTGATGGACATCCATTTCGTCCATGAGGCGATGCAGGAGCCGCTGGTACGCGGCTTCCTCGACAAGCTCGAGCATGACGAGATCATCCCGACCGTGCCGCCGGTTCCGGACACCGACCTCGAAGATTACTACCAGCTTATCGAGCACCGCTTCTCCAATCCGAAGATCGGCGACACCATACGCCGGCTTTGCCTCGACGGCTCCAACCGCCAGCCGAAATTCATCATTCCGACCATCGCCGACCGGCTGAAGGCCGGCAAAAGCGTCACCGGCCTGGCGCTGGAATCTGCGCTCTGGTGTCGCTACTGCTTCGGCACGACGGATTCCGGTGCCGTCACCGAGCCCAACGACCCGAACTGGGGCCGGCTGCAGGCGACGGCCAAGGCGGCCAGGGACATGCCTGCCGCCTGGCTTGCCATGGAAGACATCTATGGCGATGTCGGCCGCTCGCGGCCGTTCGCCGAAGCGTTCGCCCATGCGCTCAAATCGCTGTGGGCGGACGGCGCGCGCGCGACACTGACGCGCTATCTCGCCGGCGACCTCTGAAGCCGATCCAGCGCGATGACGCCTGAACTGGTCATTTTCGACTGTGACGGCGTGCTGGTGGACAGTGAGATGCTGTCCGTCTCGGCATTGCTGGAGATGATCGCGCTTGCCGGCGGCAACGTCAGCGAGGACATTGCCTACGAGCGCTTCCTCGGCAAGAGCATGAAGAGCGTCCGCGAAATCCTCGCAAGCGACTTCGGGCTCGATCTGACCGACCAGCATCTGACCGAGATGCGCTCCGAACTGATGCGCAAGTTCCGCGAGCAGCTGAAACCGATGCCAGGCATCGCACAGGTCCTGCCGAAGCTCGGCGTGCCGTGCTGCGTCGCCTCCTCCGGCACGCTGGAGCGGATCCGCTATGCGCTCCAGGTTACGGGGTTGCTTGGGCTGCTGGAGCCGCATTTGTTCAGCGCTGCCATGGTGGCGCGGGGCAAACCGGCGCCCGATCTCTTTCTCCATGCAGCCGATAAAATGAGAGCGGCCCCACGAAACTGCCTCGTCGTCGAGGACAGCCCGGCCGGCATCGAAGCGGCGCGGGCGGCCGGCATGCGCGTCCTTGCCTTCACCGGCGGCTCGCACACCGGCAACCCGGCACTGAAAGCGCGGCTTGCGTCGAGTGAGCCGGACTTTATATTCGCTGACATGCTGCAATTGCCCGATCTGATTGCAGGCCTGGGAGCGAGAGCAAGAACACCTTGACCAACAGTTTCGTTTGCGCGGTCGATGTCGGCACCGGAAGCGCCCGTGCCGGCATTCTCGACACCGCTGGCGCCTTGCTCGGCCGCGCCGAGCACCCGATCGCCATGCAACAGCCGAAGGCCGATCACGCCGAGCACGATTCGCAGGATATATGGTCGGCGGTGTGCATGGCCGTCCGCGCTGCCCGCGAAAAGGCGGGCGTGCGGGCCGAGGATATCGTCGGCATCTCCTTTGACGCCACCTGCTCGCTGGTGGTGCGGGACCGGCATGGCGGCCAGCTCAGCGTGTCCGTCACTGGTGAAAGGCGCTGGGACACCATCGTCTGGCTCGACCATCGCGCCATTGCCGAGGCCGACGAATGCACCGAAAGCGGCCATGCCGTGCTCGACTATATCGGCGGCGTCATGTCGCCGGAAATGGAGACGCCCAAGCTGATGTGGCTGAAGCGCAACCTACCCGGAACATGGAACGAAGCCGGCTACCTATTCGACCTCACCGACTTCCTCACTTGGAAGGCGACCGGCTCTCTCGCCCGTTCACAATGCACGCTGACCGCCAAATGGACCTATCTGGCCCATGAAGAGACCGGCTGGCGGCGCGACTTCTTCGAAGCGGTCGGGCTCGGCGACCTTTTCGAGCACGGCAATCTGCCGGGAAAGGCAAGCCCGGTCGGTGCCGATATCGGTCCGCTCGGCGCACAAGCCGCGGCGGAGCTTGGCCTTACCGAAAAATGCCGGGTCGGCGCCGGCGTCATCGATGCCTATGCCGGCGCGCTTGGCGTGCTCGGCGGCTTCGCCGGTGACGCGAAGGACATCGGCCGCCATCTGGCCCTGATCGCCGGCACGTCGAGTTGCGTCATGGCGATGTCGCCCGACCCGCAGCCTTTCGCCGGTGTCTGGGGGCCGTATTATGGCGCCGCCCTTCCCGGTCTGTGGCTGTCGGAAGGCGGCCAGTCGGCCACCGGCGCGCTGCTCGATCACATCATCCGCTGGCACGGCGCCGGCGGCGAACCGGATGCCGCCATGCATGCCAGGATCGCCCGCCGCGTCGCCGAGCTGCGCGCCGCCGAAGGAGACAACCTCGCCGCCAGGCTGCACGTGCTGCCCGATTTTCACGGCAACCGTTCGCCGCTCGCCGACCCGCATGCCGTCGGCGTCATCAGCGGGCTGACGCTGGATTCCTCCTTCGACAGCCTGTGCAAGCTCTACTGGCGCACCGCCGTCAGCATCGCGCTTGGCGTCCGCCATGTGCTGGAAGCGCTGAACGAAAACGGCTATCTGATCGACACGCTGCACGTCACCGGCGGCCACACCAAGAACCCGCTGTTGATGGAGCTCTATGCCGACGCCACCGGCTGCACGGTGGTCGAGCCGCTGGCGGACGAGGCGGTACTGCTCGGCACCGGCATGATTGCTGCCACCGCCGCCAGGCTCTTTCCCGACTTGAACGCTGCCTGCGTCGCCATGCAGCAGGGCGGCAGGACGCGCGAGCCCAATCCGGCGGCGACCGGCCGGTTCGATCGCGACTATCGCGTGTTTCTCGAGATGCACCGGCAAAGGCGGGCGCTGGACGCGATCCGATAGACCGGGATCGGCCGCTAGCTCTGGTTCCAGCGCCGGACGACCGGCTCGTCAAGATCGTGCTCATAACCGAGCACGCTCACGCTGGCGGTATCCAGCACGAAAAGCGCGCCGTCTTGCGGCGGCAGGCCAAGCCAGCGTGCGGCCAGCACCCGCAGGAAATGCGAGCTTGAGAAGATTAGGACGTTGCTGCCGGCCTCGCGCAACTGGCTGACGATCCGGTCCGCCCTAGAGCCGACATCCACGGCGGACTCGCCACGCGGGCAGCCGTCGCGAAAAAGCCGCCAGCCGGGACGCTCGGCGAGGATTTGCTTGGTGGTCAATCCCTCATAGGCACCATAATCCCACTCCGCCAGATCGTCCTTCTTCACGCCTGACGAGCCGAAGCCGGCCAGCGCACAGGTGTTGAAGGCGCGCTGCGACGGGCTCGACCACACCGCCGAGAAGGACAGGCCCTTTAGACGCTCAGTGACCCGCCTCGCCGCGTCCTCGCCGGCCGGCGTCAGCGGTATGTCGGTCCGGCCGGTATGTTTTCCGGACGCACTCCATTCCGTCTCGCCATGCCGAACCAGATAGATTTCGGGAAACGCGCTCATCAGGCTGCCTTTCAAAGGAATCCGCCGTGACCATAGCGGCTTCCATAGCCTCTCCAATAGCCTGCGTTGAGCAGACTGGCTTAACCCTTCCGCAGGTCAGCCTCTTGCCACCGGTGCCCATTTGATAGACAAACCCGCCGTAATGCGGAATCCGGCCGATCATGGCCGTTTCCGCGCTGAGACGCGGCTTCCGGCTCTTGCCGACGTGCCGCAATCGGATAGGCGGAAAAAATGTCTGCGATCGAAGCCGACGCTCGCGCGCCGGAAAACCTTTGGCGTCGGGAAATCAGGGCGATGCTGGCGCTTGCCTGGCCGATGGTGCTGACCAATCTCGGCCAGACCGCGATGACCGCTACCGACGTCATGATGATGGGGCGGCTGGGGCCGGACACGCTGGCCAGCGGTGCGCTTGGTGCCAACCTCTACTTCATGCCGCTCATCTTCGGGCTCGGCCTGATGCTGGCGACCTCGCCGATGATGGCTACCGAGCTCGGCCGTCGCCGCCACTCGGTGCGCGACCTGCGCCGCACCGTGCGCCAGGGCCTGTGGCTGGCGATCCTCATCTGCCTTCCGATCTGGGTCCTTCTCTGGCACGGCGAGAGCGTGTTGCTGGCCATGGGCCAGGAGCCGGCGCTGGCGCACCAGGCCGGCATCTATCTGCGCTGGCTCGAATGGGCGGTGCTGCCCTTTTTCGGCTACATCGTCCTGCGCTCGTTTATTTCGGCGCTGGAGCGGCCGGGCTGGGCACTGATCATCGTTTTCGTTGCCGTCGCCTGCAACGCCTTTTTCAACTGGCTGTTCATGTTCGGCAATCTCGGCATCCAATCGATGGGCATCGCCGGCTCCGGCCTTGCCACGACTCTGTCCAGCACACTTATGTTCGCCGGCATGGCGGCGGTGGTGATGCTTGAGAAGAAATTCCGGCGCTATCGTCTGTTCGGACGCTTCTGGCGCGCTGACTGGCCGCGCTTCAAGGGCCTGCTGCGGCTCGGCCTGCCGATCGCCGGCCTGCTGGCCTTCGAGGTGACGATCTTCAACGCGGCGGCCTTTCTCATGGGCCTGATCGATGCGGCTTCGCTTGCCGCCCATGCGATCGCCATCCAGATCGCCTCGATCACCTTCATGGTGCCGCTCGGCCTCAACCAGGCCGTGACGGTGCGCGTCGGACTTGCCCACGGCTCCGGCAATCCGGAAGGTGTCAGCCGGGCTGGCTGGACCGCCTATGTCGTCGGTGTCTCCTTCATGGCGCTGATGGGGCTGGTGATGATCCTGTGGCCGCATCTCCTGATCGGCGCCTTCATCGACCTGGGCAATCCGGCGAATGCCGAGGTGGTGGCGCTTGCCGTGTCGTTCCTCGCCTTTGCCGCGCTGTTCCAGGTTTTTGACGGTGCGCAGGCGGTCGCCAGCGGCATGCTGCGTGGCCTGCACGACACCAAGGTGCCGATGATCTATGCCGCGATCGGCTATTGGGGCATCGGCCTGCCGCTCGGCGTACTGCTGGCCTTCCGTTTCGGCTTCAATGGCGTCGGCATCTGGATCGGCCTGTCGTCGGGACTGGCGGTGGTGGCGGCGCTCTTGCTGGGGCGCTGGCTGCGGCGCGACCGTATAGCGCCGCCTCTGGTGTTTGGGCGTTGAATTCGGATGGGCGCCGGTTGTCCGGTGGTCATCATCTCCTGACATTGTGGCTGATTAACCGACGCCTCCAGATCGGCGCACGAAACGTCCGATAAGGGCCCATGAGCGGACGCTTGGCACCGAGGCAACGAACGTCTCAATATGGGCCGCAAGGGGACAGGCAGCTTCAGGCTGCGGTTCCTCAAGAGCGGACATTCAGGTTGCGCGGGCATCGTCTCGACCACGGCCCAAGCCTGCCAAGCGCAAAGTTGCTCCGCGCAGTTTCTGTTGACGTGTCTTAGGTCCCCGTCAATGCGCCATGGACGAGTGCGCGCAGCTCTTTGCGCACCGGAATGGCACTCGAAGGCAGCAGTTGCGTGAAGAGAATGACAACCAGGTCGTCGACCGGACTCACCCAGAAGAAGGTGCCTGCCGCCCCGCCCCAGCCATAGTCGCCCACTTGCGCCGAAATTTGTGCCTTGGCCGGATCGAGGACGACCGAGCCCAACAGACCGAACCCGACGCCGTCAAACTGGGTTTCGGCCCAAACTTCGGTTGCCATCGAGGCAAGATCTCCCGGTAGGTGATTGCACGCCGCCAATCTCAAAGTGCGGGGACTGAGGATGCGTTCGCCGTTGAGTTCACCTCCAGCCCGCAGCATTTCGGTGAACCGCCAATAGTCGTCGATGGTTCCGACGAGCCCGCCTCCACCGCAGAACGTATCAACCTTGCCTTGCCGCCACGCCGAAACCTGCGGCGCTTCGTGCAATGCCATGCCGCCAGCTGTAGCCTCATAGAGCGGGGGAAAACGGCCGATCTCAGCCTCCGGTACAGAGAAGCCGGTGTCGGTCATGCCGAGGGGCTCGAAGATCCGCGTCGCGAAGTACTTGTCGAGCGTCACTCCAGAAACGACTTCCACGATGCGGCCGATGACATCGGACCCGGTGCTGTATTGCCATTTCGTGCCCGGCTCCCATTCCAATGGCAGCTCGGCTATCCTGCGCACCATCTTGTCGAGCCCACCGTAAGCAAGGGCGAGGCCGAGTTTTTCCTTGGCATAAGCTTCACCGAGCAGTCGAGGGTTCGTGAAAAGGCTTAGGCCGGATGTGTGAGTCAGCAGATGGTGGATCGTCATCTTCGTTTTGACGGGCACCGTTTGGTCGAGCGACGTTGCGCCCGGTATCAGAACTTGCCTATTTTTGAATTCCGGCAGGTAAGCTTCGACCGGATCGTCGAGATGCAGGCGCGCCTCCTCGTACAGCATCATCAGCGCGACGGCGGTGACAGGCTTGGTCATCGAGTAGATGCGGGCGATGAGGTCGCGCTGCCAAGGCCGCTTGGCTTCGACGTCTGAGTGCCCGGCGCAGTCGAAAAAGGCGAGTTCTCCATGGCGCGCGATGAGCACCGCACCGCCCGGCCAGCGCCCGGTGTCGGCATATCGCTGCATCCACCGCTTCAGTCGCGCCAGCCGCGCCTTGTCGAAGCCGAGGTCCGCAGGATCACGAATCGGTTCGCTACCAAATTGACTCATCGCGCAAATGCCTGTCGCAAACGAAGGCCCTTTGGACAATCCTGCGCTCTCCCCGCATTATTGACAATAGTCGCCTGCTTGACCTCCAGTGAAGCTGCAGACGACGTCTGCTCTCAGGAATCCCAAATGCGGTCCCCTTCGGCAGACTTGCTGCGCAAAGCAGTCATGCGCGCCTTCACCTTTGAGAGTCTGCTCGGGGTCAAAGCTGACGAAGTCTAACGTCGTCAAATGACCCAAACAAAATGCGCCCGGCTCAGCGGGCCGCCGCCCGCTGCTCGAGCGAACGTGCGTATTGCGTCAGCGGAAAGCACATGACGAAGAAGATCAGCGCTACCAGCCCATAGACTTTGAACGGTTCAAAGGTTGCATTGTTGATCGCGTTGGATGTCCTCACCAGCTCCTCGAAACCGATGATCGAGGTCAGCGCGGTCGACTTGATCAGCTGCACCAGGAAGCCGACGGTCGGCGCTCGCGTGATCGAAAACGCCTGCGGCAGGATGATCAGCCTCAGTTCCTGCAGATAGTGCAGGCCGAGGCTGGCGCCGGCGTCCCATTGGCCGCGCGGCAGTGCATCGACGCCGCTGCGCCAGATCTCGGCCAGATAGGCGCTGGCGAAGAAGGTCAGGCCAAGCACCGCCGCGGTCCACGGCTCGATGCGCAGGCCCAGCATCGGCAAGCCGAAGAACATCAGGAACAGCTGCATCAGCAGCGGCGTGCCCTGGAAAAGCGCGATGTAGCCGGAGGCAAGCCGCCGCGCCCATTTATTCTTGGCGATCCGGAAGAACAGCACGATCATGCCGACCACGGCGCCGCCGACAAAGGCGGCCAACGACAAGAGCACCGTCCAGCGCGCCGCCAGCAGCAGGTTGCGCAGAATGTCCCAGAAGGTGAATTCGATCATGACACGCCGGCTCCAAGAAGCCGGCGCCCGCCGCCGACCAGCAGCCGGCGCAGCCCAATCGACAGGATGAGATAGACCATCGTCACCACGAAATAGGTCTCGAAAGCCCGGAACGTGCGTGCCTGCAGCATGTCGGCTTCATAGGTCAGCTCGCGCACCGCGATCTGCGACACCACTGCGGATTCCAGCATCATGATCACGATCTGGCTGGTCAGCGCCGGATAGATCACCTTGAGCGCTTGCGGCAGCACGATCTTGATGAAGACCTGGCGCGGCCTGAGACCAAGCGCCAGTGCCGCTTCCGTCTGCCCGGGCGGCACCGCGTCGAGCCCGGCGCCGACGATCTCGATCGTGTAGGCCGCCATGTTGAGCGTCATCGCCAACATGGCTGCCAGCACCGGATCGAGCCTGACGCCGATGCTGGGCAGCCCGAAGAAGATGAAGAACAGCTGCACCAGGAAAGGCGTGTTGCGGATCACCTCGACATAGACGCCGATCGCCCGCTTGAGCAGGAGCGGACCGTTCCGCCGCCCTGCCGCGCCGAGGATGCTGAGCAACGTTCCCGCCAGCGTGGTCACGGCGATCAACAGGATCGTCGTGGCCGCGCCGCGCGCGATCGCCCCTGTCGCCCCGGCAAGCCAGCCGAAGTCGAGGCTATAGGTCACCGGCCGTCAATCCTTGAGATTGGCGGGATCGAGCGGTGTCTTCAGCCAGGCCTTCGAGCTTTCGTCCAGTTTGCCGTCGGCCAGCATCTTGGCAACCGCATCATTGACCGCTTGCTTGAGGCGGTCTTCCTTCTTGTTGAGGCCAATATGCGAGGGCGAGGTGAGAAGCTGGAATTTTTGCTCCGGCTTCAGCGCCTCCTGACGGGCGAGCACCTGGGCGCCGACATCGTTGCCGACCACCATCAGCTGGGTCTGGCCCGAAATGAAGGCCTGGATGACGGAATTGTAGTTGTCGAAACGGCGGATGTCGGCCGAGGCGGGTGCCGCCTCGGTCAACGAGGTGTCCTCCAGCGTGCCGCGATTGACAGCGATCGACTTGTCGGCGAGGTCTTCCTTGCCTTTGACCGCAAGTGCTGCGGGGCCGATGACTGCGATGTAATAGGGCGCGTAGGCGGCGGCGAAATCGATCACCTGCTCACGCTCCTTGGAGTAGCCGACGCTCATCAGCAAGTCGACACGCTTGTCGGTAAGATACGGAATGCGGTTCTGGCCGGTCACGCTGACCAGATTGAGCTTGACCTTGAGCTGGTCGGCGATGGATTGCGCCACGTCGATGTCGTAGCCCTTGATGCTCATATCGGCGCTGGCCGAGGAGAAAGGCGGGAAGTCGGAAAAGATGCCGACATTGATCGCGCCGGCCTTGGCGATGTCGTCGATCGCGTCGGCATTGGCGGCCTGGGTGGTGAAACCAAGGCCGGTCGCGCCGAGCATCAGCACGGCGGCGATAGATGATTTGAGTTTCATGTGAAGTGTCATTTTTATTCCCCTGCTGGAAGCTTGTTTGTTTGAGTGCAACCGCCGGCTCCAGCGCGGCGGTCGCCTTTGGATTCTCTAGTGAACCATGATCGTCTCCGAAAACCGGTTCCCACTTTTCGGGATCATGGTCGAGCGTGTCAGCCCGCCTTGCCGGTGATTGCCGGGCTGAAGACCATCAGGCTGAGGATCTCGAACAGCACCTGCGCGCCGGCGTGCGCCGTGTTGGTGGTCGCGTCGTACTGTGGTGCCACCTCGACGACGTCGCCGCCGACGATGTTGAGGCCCTTCAGGCCGCGCAGCAGCTCGAGCACTTCGCGCGTCGTCAGCCCGCCGACTTCCGGTGTGCCGGTGCCCGGCGCGAAGGCCGGATCGACGCTGTCTATGTCGAAGGAGACATAGGTCGGGCCGTCGCCAACTATCCTGCGCGCCTTCTCGATAATGGCGGGAATGGCGAGGCCGGTCACCTCTTCGGCATGCACGACGGTCATGCCGGACTCATAGGTGAACTCCCACAGATATTCGGCCGAGCCGCGAATGCCGATCTGGATGGTGCGGCTCGGGTCGAGCACGCCGTCCAGCACCGCGTTGCGGAACGGCCCGCCATGGTGGAACTTGGTCATGTCGAACAGGCCGCTGGTATCGCAGTGCGCGTCGATATGGATCATGCCCACCGGCGCCTTTTTGCCGACAGCCTTCAGGATCGGGTGGCTGATCGAATGATCGCCGCCGACAGATAAGGGCAGCACGCCGGCGTCGACGATCTGGTTGGTGCGGCGTTCGATGTCGTCATGGCTGGTCTCCAGCCGGTAGCGGCTCTGGAATGGCACGTCGCCGATGTCGGCGACCTTCAGCTCATGCGTCGGCGCGCATTCCAGCACATGATTGTAGGGGCCGATGCGCTCGATGGCGCGCAGCGCCCTTGGCCCGAAACGGGCGCCCGGCCGGTTGGTGACGCCCAGATCCATCGGCACACCGATCATCGCCACCTGAAGATCGCCGAAATCCGGATTGTCGGCGGCGATTTCACGATAGGGCGCCGCGAGGAAGGTCGGGATGCCGGAATAGGGCGCCAGCCGCGTGCCGCTCTTGGAGAAGATCTTGTCGGCGACACGCTGGAATTTCGGGTCGAACATTTCGCCGCCATGGCTCTCGCCGTATTTGCGGCGCAACGCTTCGAGCTTGCCGCGGTCGTAACCCATGTCGGTCCTCCATGGCTGGTGAAGCGCGCGGACGGCGGCCTCGATAGCCGCAGCCGTCGGCTGCCTGCAGCTTTCACGTCTTGATGCAATGCCTAGGCAAAGTGTCCTGTAGCTGCATTGAAAAATCAATTGATATTGTTAAGGTGTTTGTTGTGAGAAAATCTCACAGAGCTCAGGTTCCAAATGGCCAAGCGTTTGCCACCGCTCAACCCGCTGCGCGCCTTCGAGGCGACGGCGCGCCACGCCTCGCTGACCAAGGCGGCGGCTGAGCTCAACGTCACCCATGGCGCCATCAGTCATCAGATCAAGGCGCTCGAGCAATCATTGGGCGTCAAGCTGTTCGAGCGTGCCGGCCAGCGGGTGAAGCTGACGCCGCACGGCGCCGAATTGCTGCCGGCGGTGTCGACCGCCTTCGACGGCATTGCCGCCGCCACCCAGCGCATGACACGGCCGGCCAGCACCGGCGCGCTGTCGGTATCCTGCGTGCCGGCGCTGCTGTTGCTGTGGATGATCCCGCGGCTGGGCAGCTTCACTTCGCAATATCCGGATATCCGGCTGACGCTGATCCCATCCAATGATGCCAAGGACGTCCGCGCCCCGCATATCGATGTCTGCGTGCACTATGGTGACGGCAGCTGGACCGATTGCTGGATGCGCAAATGGTCGGGTCTCGAACTTTTCCCGGTGGTCAGCCCGACGCTGATCAACAACCGCCCGATCCGCACCGTCCGCGACCTTGCCGATCATGTCTTCCTGCACGGCGATGACGGCCGCGAATGGCACACCTGGCTGGCCGCCGCCGACGCGCTGGACCTCGAGCGCGGCCGCCGCCACCATCTTGGCGACGCGCGCATGGCGACCGAGGCGGCGGTTCACGGCCATGGCGTGGCGCTCGGCGATACGGTGACCGCGAGCGGACTGCTTGCCAGGGGCCTGCTTGTCGCGCCGTTCAGCCTTTCCGTGCCGGCGGTCGACGATTTCTATGTCGTCTGCCGCAACGAGATGCGGTCGGCGCCGATCGTGCAATTGTTCATCGACTGGCTGTTTGCCGAGAAAGAGCAGGCCGACCGCCGCGCCGATGCGCCGGTGGCGGGCCGCATCGGCACTCGCCGCAAGCGTCCAGCGCTCAAGGTGGTCGGCGCCAAGACCGCATCCTGAGATCGACACTGCCACGGGCGCCGCTTGCCGCAGCGGCTTCTTTTTGTCGGGCCAGCCCGCAAAGCGGGAGGCGCTTTCAAAAATTCGATGCTAAGAGCCATTTGGAGCAATTCCAGGAAAAGTGCGCAGCGGTTTTCCGTCCGGAATTGCGCTAGACAAAAAGGTAGAGCGAGCAGCGAAGGCGGCATTGAGCGATGGCAAAGACCGATATAGCGCGGCGCGTCTACAACCACACCTGGAAGCTCGACCCGATCGTCCGCAGCTTGCTCGACACCGATTTCTACAAGCTTCTGATGCTGCAGATGATCTGGGGCATGTATCCCAAGGTCGACACCACCTTCTCGCTGATCAACCGCACCACCTCGGTCCGCCTTGCCGAGGAGATCGACGAGACGGAGCTGCGCGAGCAACTCGACCATGCCCGTACGCTGCGCTTCTCGAAGAAAGAGATGATCTGGCTCGGCGGCAACACCTTTTATGGCCGCAAGCAGATCTTCGAACCGGAATTCCTCGCCTGGCTGGAAAATTTCCGGCTGCCCGAATACGAGCTTTCCAAGCGCGACGGCCAATACGAACTCGCCTTCAGCGGTCCGTGGATGTACACGACGCTGTGGGAGATCCCGGCGCTGGCAATTATCAATGAACTTCGATCTCGCGCGGCCATGCGGGCGTTCGGCCCGTTCGCGCTCGACGTGCTCTATGCCCGCGCCAAGGCCAAGATGTGGGCCAAGACCGAGCGGCTGAAGGCGCTGCCCGGCATCCGCATCTCGGATTTCGGCACCCGCCGCCGTCATTCTTTCCTGTGGCAGCGCTGGTGCGTCGAAGCGTTGAAGGAAGGCATCGGCGAGGCCTTCACCGGCACCTCGAACGTGCTGCTCGCCATGGACAACGACCTCGAAGCGCTCGGCACCAACGCGCATGAACTGCCGATGGTGTTCGCCGCGCTCACCAATTCGGAAAAGGAATTGAAACAGTCGCCCTATAAGGTGCTGCAGGACTGGCAGCGCTACTACGGCGGCAATTTGCTGATCGTGCTGCCGGATACCTTCGGCACCGCGGCGTTCCTGCGCGATGCGCCGGACTGGGTCGCCGACTGGACCGGGTTCCGCCCCGACAGCGCGCCGCCGATCGAGGGCGGCGAGAAGATCATTTCCTGGTGGCGCGAAAAGGGCAAGGACCCCAAGCAGAAGCTGCTCATCTTCTCCGACGGGCTTGAGGTCGAGACAATCGAGGAGACCTACCGCCACTTCCGCGGCAAGGTGCGCATGTCCTTCGGCTGGGGCACCAACCTGACCAACGACTTCGAAGGCTGTGCACCGACGGAGACCAACCGGCTCGACGCCATCTCGCTGGTCTGCAAGGTCACCGAAGCCAACGGCAGGCCGGCGGTCAAGCTTTCCGACAATCCGGCCAAGTCGACAGGCGACGAGAAAGAGATCGAGCGCTATTTGCGCATCTTCGGCCAGAAGGATCGCGTGGAGCAGTTGGTGAAGGTGTGAGGGTGTGGGGAACTCTTGCGTAGTATGAGTTCCTTCGCGCCCCCCTCTGTCCTACCGGACATCTCCCCCACGAGGGGGGAGATTGGCCATCACCCCCGCTTTCGCCAATCTTGCATTTTGCAAGAAAAGCGCCGACCCCACAGCCAGCCGATCTCCCCCCAAGTGGGGGAGATGTCCGGCAGGACAGAGGGGGGCGCCGTAGAGCGCTGTTGTTCGTCAGCCATTCCTGGCCTCGTCGCTTCCTTGGCTCTCCTGTCGCCCACGCCCGCCTTCGCTCATGCCTCCGACCGCGGCCACGTCCTGCTCCTTCCCACCGGCTACTACGTCGCCGGCGGCGCGCTCGCCGTTGCCGCCAGCTTCCTGATCCTGGCTCTACTCCCGCCGGACTCCCTCGACCGCTTCTGGCGCAAACGCCTACCGCTTTTCGCCTTCGGCGACGGCGCGCGGACTGCCGTCAGCCTGGTAGCCTTTGCCGGCTTTGCAATTCTTGTCGCGGCCGGCCTGTTCGGCAGCCGCGACCCACTTTCCAACCCGCTGCCGCTGACGATCTGGACGCTGCTTTGGGTTGGCCTGGCTCTGCTGCAGGGGCTCGCCGGCGATCTCTGGTCGTGGGCCAACCCGTGGTACGGGCCGTGCCGCATCGTCTCGGGCCAATCCGGCAGAACGCAGCCGCAGCTGCTCCCCCAGTGGCTCGGCTATTGGCCGGCTTTCGTGCTGTTCTTCGCCTTCGCCTGGTTCGAGCTGATCGACCCGGCGCCCGACGATCCGGCGCGGCTGGCCTGGGCCGCCGGCCTCTACTGGCTGCTGAGCTTTGCCGCCATGCAGGTCTTCGGCTACCGCGACTGGAGCCGCAGCGGTGAGTTCCTGACCGTATTCTTTTCCATGGTGGCGCGCTTCGCCATCGTCGAACGCAACGAGGACGGCCGGCTCAAACTCTGCTGGCCGGGCGCCAAGCTGCTTGGTGCCGCGCCGCTACCACTCAGCGGCGTCGCTTTCCTGCTGCTTGCGCTCTCGTCGGTGTCCTTCGACGGCCTGTCGAAAACCTTCTTCTGGCTAGGCTGGTTCGGCATCAATCCGCTGGAATTTCCTGGACGCACCGCTTTGATCCGCATCGGCAGTTTCGGCCTTGTGCTGAGCTTTGCCGTGCTTGCGGCCGTGTTCGCGCTCGCCGTCTTTCTTGGCCAGCACCTTGCCGGCAGCAAGCATTCGCTCGGTCACGCCGCCGGGCTTTTGGTCTGGTCGATTGTGCCGATCGCGCTCGCCTACCACTTCGCGCACTATCTGACGGCGCTGCTGGTCGACGGCCAATATGCGATTGCCGCTCTCTCCGACCCGCTTGCGCTGGGCTGGAACCTGTTCGGTACCGCCGACATGCCAATCGAAGCCGGCGTCGTCGCTGGCGCCGGCTCGGCTTGGTGGCTGTGGAACCTCCAGGCCGGCGTCATCATTGCCGGCCACATGCTTGCTGTGCTTGTCGCCCATGGCTTGGCCTGGCGGCTGCACCCCATTCCGGCTCGCGCCGCGCTCAGCCAATTCCCGCTCACCGTGCTGATGATCGCCTACACCGTCCTCGGCTTGTGGCTGCTTGCCACGCCGAGCGCCGGATGAACGAGGTGCGCGACGGCCGTCAATCGAACCTCGGGGAAAGCTCGCTTGCCACGTCAGAGCTTTGGTGATTTAGTTTGTACACATGCAATTTTCGGCCCTCTTAGCAAGAGCGGCCCGCCTCGCTACAGCCATTGGTCAAAGCTCAAAAACAAGGGGAACTGCCGTGACTGACAAGAATGGGTTTTTCGATCTCTCCAGATCCGCTCTCACCCGCCGCACGGCGCTGAAGGGCCTTGCCGCCGGCGCCGGTCTTGCCGTCGCGCCGGGTTTCGTGCGTTACAGCCAGGCGCAGAGCTCGGCGCCGATCAAGATCGGCTTCCAGTCGCACCGCACCGGCATCGGCGCCGCCTATGGCCGCTGGTACGAGAAGACCACGGCGGCTGCCGTCAAGGCGATCAACGATGCCGGCGGCATCAACGGCCGGCCGGTCGAGGTGATCATCGAGGATGACGGCACCGATCCCGGCCGGGGCGCCGAAGTCGTCGGCAAGTTCGCCTCCCAGCACAAGACCGACATCGTCTACGGCACGCTGTTTTCGCATGTCGTCATCGGCTCGGCGCCGGCCGCCGGAGAGGCCAAGATGCCCTATTTCGTCGTCAGCGAAGGCCACCACGTCGCCTCGACCAAGTTGAACCGCTACGTCTTCCAGCCCGGCATCACCGATGTGAAGAGCCAGATACAGTCGATGGCGCCGTGGATTGCCGCCAATGCCGGCAAGAAGGTGACGCAGATCTTCCCGGATTTCGCTTTCGGCTACGACCATCGCGACTACCTGCCGCCGGCGCTGAAGGCGCAAGGCGCCGAGGTTATCGCCCAGATCGCCATCCCGCCGACGGAATCCTCCTTCACCAAATATTTCCCGCAGATCCCCGCAGAGACCGAGGTGATCTACCACGTCATGGTCGGCCCGGCGGTGCTCACCTTCGTCAAGGAGCTCGGCGAGTTCTACGGCTCCAATCGGCCGCAGCTGTTCGGGTTCATCGATTCGCTCGAAGCCACCGACATCAACAGCCCCGGCCTCGAATTCCTCGACGGCAGCCATTTCTGGGAAGGTTCGCCGCGTTATGCGCAGCCCGATGACTCCCCTGCGCAGAAAGCCTACCGCGCCGCCGTCGGCATCGACGACAATGGTGCCGCCGTCGGCGATCCCAAGGACGTCTCCACCGCCGCACATATGTTCGGCTGCTGGGAAACGCTCTACGTCGTCAAGAAGGCGATGGAAGACGCCGGCTACAAGGGCCCGGAAGACCGCGCCAAGCTGGTCGAGGCGACCGAGGCGTTGACCGAGTTCGCCGAGGGGCCTGAGCATCCGCAGGGACCGAAAACCTTCAACGGCAAGATCCACCAGTGTTTTGGTATCCAGAACATCTCCAAAGTTGAAGGCGGCCGGCTGAATGTCGTCCACAAGACCAAGATCGAGGACGGCCTCTACGAGCCGGAAGGGGATTACACCACGCAGGCGCTGTGAGCTTGGCTGCTGCAGCAAGCGTGAGCGCCAAGACACCCCCCTCTGACCAGAGGGGGGTGCTTCGCGCATCCGCCGGTGCTTAGCCGATGCACTTCGGACCTCACCTGCTCCTCGCCGCCCTCGAAGGCCTCGTCACCTCCGCCGTCCTGGCGCTGACGGCGCTTGGCCTGTCGCTGGTGTTCGGCGTCATGCGCATCGTCAATGTCGCGCATGGCGAGTTCTTCATGCTGGGCGCGGTGCTTGCCTGGGCGATCTCTACGGCGATATCCGGCCATCCGGCGCTCGGCTTCCTGGCCGCCCTGGTGCTGGCGCCGCTGATCGTCGGCCTGATCGCATTGCTCGCCGAACGGCTGGTCCTGCGCCGGCTCAACTACAATCCGGAAGCCACCATCGTCGCCACCATCGGCATGCTCTACATCATCCAGCAACTGGCGCTGACCTTCTACGGCCCGGAGGCGCGGCCGGTGGAGCCGCCGTTCAGCTACCGCATCCTCCTGCCGTGGTTCGGCTATTCCGGCTACAAGCTGTCGATCATCGCCGCGTCGGCGCTGCTGCTGGTCGCGACCTGGCTGGTGCTGACGCGCACGAAAATCGGCCTCATCATGCGCGCCACGCAATATGACAGCGAGACGGCGCAGGCCTTCGGCATTCCGGTGACCACAGTCTATGCCGGCGTCTTCGCGCTCGGCGCCATGCTGGCTTCTGTGGCCGCGGTGCTGATCGTGCCGATCAGCCAGGCGCATTATCTGATGGGGCAGGATCCGCTGCTGCTCTCGTTCATCGTCGTCATCATCGGCGGCCTTGGTTCGTTGCGCGGCACGGTGGTCGCCGCGGTGCTGATCGGCCTTTCCGACGGCATTATCTCGGTGTTCTTCTCGCCGACGCTGGCCAAGATCATCGCCACCTTGCTCGTCGCCATGGTGCTGGTGTTCCGGCCGCAGGGCCTGTTCGGGACGACATCGCGATGAAGGATGCTTCGCCGGCAAAGCCATATGCGCTGCATCTCGGCGTCATCGCCCTGCTTTTCACCCTTAGCTTCGTCCTGCCGGAATACCATCACGGCCTGCTCGCCCGCATCATGGTGCTGGCGGTCTTCGCCATGGGCTACAATCTGCTGTTCGGCTATGCCGGGCTGCTCAGCCTCGGCCATGCCATGTTCTTTTCGGCCGGGCTCTATGGCGCCGGCCTTGCCGTCATCCATCTCGGCTGGAGCGTGCCGGCCGCCTTCGCAGCCGGGCTTGCCTGCGGCGCGCTGCTTGCGCTGGTGATCGGGCTGCTGGCGCTGCGCACCTCCGGCGTCGCCTTCATGATCGTCACCATGATGTTCGCTCAGGTATTCTATCTCGTCATCCTCTATCTCGCCGCCTGGACCGGCGGCGACCAGGGCATGGTCGTACCGCAGCCGATGCGTGTCCTTGTCCTTCGCGGCACGTCGCTCGACCTCACCAACCCGACCGTGCGCTATATGAGCGCGCTGGCGCTGTTCTCGATCGTGCTGCTTATTAGCTTGGCCACAATCCGCTCCGGCTACGGCCGCGTGCTGGTCGCCATCCGCGAGAACGAGGAGCGGACCAAGATGCTTGGCTACGATACGTTCTCCAACAAGCTCGTCGCCGTCGTCATCTCAGGCACTATCTGCGCGGCTTCCGGCGCGGCCTATGCGCTGCTGTTTGGCTATGTCGGCTCGAGCTTCGCCTCAGTGCAATATTCCATCCTGCCGCTACTCTGGGTGCTGCTGGGCGGCGCCGCCACCACGCTCGGGCCGCTGATCGGCACGCTGTTCATGTATTACGTCATCGACGTCGCCAGCGGCTACACCTCGGCCTATCTGCTGATCGTCGGCATTGCGCTGATCCTGCTGGTGCTGTTCTTCCCTAGGGGCATTCTCGGCAGCATCCGCCAGCGCTGGCTCGGGTGGTTGCCATGATGCCGCTTTTGACGACCAAAGGCCTGTCCCGCAGTTTCGGCGGCTTGCGCGCCGTCGACGGCGTCGACTTCGCGCTGATGCCGGGCGAAATCCGCGCCGTCATCGGCCCCAACGGTGCCGGCAAGACCACCTTCGTCAGCCTGGTCAGCGGCCGCATCCAGCCCTCGTCGGGCACGATCGTCTTCGACGGCGCCGACATCACCAATCTGCCGGCCTACGCCAGAGTTCGCCTTGGCATCGCCTACACCTTCCAGATCACCAGCGTCTTTGCCAATCTCAGCGCCTACGACAATGTTGCCCTGCCGGTGCAGCGCACACTGACCGACGGCCGCTCGAAGGGTGCTGTTCACATCGGCGTCATGGCGGCGCTCGAGCGCACCGGCCTTGCCGATCGGGCGCAAATACCGGCCGGGCAATTGTCCTACGGTCACCAGCGGTTGCTGGAAGTGGCGATGGGGCTGGCACTGAAGCCGCGGCTGCTGATCCTCGACGAACCGACGCAAGGGCTGGCCGACAGCGAGATCGACAATTTCATCGAGCTGGTGCGCGAGATCGCCGATAGCGCCACCGTGCTTTTGATCGAGCACAACATGCCGGTGGTCATGCAGCTCGCCGACCGCATCACCGTCTTCAACGCCGGCAGGATTTTAGCTGAAGGCACCCCCGAGCAGATCCGCGCCAATGCCGCGGTGCAGGACGCCTATCTGGGGACCACCCATGGCTGAGGCCCAGTCCAAGGCACTGACGATCTCCGGGCTTGATTGCTTCTATGGCGAGGTCCAGGTGCTCTATGGCCTCGATCTCGTGTTGAACGAGGGCGAGGTGCTCTGCCTGTTCGGCCGCAACGGCGCCGGCAAGACGACGACGCTGAAGGCGATCATGGGCCTGGTGCCGGCAAGCGCCGGCTCGATACGGCTCGAAGGGCGGGAATTGACCGGCCTGCCGGCGCACGAGGTGCCCAAGGCCGGCGTCGCCTACGTGCCGCAGGGCCGGCGGCTGTTCGCCGAGATGACGGTGGCTGAAAACATCGAGATCGGCCTGATGGCGCGCGACAAGGGCAGGGCGACCCGCGAAAACGTGCTCGATCTTTTCCCGCTGCTGCGCCAGCGCCTCAGGCAGCGTTCCGGCACGCTGTCCGGCGGCGAGCAGCAGATGCTGGCCATGGCCCGCGCCCTGTGTCTGGAACCGCAGGTGCTCCTGCTCGACGAGCCGACCGAAGGGCTGATGCCGTCGATGATCGCCAGGATCCGCGAGACCGTGTCGAAGCTGCGAGCGCTCGGCGTATCGACAATTCTTGTCGAGCAGCGCGTCGATGCCGTGCTGTCGGTGGCAGACCGCGTTTGCTTCATCGAAAACGGCCGCAACCGCGAGACGGTCGATGTCGAGGAACTGCGTGCCGATCCCTCGGCGGTCCGTCGCTATGTCGGCGTCGGATGATCAGGCAAAGAACAGCAAGCCGGCGAGCAGGAATGTCGGGATCAGCACGGCACCCGACCATGCCATATAGCCAAAGAAGCTCGGCATCTTGATGCCGCGATGCCGGGCAATGGCGTAGACCATGAAATTCGGCGCATTGCCGACATAGGTGTTGGCGCCCATGAACACCGCGCCTGCCGAGATCGCTGCCAGCGTCGAGGCGAGCTCGGTCATCAGATGCTGCGCATCGCCGCCGGCCAGTTCGAAGAACACCAGATAGGTTGGCGCATTGTCGAGGAAGGACGACAGTGCCCCGGTCAGCCAGAAATAGGCAAGGTTGTCGGGCGCGCCGGTCGGCGAACTGACCAGCAGCACCAACGGCGCCAGCGCGCCGTCGAGCCCGGCCCGCAATATGGCGACGACCGGCACGATGCAGATGAAGATGCTGGCGAACAGCTTCGCCACCTCGGCAATCGGCCCCCAGCTGAAGGCGTTTGCGCCGCGAAACTCCTTCGGCGAGACGACAAGCGAAGTGAAGGCCAGTATCAGGATGGCGGCGTCGCGCACCAGGTTCTGCAGCTCGAGGCTGACGCCCTGGAAAGAGAAGCTCACTCCCGGCTTCCAGGCAGCGGAAATCAGGATCGCGGCGATCACCCCTGCCAGCAGCGGGATGTTGGTCAGGCCGCGAATGCGCACCTTGCTGTCGGGCGTCGGATCCTTGATCTTCGGCGCGCCTTCCTCCCGGTGATGCATGATGATGTCGATCGCCAGGAAAACCACCAGCAGCACGCCGACAACGAACAGCGTCTCGGGCAACAGGTGAACTGTCGTCCAGAAGAAATCGACGCCGCGCAGGAAGCCGACGAACAGCGGCGGATCGCCGAGCGGCGTCAGCGACCCGCCGATGTTGGACACCAGGAAGATGAAGAAGATGACGACATGGGCGTTGAAGCGCCGGTTGTCGTTGGCGCGGATGAGCGGCCGGATCAGGATCATCGAGGCGCCGGTTGTGCCAATGATCGAGGCAAGCACAGCCCCGCCCAGCAACAGCCCGGCATTGACCAGCGGCGTGCCGTGTATGTTGCCGGCAACGAAGATGCCGCCCGAAATGGTGAACAGCGCAAACAGCAGGATGATGAACGACATGTATTCGGTGAGCAGCGCATGCAGCACCGCCTGCGTGGCCGACGGGATGCCGAAGGCGAGCGCCAGCGGCCCGATCACCAACGCTGCCCAGAAGGCGGCGATCTTGCCGTAATGGTGCTCCCAGACATGATGGAACAGCAGCGGGCCGGTCGCTATGCAAAGCAAGAGCCCGGCAAACGGCAGTACCCACCACAGCGACATGGCGGCGCCCGGCAATTCGTGCGCTTCGGCCGCGAGAACCGCTCCCGGAGAAAAGATTGCGGCAATAAGTGCAGCACTTGCCGTCAACGCCGCAAACCGCATGAAGCCCCTCAAAAGTCTGTCAGGTTCGGCTGGGCGACGTTCAAATCAGTGCCACGCCGGCATCGCGCATCCGGCCCAGCATCCTCTCCATGGAGCCGTTGAGATCGATGCCGCGGCAGGCGTCGAGACGCACGGACGTCGCAAAACCGAGCTTGACCGCGTCGAGCGCCGAAAAGGCGACGCAGAAATCCGTCGCCAGGCCGACCAGGGTCAGCGTCTCGATGTTCCGATCCCGGAGATAGCCGGCAAGGCCGGTCGGCGTCGTCCGGTCGTTCTCGAAGAATGCCGAATAGCTGTCGATCGCAGGACGGAACCCCTTGCGGATCACCAGCTCGGCCTTGCTCCAGGCCAAGCCCGAATGGAAATCCGATCCCAGGCTGCCCTGGATGCAGTGATCCGGCCACAGCGTCTGGTGGCCATAAGGCACATCGATCGTTTCGAACGGTTGCTTGCCGGGATGGCTGGAGGCGAAGCTCGAATGGCCGGCAGGGTGCCAGTCCTGCGTCAGCAGGACGTGCTCGGTCCGCCGGATCAGGTCATTGACCAACGGCACGATTTCGTCGCCACCGGCCACTTCCAGGGCGCCACCCGGGCAGAAATCGTTCTGCAGGTCGATGACGACAAGCGCTTCGTCGGCCATGGAGCCTCCTTATTTTCTTGGTCTTGAGCTTAGGCTCCAATGAAAACGCGACCGGACGCAGAAACTTGACCAGATGGCCGGCTGCGTCAACCTCTCATGGCATAACAAATGCGTTCCGGGCGCACCGGTGCCAACAGTCGTGCAAACTCTGGCTTTGACAATTCCTGCCGGCTTGATATCATTTGCATACGAATGAATTTCCTGCCTTGAATGCTCGGGAAAATCTTTCGGCAGGATCCCCTCTCGGGAAGCCCATTCTGGGAAGGCAAAGCGTGATCCGTTACGCAAAACCCACCACTGTCGACGACGCCCTCGCTTTGCTCGGCGAAGGGCAATGGCGCATCCTCGCCGGCGGCACCGACTTCTATCCGGCACAGGGCAGCAAGCCTTTCCGCGACAATGTCCTCGACATCAATGGCCTGGTGGCATTGCGCGGCGTTGCCGAAGCCGAGAACCATTGGCTCATTGGCGCGCGCACCGCCTGGACCGATCTCGTCCGTCATCCTCTGCCCGCGGCCTTCGACGCGCTGAAGCAGGCGGCGCGGGAAGTTGGCTCGGTGCAGATCCAGAACGTTGCCTCCATCGCCGGCAATCTCTGCAATGCCTCGCCTGCCGCCGACGGCGTGCCGGCGCTGCTGGTGCTCGACGCCGAAGTCGAACTGCGTTCCGCGGTGGCGACCCGGCATCTGCCCCTTGCAGAATTCGTCCTCGGCAACCGTCGCACCGCACTGCAGCCCGGCGAAATGGTGACGGCAATCCGTATTCCCAAACCCGCGACCGCCGGTGGCTCCGCCTTCGTGAAACTCGGCGCGCGGCGTTATCTCGTCATCTCCATCGCCATGGCCGCCGCACGCCTGGCCGTCGAAGATGGTATCGTCAGGAACGCGGCCGTCGCCGTCGGGTCCTGCTCGGTCGTCGCCAGGCGCCTCGCGGGTGTCGAGGCGGCGCTGCGCGGCCGGCCCGTCGGCCACGCGCTGGCCACTGCGATCCAATCCGCACCGATGAACGAGCTGTCGCCGATCGGCGACGTGCGCGGCAGCACCGAATACCGGCTGGATGCGGCGCGCGAGATCGTTGCCCGCGCCGTGCTTGGTGCTGTGGGCGCAATCCCTGGCGAAAGGGCGGCGGCCTGATGGGGATGGAGCGCGCCGACATCGCCTTCGAGGTCAACGGCGCCGCCGTCAGGGTTTGCGTGCCGCCGGTGCGGCGGCTGTCCGCGGTGTTGCGCGACGAGTTGCAGCTGACCGGCACCAAGATCGGCTGTGATGCCGGCGATTGCGGCGCCTGCACGGTGCTGGTCGACGGCGAGCCGGTCTGCGCTTGCCTGATGCCTGCGGCTTCCGCCTCCGGCACCGTGGTGACGACCGTCGAAGGGCTCGGCAATGGCAGGCTGTCGGCGCTGCAGGCCTCGTTTCTCAGCCATGGCGCAGCACAATGCGGCGCCTGCACGCCCGGCCTGCTGGTCGCCGCAACGGCACTCCTGGACAGGACGCCTTACCCGACCGAGGCCGAAACGCAGGATGCGCTGGGCGGCGTGCTCTGCCGCTGTACCGGCTACCGCAAGATCGTCGCCGCGGTGATGGATGCTTGGCGCCACGCCGACGGTCTCGATCAGCGCATGCCATCCTCTGGCCATGCCGTCGGTTCCTCTCCGATCCGCCTCGATGGCGTGCCGAAAGTCACCGGCGTCGAGAAATTCGGCGGCGATTCATTCCCGGTCGACGCATTGTCGGTGCTGGTCGTCCGCTCGCCGCATTATCATGCCGCTTTCACTTTTGGCGATCTCGGCAGCTGGGTGAAATCCCGTCCCGGCATTGCCGGCGTCTTCACCGCTGCCGATATCCCGGGAAAGAATTGTTTCGGCGTCATCGCGCCCTTCGCCGACCAGCCGGCGCTGGCCGAAGGGTTTTCGCGCTTTCGCGGCGAGGCGGTGGCACTGGTTGCCGGCGAACGCGAGGCCATCCTCGATCTCGACCTTGCCGATTTTCCTGTCAGTTGGACCGAATTGCCGCATTTTCTGGAAACTGGCGAAGCACAGGCCGGCGGCGTGCCACTGGTCCATGAAAACCGGCCGTCGAACCTGCTCACCTCCGGCTTTGTCGAGCGTGGCGACCCCGAGGCCGCGCTCGCGGACGCGGCTTTCGTCGTTTCCGGCGCCATCGACACCTCCTATGTCGAGCATGCCTATATCGAACCGGAAGCCGGCTATGCCTTCATGGACGGCGACACGCTGGTCGTCGTCGCTTGCACGCAGGCGCCCTATATGGACCGTGACGACACGGCAAAAGTGCTCGGCCTTGCCCCGGAAAAGGTGCGCATCGTGCCGACCGCCACCGGCGGCGGCTTCGGCTCCAAGCTCGACGTCTCGCTGCAACCGCTCATCGGCCTCGTCGCCATGAAAACCGGCCGGCCGGCGGCGCTCGCCTATACCCGCACCGAATCGATGATCTCGACCACCAAGCGCCATCCGGCGCAGATGAGAGCGAGCATCGGCGCCGATGCCAACGGCCGTGTCACCGGCATGGTCTTCGCCGGCGATTTCAACACCGGCGCCTATGCCAGTTGGGGGCCGACGGTCGCCAACCGCGTGCCGGTGCACGCCTCCGGCCCCTATGCGACGCCGAGCTATCGCGCCGAAGGCCGCGCCATCCACACCAATGGCCCGATTGCCGGCGCCTTTCGCGGCTTCGGGGTGCCGCAGGCGACGATCATGCAGGAGACCCTCTATGACGAATTGGCCGACAAGCTCGGCATGGACCGGCTCGACTTTCGCCTGAACAACTGCCTTCGGAACGGATCCGAAACAGTTACCGGGCAGCGGCTCGAGTCGGGCGTCGGCATCGCCGACTGCCTGGAGGCCCTCCGCTCACATTGGCAGCGTGCCCTTCATGATGCCGAAGCGTTCAATGCCGGTAGCAGCATCAAAAGACGCGGCGTCGGCGTGGCCTCTTGTTGGTACGGCTGCGGCAACACCTCGCTGCCCAATCCGTCGACCATCAAGGTCGGCATCTCGGTATCGGGCCAAGTCGTCCTGCATCAGGGGGCGGTCGATATCGGGCAAGGTTCGAACACCGTCATCGCGCAGATCTGCGCCGACGCGTTGGGTCTTCCGCTTGAAAAGCTGCGGCTGAAAGGCGCCGACACGGCGATCACCCCCGACGCCGGCAAGACCTCGGCCTCGCGCCAGACTTTCGTCACCGGCAAGGCCGCCGAAAAGGCCGGCCGCGCCTTGCGCGAGGAGATCTTGCGTTTCGCCAATGTCTCGGAAAAGGCGGCGATTGCGCTGGACGGCACAAGTCTGAGCATCGGGGAAGGCGAAGCGACGCGCCGCATCGATCTTTCCTCGCTGAAGGCAGACGCCGATGGCTTCGTCTTCCGCGCCGAGGAAAGCTACGACCCGCCGACGCAGCCGCTCGATGCAAAAGGTCAGGGCAAGCCTTACGCCGTCTATGGCTATGGCGCCCAGATCGCCGAACTGGAGGTCGACCTCAGGCTCGGCACGGTGAAGCTGATAAAAATCACCGCCGCGCACGATGTCGGCAAGGCCATCAACCCTTTGCTGGCAGAGGGCCAGATCGAGGGTGGCATCGCCCAGGGCATCGGCATGGCGCTGATGGAAGAATACATTCCCGGCCGCACCGAAAACCTGCACGATTATCTGATCCCGACGATCGGCGACGTGCCACCGATCGAGACGATCCTGATAGAAGTTCCGGACCCGGAAGGACCCTTCGGGGCCAAGGGTTTGGGCGAGCATGTGCTGATCCCGACGGCGCCGGCGATCCTCAACGCCATACGCCATGCCGCCGGTGTGGTGGTCGCCAAAATTCCGGCGACGCCGACCCGCATCCGCGCCGCCATCCTCGACAAGGAGGCGCGCCGATGAGCGAGCTTGCCGAACGCTTCGAGACACACGATCCCGGCGAGAAGCTGGTGGCGGAGAAGATCCGCTGCGATGCCTGTCCGGTCATGTGCTACATCGCCGATGGCCGCACCGGCGCCTGCGATCGCTACGGCAATGTCGGCGGCAGGATCGTACGGATGGATCCGCTGACCATCCTCGACCACGCGGCCGAGACAGGCGGCGCGGTCGTGCCCTTTGCCGAGGAAGGCAAGGGCTGGGACGGCGAACTGGTCAACACCGGCCGCCGCTTCGTCACCGCCATCGGCGCCGGCACCACCTATCCCGATTACAAGCCGGCGCCCTTCATCGTCAGCCAGGAGGTTGAAGGCGTCGATCTGGTCACCGTCGTCACCGAGGGCATCTTCTCCTATTGCGGCGTCAAGGTGAAGATCGACACCGACCGTCATATCGGCCCCGAAACGGCAACGGTCCGTGCCCAAGGCGAAGCGATCGGCCATGTTACCACCGGCGAATACGGCTCGCAGATGCTGTCGCTGGGCGGCGTGCATCATTTGACCGGCGGCTCGAAGGCTGAAGGGCGCGCCACCTGTGACGCCATGCTCAGCCTGTGCAACCGCAAGCCGGTCGAGCTCGTCATCGACGGCGGCGCCACCGTCATCGTCGAAGCCGGCAAGCCGCCGGTCATCGACGGCAAACTCGAGCAGCGCATGCGCGTCGGCTGCGGTTCGGCCACCATAGGCATGTTCGCCACCCAATGGCGCGGCCTTGTCGACGAGGTGGTGGTGGTCGACGACCACATCACCGGCGTCGTCTCCGAGCATCAGGCCGGCAAGGTGCTTGGCTGGCAGGACACCGGCATCAAGATCATCGGCCGCCGTTCTACACCGGGCCGTTATTTCAAGGTATCGGAGCCCGGCCTCGGCTGGGGCGGCACCAGCATTTCCGACCCGCTGTCGATCCTTGGTGAATGGAACGCCAAAAAGGGTGCGCGCCCCGGCATGTCGCTGCTGATGGTCTCGACCACCGGCGAGCAATTCGCCTATTACGAGCTCGACGACGAATTGAAGCCGGTGCAGAAACCCTTCCCGGAGCGGCTGCGGAAGTCGGTTGAACTGATCGAGGACAATTGCGAGCCGGCGCTCAGCACCGTGCTTTTCGTCGGCGGCGCCGGCGGCTCGCTGCGCGCCGGCGTCACCGAGAACCCGGTCAATCTGACCCGCTCGGTGCAGGGCCTCAAGACCTATGTGACGGTCGGCGGCGCGCCGGTCTATGTCTGGCCGGGCGGCGGCATCACGCTGATGGTCGACGTCACCCGCGTGCCGGAAGGCGCCTTCGGCTATGTGCCGACGCCGGCGCTGGTGGCGCCGATCGAGTTCACCATGCGCCGCGACGATTATGTCAGGCTCGGCGGCTACGAAGCCGAAATCCGCAGCGTCGATGATATCCTGGCTAAGGGCGGCGAGTATCTCAACCCGCGCCGCGGCACGGCCGCACCCGGCGACAATCCCTGGCCGCCGCTGGCGCAGTTGCGTCGCGCGGCCGTAAACGGGGCCGGGTGATGAACGGCCCGCAGGCGCATTGGCTCGAGGACGGCCGGCGGCTTCACCTCAATCATGGGCCGATCGATCTGATCGTCGAGGCCTTCGGCGAGGCAAGCGAATGCCGCGCCGCCTATCGCCAGACAGTGGCGCGCTTCCAGACGATCCTGCCCGAGCTGGTCGAAGAGTTGCCCGAACTGCGCTGCCCGGCCGCCTCGCGGCCACGGGCTTTCGCTGGCCCGACGGCGCGCCGCATGGAAGCGGCGGTCGTTCCGCTAGCGAAACAATTCATCACACCAATGGCGGCCGTCGCCGGCTCGGTAGCCGACGAAGTGCTTGGCGCGCTGCTTGCCGGCCGCCGGCTCGATCGCGCCTATGTCAACAATGGCGGCGACAGCGCGATCCATCTGGGCAACGGCCAGTCGATGACGCTTGCCATTGCCGGGACAGGTCATGGGTTGGCGGATCGTCTCACGATCCGCGCCGAAGACGGGATCCGCGGCGTCGCGACCAGCGGCTGGCGCGGCCGCTCCTTTTCGCTGGGCATCGCCGACGCCGTCACGGTGCTGGCGCGAACGGGTGCTGAAGCCGATGCCGCCGCGACCTTGATCGCCAACGCCGTCGACCTGCCCGATCATCCGGCCGTTAGGCGCGTACGGGCGCGCGATCTCGCACCTGACAGCGATCTCGGCGACCGTTTGGTGACGCAGGGCGTGGGGCCGCTTTCCGCCGCTGAAATCGCTATTGCGCTGGAAGGCGGATTTGCCGTTGCCGAGGAGTTTCGGCGGCGCGGCCTGATTGCCGCCGCGGCGCTTTTCCTCGGCGGTCAGGCGCGCATCGCAGGTCCGATGGCGCTCGCCAATAAAGCTTTAGAGAGGGAAATTGCTCATGCCTGAGTTTCCGATCCGCAAGATCGCCGTGCTGACCGAAGAGATTTTTCACGAAGGCGGGCCGGTGGCGAAGGTGCCGCGGCGCCGCGCCGCGGCCATGGCTGTGGTCAAGAACCCGTTCGCCGGCCGTTACGTCGAGGAACTGCAGAGTGCCATGGAGGATCTGAAGCCGCTCGGGCTGCTGCTCTCCGACAGGCTCATTGCCGCACTGGGCGGCGACGTCAAACAGATCGACGGCTACGGCAAGGGCGCCATCGTCGGCATGGCGGGCGAGCTGGAGCATGGCGCGCTGTGGCATGTGCCGGGCGGCTATGCCATGCGCGAGCGGCTCGGCGATGCCAAGGCGATCGTGCCGTCGGCAAAGAAGGTCGGCGCCTTCGGCGCGCGGCTCGATGTGCCGCTCGGCCACATCAACGCCGCCTATGTGCGCAGCCATTTCGACGCCATGGAAATCGGCATCAGCGATGGCCCGCGTCCCGACGAGATCCTGTTTTGCCTCGCAATGACCTGCGGCCCCCGCGTGCACGACCGCATGGGCGGGCTGGCGGCCAAGGACATCAAGGCATGGGATGGGCTGCGGTGAGCGCTGAGGACAATCTGCTCAAGCTGGTCGAGGCCGAGGAGCCTGACGAAAACGACTATCGCCTGCAGGAGCAGGTCGGCTTCATCCTGCGCAAGGCGCATCAGCGCCATGTCTCGATCTTCGCCGCACACATCGCCGATCTGACGCCGCCGCAATTTGCCGCTCTGGCCAAATTGCGCGACGTCGGCGAGACCTCGCAGAACCAGCTTGGCAGCCTGATCGCCATGGATGCGGCGACGGTGAAGGGCGTCATCGACCGGCTGAAAGCGCGTGGCTTTGTCGAACTTAGCAAACACGAAGTCGACAAACGGCGCCTGCTGGTCAGTCTGACGGCCGAGGGGCGCGACGCGATCGAGCGGCTGATTCCGCTTGCCCGCGAGATTACGCAGGAAACGCTGGCGCCGCTTTCCGCCAAGGAGGCGGCCATTTTCATGAAGCTGCTGGCCAAGCTGGCTTAATCTGCTGCCTGCCGGCGTTTGGTTGTTGTTCCTGCCGGGCGCTCAACGCCCGGCAGGAAAGCCTCCTCTCAGAGGCCGTTGTCCTTCAGGATCTGGGCGGCATTTTCCTTGGTGATCTTCTGCGTCGGCAGGGTGATGGTCTTTTCCACCTTCTCCCCGTTCAGGAACTTGATCGCCTGCCGCAGCCCTTCGGCGCCCGGCGTCACATAAGTGAACGTCGCCGTCAGCTCGCCATTGGCGACCAGCTGCACGCCTTCATTGGGCAGGCCGTCGATGCCGATGAACTTGATGTCCTTCTCACGTCCGGCGTCCTTGGCGGCAAGATAGGCGCCATAGGCCATCGGATCATTGTGGCCGTAGACAAGATCGATCTTCTCGTTGTTGCGCAACGCGGTCGCCATGATGTTGTAGGCCTGGTCCTGCTTCCAGTCGCCCGACTGCTGGTCGAGCAGGTATTTTATGCCCGGCTCCTTGTCGGTGAATTCATGGAAGCCGTCATGGCGATCGTGTGCCGGCTGGGTGCCCATGCCGCCCCAGATCTCGACGACGTTGCCGGCGGCCTTGCCCTTGCCGCCAAGCAGCTCCACGGCATATTCACCGGCAGCCCGGCCGATCAGCTTGTTGTCGCCGCCGACGAACTGCGTGTAGTCATTGGTTTCGACGTTGCGGTCGAGCACGAAGACCGGGATCTTGGCATCGATCGCCTGCTGCACGACACCCGTCAGGCCGGCGGATTCTTTCGGTGACACCAAGAGCGCATCGACCTCCTGACGGATCAGGTTTTCGACATCGGCGACCTGCTTCTCGGTCTTGTCCTCGCCGTCGGTGATGATCAGCTCGACTTCCGGATGCTTGGCCGCTTCGGCCAGGATGTCCTTGTTGAACTGGGCGCGCCAGGGTTCGATGGTCGTCACCTGCGAGAAGCCGATCTTCCACTTCTTGTCCTGCGCATGGGCACCGCCGGCAAGCATGGCGGTCGTGGTCAGGAGTGCCGCTGTCAGCCCGGCGAGCTTCAACAATTCACGTCGTTTCATTTCTTGTTTCCTCCAATATTCAGAGACGCGGTCTCTTGCGACGGCCGCTTTGCCGCGGCCGTTTCCTTGTGCGCTTGCCCACCGGGCAGTCGCAGATAGAAGAGAAGATCACCGGCATTGCGCTCCTGTACGAGCACGGTACCGATGATGATCATCCCCTTCAGCACCAGCTGAAGGTTCGAATTGATGTTGTGCAGCTGCAGGATGTTGGAGAGCAGCCCGAAGATCAGCACTCCGCAGAACGTCCCGGTGAGGCTGCCGCGTCCGCCCATCAGGCTGGTGCCGCCGATGACTACGGCGGCAATCGCGTCGAGCTCCAGCCCGGCGCCGGCGTCCGGCTTGCCTTGCCGGTACTGCGCGACGTAGAGCACCGCCGCGATGCCGGCCAGCAGCCCTGAAACCGCGTAGGTGGCGATCTTGACCCGGCCAGCGGCGATGCCCGACAGCCGCGCGGCCTCCTCATTGCCGCCGATTGCGTAGACATAGCGGCCGAACGGGGTGAAGCGCAGCACGGCGCCGTAGATCAGGATGGCGCCGAGGAAGAATAGGCCCGGCATCGGGATCACGCCGAACACCAGCGAGCGCAGCATTTCGAAATCGGCGGTGGCGTTCGACCCGGTATAGACCGGCAGCACCGCGTTGTTCTGGCCGGCTGTCAGCCGGGCGATGCCGAGCGCAGTAACCATCATCGCCAGCGTCACGATGAAGGGCTGCAGCCGCCCGGCGACGATGATGAAGCCATTGAGCGCGCCGAACAGCAGGCCGACGCAAGGCGCCACCAGCAACACGCCGAGCACGCCGAATTTTGAGCCTACCTGCGGCAGCAGGAACCACAGCACCAGGCTGCACAGGATCACCCCGACAATGCCGGGCGTCACCAGCCCGCGGACGCTGTCCAACCTGATGTCGTGCGTGGCCTGCGCGCCGGCGCGGGATTTTTCGATGTTCAGCAGGATGAAACGAGTGACGAGAATGCCGAGGCAAAGGGCTGCCACGGCAACTGTCGGCACCCCCAGCACCACGGCCGGCGTCACGCCGGGCACCGTCAGCAGCATGGCACAGACGACCGTGCAGATCGCCATCAGCGAGCCGACGGAAAGGTCGATACCGCCGGTGATGATCACCGCCGTCATGCCGGTGGCAATGAGTCCGGTGGTCGACACCTGGCGCAGCACATCGAGCAGGTTGCCGTAGGACAGGAAAATGTTGTTGCCCTTGGAGCTGATGGGCGAGCCGAGCACGCCGATCAGGAAAATGGCGATCAGGCCCCAATAGAGTTTCGTCCGGGACAGGATATGCAAAATGCTCATGCGGCAGGCCTCGTCATGGTCCGTCGCGGCGCCGCAAGTCGCATAATGGACTCCTCGTTGGCTTGCGCGCGAGACAGCATTCCCGTCTGGCGGCCGTCGGCCATGACCAGGATACGGTCGGAAAGATGCAGCAGCTCCGGCAATTCCGAGCTGATGACGGCGATCGCCAGCCCGTCTCGCGCCAGCTTGAAGATGAGATCGTAGATTTCCCGCTTGGCGCCGACATCGATGCCGCGCGTCGGCTCGTCGAGCAGCAGCACCCGCGGCCTCGTCGCCAGCCATTTGCCGATGACGACCTTCTGCTGGTTGCCGCCGGACAGCGTTCCGGCCGGCTGCTCGACGGTCTCGCAGCGAATGCCGAGCGCCTTGACGGCGTCCCGTGCCAGCCCTTGCTCACCGGCCAGCGAGCGCAGGCCGAACCGCGCCAGCGCGCCGACCAGCGGCAGCGCGACATTGTCGGTGATCGAGGCCTCGAGATGCAGGCCTTGCGTCTTGCGGTCTTCCGTGACCAGGGCGATGCCGAGCCGGCGTGCATCGCGCGGCGAACGGATTTCTACTGCCTCGCCATCGAGCCTGATCTCACCGCCGGCACGTCCGCCGCTGGACCCGAAGACCGTTTCCAGGATTTCGGTGCGGCCCGAGCCCAGCAACCCGCCGATGCCGAGGATTTCACCTGCGGCAAGATCGAAGCTGACGCCGTCCAGCACGGTGCGCCAGCCATGGCGATTGGGCTTCGACAACGACAGCTCGCTTACGGACAGGACCGTGTTGCCACCGGGGATGCGGTGCTCCTGGGAGGAAGCAAGCAGGTTTCGCCCGACCATCGCCGAAATTATGGCGTCTTCGTCGAGCTTGTCCATCGCCTGCGTCAGGACGTGGCGTCCATCGCGAAAGACCGTGACCCGGCTGGCCAGATGCATGACTTCGTCGATGCGGTGCGAAATGTAGACGATCGCCACGCCCCTATCGGCGAGCTGGCGGATGATGCGGAACAGCCGCTGGCATTCGGCCGGCGAAAGCGCCGAGGTCGGCTCGTCCATGATCAGGATGCGTGCCGACATCGACAGCGCCTTGGCGATCTCGACCAGTTGCTGTTCGCCAACGCGCAAGGCACCGACGCGCGCATCCGGATCGAGCTCGATGCCGAGCCTTTGCAACAGCGCGCCGGCGGCGCGGCTGCTCGCCTTGCGGTCGACGATCAGCCCGGCGATCAGCTTCTCGCGGCCGAGAAAGATGTTGTCGGCGACGCTGAGTTCGGGGACGAGGTTCAGCTCCTGGTGGATGATGGCGATGCCGGCGCGCTCGGCTTCGCGGACGCCGGTAAAGCGCACCGCATGGCCATCGATACTGACCGTTCCGTTATAATCCGTATAGACGCCGGACAGGATCTTCATCAGCGTCGACTTGCCGGCGCCGTTCTCGCCCATCAGCGCATGGACCTCGCCGCGCCGCAATTCGAAGCCGACATCGACAAGCGCGGCGATACCGCCGAAGGACTTGGAGATGTGCTCGGCGCTCAGCACGACAGCCGAGCCGTCCGCCATAACGCCTTGCGCAGGAATGGAATTGCCGTGCTGCATGACAAGGACGGCCTCCCTCCGTCGTCACCGAACACCTCAAACGCTAATCTAAACGTTTCGATCATGTCAAGCCAATATCTGGAGCCTGAGATTGTTCCATTTCAATTCTTGCGCAAAACCATAAGATTCCGTAGGTATTGCTGCCGCGGAGTGGTGAAACGTTTCGAAAATGACAGCATCAGGGCGAAAAAGGCAGCGTAAATCCACTGCACCGACCATGCTTCATGTGGCCGAGGCCGCGCGTGTTTCCGTGGCCACCGTATCGGCGCTGATCAACGGCACCGCGACCGTCAGCCCCGAGCTCAGCCAGCGCATCGAACAGGCGATCCGCGATATCGGCTACAAGCGCAACGCCATCGCCCGCAGCCTGAAGATGGGCACCACCCGCACCATCGGGCTCACCGTCCCCCACATCACCAATCCGTTCTTCACCGACGTGGTTTCGGTGATCCAGCAGGCTTTCGACAGAGCCGGCTACGCCGTCATGCTGTGCTGCACCGACGAGCACCTGAACACCCAGGACGACCAGATCAGGCTGCTGCTCGACCGGATGGTCGACGGACTGATCGTCGCGCGTGTCGGCGACGGCGCGATCCTCAAACGGATTGTCGACGACGCCAATGTGCCGGTCGTGCTGCTCGACCGTATTTGCCAGGGTGTCGACACCGATGCCGTCGTTCTCGACAATCAGCGCGCGGTGTTCGACGCAATCACCTACCTGATCGATCTCGGCCATCGGCGCATCGGCTATATCTCCGGCTCGTTCGATATCTCGCCGATGCATGACCGCATGGCAGGATACCGCGAAGCCCTCCAGTCCGCCGGCCTGCCGGCCGAGCCTGAGCTCGTCCGCTTCGGCAACTTCCATGAAGTCGACGGCTACAACGCCACCATGCAGTTGCTTTCGCTGCACGACCGGCCGAGCGCCATCTTTTCGGCCAACAACCCGATGGTGATCGGCACCATGAAGGCCATTCGCGATATCGGCCTGTCCTGTCCGGAGGATATTTCGGTCGCTTGCTTCGACGATTTTCCGTGGTCGGATGTGTTCCGGCCGCAATTGACCACGGTCGCACAGCCGGTGCAGGCGATTGGCGAACAGGCGGCCAATCTGCTGCTCGACCGGCTCGGCGGAAACAGGGATGCGCCGCCGCGCAAGCTGACGCTCAAGGGACGCTTGATGATCCGCAATTCATGCCGCCCGCTAGGTGCGACTGCGCAGAGCGTCAGCGCGTAGCGCTTGGGCTCTGTTCAGAATCTTTGTAATGCCGGACGGACAGCGCTCCCTCTGTCCTGCCGACCCCGGCCCTTCGCAACCGCTACGAGCGTTCGTCGTTCGAAAAACCGAGCAATTGAAGGGCGCGGCGCCGATCGAGCCAACAATCAGCCCGCCGACAAGCAGGAAAATCTTGGCAATCGAAGCATGTCGGATTAGGAATATGACGAGATGCGGCTGATCGCCTACACGGGCGCCGGCTTGAGTCATGTGCGTGAAATCGATCCTAATCGGGCTGGTACTTGCTGGGATAGTCGCATTCTTCGGCTGCACCACCGGCGGCGCATTAAGGACTTTCCCCTCGGCCTATGGCGGCCTCACCGACGCCGGTTTTCGCGTTCCGCCGGTTCCGATCTACAAGGTTGACCAAAAGTTCCATCGGCAGACAGTGCCTTATGCGACTGAAGAGGCGCCTGGCACCATCATTGTCGATACAGGAGCGAAGTTCCTCTACTACGTGTTGGGAGACGGTCAGGCGCTGCGCTACGGAATCGGCGTTGGCAAGGCGGGCTTCGAGTGGCATGGCACTGCTCACGTTGCGAGGAAGCGCGAATGGCCGGATTGGAGCGCGCCGTCTGCGATGATCGTGCGCGAGCAGAAGCGAGGCCGCATCATACCGGCTCATATGGAGGGCGGACTCATGAACCCGCTCGGGGCGCGCGCGCTCTATCTTTTCAACGAGAAAGGTGACACTGGATATCGCCTGCACGGTAGCCCTGAATGGTGGTCCATCGGCAAAGCTGTGTCGGCGGGCTGCATTCGCCTCATGAACCAGGACATCATCGATCTCTATGACCGCTCTACAATCGGCACCAAGGTGATCGTCATTTAGTGGATGCCGCGTTTCCGTCTCTAACGGACGAGCATGACGGATCGAAAACCTCCGCGTAAAACGCGCGAACTGTTCGCGATGTCTTCGCACACCTGTTCGCGATGTTCCCCTGCCTAAGGCCGGCCTTGACCGCAACAGTGCCAGGTGGCGAACCAACTCTCAGGCAGCTTCCGACAGCGATTTGTGAGCGTCGGCCAGGATCTCGAACGAGCGCACCCGCGCCGCATGGTCGAAAATCTGCGCCGTGACCATCAGTTCGTCGGCGCCGGTGCGGCCCACGAATGCCTCGATGCCTTGCCTGACCGTTTCGGGAGAGCCGACGACGGCGCAGGAAAGCGCCTGTCCGAGCATGGTCCTGGCCATCGGATCGAGGTCGCGCTCATATCCTTCGACCGGTGGCGGCAATCGGCCGGGCCGGCCGGTGCGCAGATTGACGAAGGCCTGCTGCAGCGAGGTGAACAACAGCCGCGCCTCGGCATCGGAAGGAGCGGCGAAGACATTGAGGCCGAGCATCACATAGGGCTTATCGAGCTGCTCCGAAGGCTGGAAGCGCGAGCGGTAGATCTCCAGCGCATGGTCAAGCTCGGCCGGCGCAAAATGCGAAGCAAAGGCGTAGGGCAGGCCGAGCATGGCGGCAAGCTGCGCGCCGTAGAGGCTGGAGCCCAGGATCCAGATCGGCACCTTTTCGCCTTCGCCGGGCACCGCGCGGATGCGTTGGCCGTCTTCGGCCGGCTGGAAGTAACCCATCAACTCGACGACGTCCTGCGGGAAATTGTCGGCGCCAGCGTCGAGGTTACGGCGCAGCGCTCGTGCCGTGGCCATGTCGGTGCCGGGCGCCCGGCCGAGGCCGAGATCGATCCGGCCGGGATGCAGAGCGTTGAGCGTGCCGAACTGCTCGGCGATGACCAGCGGCGAATGGTTGGGCAGCATGATGCCGCCGGCGCCGACGCGTATCGTCCTGGTGCCGCCGGCGACATGGGCAATGACCACCGAGGTGGCGGCGCTGGCGATGCCCGGCATATTGTGGTGCTCTGCCAGCCAATAGCGCCGGTAACCCAGCCGCTCGGCATGACGGGCGAGATCGAGCGAATTGGCGAGTGACTGCGAAGCGTTGCTGCCTTCGACGATCGGCGACAGGTCGAGAACGGAAAGAACGGTCATCGGCGCGGGTTTCCTGTGGGCCGAAGGGATGTAGGAAGCCGTTGCCGAGGCGGCAAATTCAAAATGTTGATGGAGCACTGCGGGCACAACGGACGTGCGGCCGATTGCAAGGTCGTGATCTGCACCAATCGGGGAACGCTTTTGACCCTTTAAGCCGCTACTTTTTCGCCTCGGGAATCTCTTCGTCCTCGAGCACCGCCGTGTGTTGCGCCGCCAGGAAATTGCCGACATAGCTGAGACCGTCGAAATGATCGCAGAACACCTTGATGACGACCAGCAGCGGCACCGCCAGCAGTGCGCCGACGAAACCCCATAGCCAGGACCAGAAGGCGATGGCGATGAGGATCGCCACGGCGTTGATCTCGAGACGGCGGCCGACCACCGTCGGCGTCACGAACTGGCCTTCGACGACATCGCACATAAGGACGAAGGCCGGCGCCAGCAGCGCATAGGAAATCGTGTCGAAGCTGATCAGCGCGATGATCGTGACCAGCGTGATGGTGGTCAGCGCCCCGATATAGGGCAGGAAATTGAGCAGAGCCGCTGCCGCGCCCCAGACCTGCGCGTTGGGCACGCCGAGCGCCCACAGGCCGAGCCCGATGACCACGCCGAGACATGTGTTGATGACCGTGACGGTAAGCAGATAATGCGAGATTTCACGTTCGACGTCGTAGACGACGCGCAGCGCCCGCTTCTTTTCGCTGAGACTAGGGAAGGACTGGACGATCTTTTCATAGAACATCGTGCCCGAGGCGAGCAGGAACAGCGACAGGACGAAGACGATGGTGACGCTGGCGCCGGCCGACAGCACATTGCCGGCGGCCTGCGAGAGAATACCGGATGGCGCCATCGCCACCCTCTGAACGCCCGGCTCCTGGGATGTCTGTGTCAGGCCTTCGACCTGGTGCGAAATCTCCACGATCCGTTCGAACGGACGGCGCAGTTGTGCCAGACGTTCGGTAAGCTGCTGGCCGATCGTCGAGGTGTTGTTGATGAGATCGATGACCGGGCCGCTGAGCAGATATCCCGCGACGGCGACGAGGCAGAACGAAAGCAGCACCAGCAGTGTCGCCGAAATGACATCGGGCATGCCATGCTTGCGCAGGAAGCGAACGATCGGCGTCAGCGTCAGCGCCAGCAGGAAAGCCAGAATGACCGGCATGAAGAAGGCGCGGGCGAAGTAAAGCGCGTAGATCGCCATGAGGATGAAGATGCCGACGAGCAGCGAACGCATCAGATGCGCATCCGCCCGCGCCTCGACGCGCGGATCCGGGCTTTCGGCAGCGCTTGCGCCCGAAGCGGCGGGTTCGGCTTTCATTCTGACCCTCGGCGGTACACCGCGATTGGTGTAGACCGTTGGCGAAAACGCCTCTGTCGCTTCAAGGTTCCGTTTGCCGGCGTCACCAGCAAGGCCGCCTCGCGGCCTTGCTGGTGAATCAGGCAACCGGCGCCGCCACGGCGGGAACGGCCTTAGCAGTTTCCCGGCGCACGATCGGCGCCACCTTGGTGCCGTAGAGTTCGATGGCCTTCATGACCTTGGCGTGCGGCATGGTGCCGATCGCCATTTGCAGCAGGAAGCGGTCGTTGCCGAATATCCTGTGCTGGGCAATGATCTTCTCGGCCACCTGTTCTGGATTGCCGACGAACAGCGCGCCGTTTGGGCCGCGCGATTGGTCGAAATGCGCCCGCGATGTCGGCCCCCAGCCGCGCTCGCGGCCGATGCGGTTCATCACCTCGGCCTGCGGCCCGTAGAAGTCGTCGGCTGCCTGGTCCGTGGTCTCGGCAATGAAGCCGTGCACGTTGAGGCTGGTGGCAAGGCTCGCCGGATCGTTGCCGGCCCGCCTGGCTGCATCCCTAAAGATGTCGAACAGCGGTGCGAACCGCGCCGGCTCGCCGCCGATGATCGCCAGCGCCAGCGGCAGCCCGAGCACGCCCGCGCGGGCAACGGATTGCGGTGTTCCACCGACGGCGATCCAGATCGGCAGTTTGTCCTGCAAGGGCCGGGGATAGACGCCGCGATCGTTGATCGGCGCGCGCAGACTGCCCGACCAGGTCACCTTGACATGATCGCGGATGGCGAGCAGCAGGTCGAGCTTCTCGGCGAAGAGCTCGTCATAATCTTCGAGATTGTAGCCGAACAGCGGAAAGGATTCGATGAACGAGCCGCGCCCGGCCATGATCTCGGCCCGGCCGCCGGACAGAAGATCGAGGGTGGCAAACTGCTGGAAGACGCGCACCGGATCATCGGAGGACAACACGGTGACAGCGCTGGTCAGCTTTATGCGCTTGGTTCGTTCGGCCGCCGCCGCCAGTGCCACCACCGGAGCGGAGGCAGCGTAGTCGGGACGGTGGTGCTCGCCGAGACCAAAGACGTCCAGCCCGACCTGGTCGGCAAGCTGGATCTCCTCGATCAGGTTGCGCAGCCGCTCATGCGCACCGATCGCACCGGGACCCGGTTCCGGGCTGACGTCGGCGAAGGTGTAGAGACCGAGTTCCATAAGTGTGTCATCCCAGCGTTTGTCTTGGCGCTACAGGTAGCGATCAGTCCGTCGCCCCGCCAGAGGCCTGGATGGTGAACAGTGCGGGTGGCTTTCAGTCGAATTCAATCGAAATGGCGTCTCCCGGTTGCAACAGATCAGAATTTCATGGCTGGCATACCGTTTTGGCGCTTGAACTCTCGGTTTTCACGCGTATGTAAGCCTCGCAAATTGACTCCAGGGAAGTGGACTTGGCTATCTACAGGGAAAAAGACGTTTTCGAGCGGCGTAATGCCGCAAACGAGGCAAAGAAGGCGCTTCTGGAGCGCTTTAAGGCAAAGCCGGCGGCAGATGATCCAGCGGTGCTGGCACGACAGGCGGAGCGCAAGGCGATCCTCGAGGCCCGCGCGATACGCGAGGCCGAAAAGGCCAGGCTGAAGCAGGAAAAGCTGGCGCGCGAAGCAGCAGAAAAGGCCGAGCGCGAGGCAGCTGCCGAAGCGGCACGCATCGCCGCGGAAGAAGCCGCACAGGCCGAAGCGAAGATCCGGGAAGCTGAAGAGAACGAGCGCATCGCCCGTTTTCTTGCCGACGAGGCCGAACGCAAGGCCAAGCGTGATGCGCGCTATGCCGCGCGCAAGCAGCGCACTGGCAGGACGCCGCCCGGCTTCTCCGCCCGATAGCGCCTTCCGGCGCTGATCAGCCGAATTCAAGAATCAGGGCCGCCTTGCAGCGGCCCCGAACGCGTTCGTCTGTCAGAATCGGCTAAGCCGCGAGCTTCAGTCCCATGATGCCGCAGACGATGAGCGCGATGCAGGCCAGCCTGATCGCCGTCGCCGGTTCCCCGAGCAGCCATATCCCCAACAGCGCCGTGCTGACGGTGCCGATGCCGGTCCACACCGCATAAGCGGTGCCGACCGGCAATGCCTTCAGCGCCAGGCCGAGCAAGGTCAGGCTGACGATCATCGAGGCTACCGTCAGGCCGGTCGGCAGCGGCTTCGAGAATCCGTCGGTGTATTTGAGGCCGATCGCCCAGCCGATCTCGAACAGGCCGGCGAGGAACAGGAAATCCACGACATCGGAACGCTCCGTTTCGATGGCTTCCGGCCGATTTCTTGAACGCGCAAAAACTGTCTTCGCCGCATCCATAGGGGATGCGGGTGAGCTTAATGAACAATCATACCGGCCGCGTTTGCGGCCGGTCGAAATAAACCGAAACGGTAGCTGCGGCCCTACTTGTCCTTCAGCTTCATCGCCTTCACCGGCGGTGCCTTCAGGGCCGGCGCCGGAGCGGGTTTCTTCGCGTCCTTCTTCGGCTTGCGGGCTTCCTTGCCTGCCTTCATCGCACCCTTAGCCATGATTCGTTCCTCCAGTTGATGTCTGGCGAAGTGAAACAAGAGAAAACGCTCGACTGCAAGGGGCCGCTGCCGTGCCGTCGCACTGGCCGATGGCAGTCAACCGGTTTCTAATTCCCTCGTAAACCGCAGCGGTCCGTGCCATGGTCTTCTTCGCACTGCAGCATCAGCCCTTGCGTTTCGCCGGCTGATGATCAGGCAGGCCGGTCAGGACGACAATGCGGATCCACATCGGTTGCCAGATGAGCTTCGACTTCCCGCAGGAAACACCGCTGATCGCGATGCTAAATGTCCATTATTCGCGCGCATCCGATCTTGAGCGGCCGGACTTCCTGACGTCGAACCCGCCGGTGCCGATCGAAAGCTACCGCGACAGTTTCGGCAATTGGTGCAACCGTTTCGTTGCGCCGGCCGGGCGCTTTGCGTTCGGCACGGACGCGGTGATCCGCGACCCCGGCTCCTTCGAGACGCGCGAGCTGACGGCGTGGCAGCACGAGGTGCGCGATCTGCCGTCGGAGACGCTGCTGTTCCTGCTGCCCAGCCGCTATTGCGAGAGCGACGTGCTGTCGAATGAAGCATGGCGGCTGTTCGGCAGCACCCCGCTCGGCATTCCGCGCGTCCAGGCGGTCTGCGACTTCGTCCATAACCACATCGCCTTCAACTATTTCAATGCACGCCCGACGCGCACCGCCGCCGAGGCCTATCGCGAGCAGAGTGGTGTATGCCGCGACTTTGCCCACCTCGCTGTCGCCTTCTGCCGCGCCCTGAACATTCCGACCCGCTACTGCACCGGTTATATCAGTGATATCGGCCTGCCAAAGCCGTGGTCGGACATGGATTTCGCCGCCTGGATGGAGGTCTATCTCGGCGGCCGCTGGCACGCGTTCGACCCGCGCAACAACGCGCCGCGCATCGGCCGCATCCTGATCGCCTCCGGACGCGATGCCGCCGATGTGCCGCTGACCCACATTTTCGGGCCGGGCGCGCTGGCTGGCTTCAAGGTCTGGACGGAGGAGGTCGTCGAATAGCCCCGCGCGCTGCCCTTTTGAACAACTGACGTTGTGAACAACTGGGCGCTTCGGGCGTTGTGGGGAGCTGTGGAGCGTGGGCGGGCGCTCCGCCAATATCGGTGCATCAACCAAGGCAGCACACCATGGCGGCGCATGGCGGGTCGAAAAAAGTGATCTATGCGGCGCTCGCCGGAAATCTTGCGATCGCACTGACCAAATTCGCCGCTGCCTTGTTCACGGGCAGCTCGGCAATGCTCTCGGAGGGCGTCCACTCGCTCGTCGATACCGGCAATGGCAGCCTGCTGCTTTACGGCATGCACCGTGCCGCCCGGCCGGCCGACCGCACGCATCCGCTCGGCCATGGCCGCGAGCTGTACTTCTGGAGCTTCATCGTCGCGCTCCTCGTCTTTGCACTGGGCGCCGGCATATCGTTCTACGAAGGCGTGACGCACATCATGGCGCCGGAGCCGATCGCCAACGCCAAGGTGAACTACGCTGTCCTTGGCCTTTCCTTCCTCTTCGAAGGCACCTCTTGGCTGGTGGCGCTGAAGGAATTCCGCCACCAAAAAGGCAGCCACGGCTGGCTCAAGGCGGTGCAGCTCAGCAAGGATCCGAGTGTCTACACCGTACTCTTCGAGGACAGCGCGGCACTTCTCGGCCTCGTTGTCGCCTTCGCCGGCATATTGGCAGCGGAACGGCTGGACATGCCGAAGCTCGACGGCGCCGTGTCGATCGGCATCGCGCTCATCCTGGGCGCGACCGCGATCTTCCTGGCGCGCGAAAGCAAAAGCCTGCTGCTCGGCGAGCCGGCCTCGCCCGAGGTGCAAACAAAGGTGCTGGCCATCGTCCAGCAGGACCCGGCGGTGCAACGCGCGAATGGCGCACTGACGCTGCATATGGGTCCGCAGGAGATCGTAGCCGCTTTGAGCATCGAGTTCGAGGACCATTTGTCGGCGCCCGAGATAGAGACCTGCGTCGAGCGCCTCGAGACGCGGCTTAAGGCAGAGATGCCGGAGGTGACGCGGCTCTTCGTCAAGCCGCAGACCACCGGCACCTGGGAACGCCGGAGCAAGGCCTTGGCGGCGTCCGGAGGGGAACCGGCCTGAGGAAAATGGCTGCGCCATCGGGCAGTCCCGGTTATGATTGCGGGCAAAAGCTCCAGGAGGAACGAAGATGAAAATCGACGGCGGGTGTCATTGCGGCGCCATCACTTACGAGGCCGAAGTCGATCCGGAAAAGACCACCATTTGTCACTGCATCGATTGTCAGAAGCTAACTGGAACGGCCTTTCGCGTCACCGTGCCGGCGTCCGAGGACAATTACAGGATCACCAAGGGCACGCCGAAAATCTACATCAAGACCGGTTCGAGCGGCGCCAAGCGCGCCCAGGCATTTTGCGGTGAGTGCGGCTCGCATCTCTACGCCACGTCGGCGGGCGAGGGACCGAAGGTTTACGGCATCAGGGTCGGGACGGCACGGCAGCGCGATCAACTGGTGCCGAGAAAGCAGATCTGGCATCGCTCGGCGCTGCATTGGCTGCCGGAATTCGAAGGCACGACCATCATCGAGGAGCAGTAGCGCCAGACCCGGGCGAAGCGCTCGCCTCCGGTTCCGGCGTAGCTCTCAATCGTCGCCTTCGACGACCCTTAGCCTCAACTGCCCGGTTTTCGAATCGGCGACACGCGGGCTGCTTTCCGCTTTTGCTCCGCTGCCATTCGAACCAGCGGTGTCCTCCGCCGGCTGCACGCCAAACTCCAGCGCCTCGATCTTTTGTCCGCGCCTGGTCACCTTCGATGTCGAGACCAGGATGTCGTCGATATCCTTGGCCGATTGGCCGAAATGCGTCTGCAATTTGCGCACCCGCTCGTCGAGCCGAGAGACGTCTTCCATCAGCCGGATAACCTCGCCCTGGATCAGGTGCGCCTGCTCGCGCATGCGGGCATCCTTGAGGATCGCCTGGATGACCTGGATCGACAGCATCAAAAGCGATGGCGAGACGATGACGATCCGCGATCGATGCGCCTTCTGGACAACGGCCTCGAAATTCTCATGGATTTCGGCGAACACCGATTCCGAGGGCACGAACATGAAGGCGGTGTCCTGCGTCTCGCCCTGGATCAGGTATTTTTCGGAAATATCCCGGACATGCACCTCGATGTCGCGGCGGAAAGCCTGTGCGGCGGACTTCTGCAGGTCGGCGCCTTCGGCGGCCCGAATGGCATTCCAGGCCTCGAGCGGAAACTTTGCATCGATGGCAAGCGACGGTGCGCCGTTCGGCATCTTCACCAGGCAGTCGGGCCGGCTGCCATTCGACAAGGTCGCCTGGAATTCATAGGCGCCGTGCGGCAATCCGTCGGCGACGATGGCTTCCATGCGCGACTGGCCGAAGGCGCCGCGCGTCTGCTTGTTGGAAAGGATCGCCTGCAATTGCACGACCTGGCCGGCCAGCGACTGGATGTTGCCTTGCGCGACATCGATAATCGCCAGCCGTTCCTGCAGCTTGGCGAGGCTCTCATGCGTCGATCTCGTCTGCTCGGTCATGGTCTGGCCTAGGCGGCCGGTCATGGCATCGAGGCGCTGGCCGATCGACTGTGTCAGTTCCGCCTGGCGCGCCCCGAACACTTCTGCGATGGCGCCCATGCGGCCCTGCATTTCCGCCTGGCTTGCCAAGATGCCGGCCATCCGCACCTCGGCGTCGCGGGCGTGGTCGGCGGCTTCGGCGGCCGCCACCGCACGCGCCTTGGCCGATCGCCAGAGCGCAACGACGAGCGCCACGAACAGTCCGAGGAACAGCATTGCGCCGAAACCCAGGGCATGGCCGAGCGTGATCGTGGTGGCGCCGAGCCGGGCGACAGGTTCGGACAGGATGGTGGCCAGATCGTTCATGCCGACAGCATAGATGATTCGGTCTACCGGCACAGATCAAAACGTGAACGACCCGAAGGCGCCCCGGTTGACGCTTTTCCTGCGAGGTCTTAGGTGAGACGCCATGTCGATCAAGCCGCTTATCATCCTCCCCGATCCCGTCCTGCGCCAGGTTTCAAAACCGGTCGAGCGTGTCGACGGCGACTTGCGCAAACTGGCCGGCGACATGCTGGACACCATGTATGACGCGCCCGGCATTGGCCTCGCTGCGATCCAGGTCGGCGAACCCTTGCGCATGCTGGTCATCGACCTCGCCAAAGAGGACGAAACGCCGGCACCGCACGTCTTCATCAATCCCGAAATCCTCGAAAGCTCCGACCAGCATTCGGTCTATGAGGAAGGCTGCCTGTCGATCCCGGACTACTACGCCGAGGTCGAGCGGCCGGCGGCGGTGCGGGTGAAGTATCTCGATCGCGACGGCAAGCTGCAGGAGATCGAGGCCGAAGGGCTGATGGCGACCTGCCTGCAGCACGAGATCGACCATCTCAACGGCGTGCTGTTCATCGACCACATCTCAAAACTAAAGCGCGACATGGTGGTCAAGAAGTTCAAAAAGCTCGCCAGGGACAAGGCGCCGGGCAAGATGGTGGGATAGGGGTCGACGAATGCCCCTGCGTGTCATCTTCATGGGTACTCCTGAATTCTCCGTGCCGACCTTGCGGGCGATTGCCGGGGCCGGGCATGAATTGGCAGCCGTCTACACGCAGCCGCCGCGCGCCGGCGGCCGGCGCGGGCTCAAGCTGACGCCATCGCCGGTGCAGCGCGAGGCGGATCGGTTGGGCGTCGAGGTTCGCACGCCGGTGTCGCTGAAGAGCGAGGCGGAGCAGGAAGCGTTCCGCGCCTTGGGTGCCGACGTCGCCGTGGTCGTCGCCTACGGGCTGCTTCTGCCCAAACCCATTCTCGAGGCGCCGCGGCTCGGTTGCCTCAACGGTCACGCATCGCTGTTGCCGCGCTGGCGCGGCGCTGCCCCTATCCAGCGCGCCATCATGGCCGGCGATACCGAGACGGGCATGATGGTGATGCGGATGGAGGAAGGCCTCGACACCGGGCCGGTGGCAATGGTTGAAAAATGCGCCGTTGGACCCGACATGACGGCCGGCGATCTGCACGACCGGCTGATGGTGTTGGGTGCGGCTCTGATGGTGCAGGCGCTCGAACGGCTGGAACGGAATACGCTGACATTTACCACACAGGCCGAGGTGGGGGTGACCTACGCCAAGAAAATCGATAAATCGGAGACTCGCATAGACTGGCTGCGACCTGCCGGCGACGTGCACAACCAGATTCGCGGCCTGTCGCCCTTTCCCGGTGCATGGTGCGAGGCCGAAATCGGCGGCCGCATGGAGCGGCTGAAACTGCTTCGCTCGACGCTCTTGCAAGGCGCCGGCGAACCGGGAGGAATTCTCGACGATCGGCTGACGGTCGCCTGCGGGTCAGGCGCGATCAGGCTGGTCGAAGTTCAACGTGCGGGCGGAAGGCCCATTGCCGCGCAGGAGTTTCTGCGCGGGGCCAAGCTCGAAAAAGGAATGAAATTGTCATGAGCATGATGTCCATACGCGCGGCGACGCCGCGGGACCGCGAGGCGATCCGCCTTGTCGAAGAACACGCATTCGGCCAGCAGGCGGAGGCCGGACTGGTCGACGCGCTGGTCACCGGCGGTGATGCCGTCGTCGAACTGGTGGCGGACGAAGACGGGCAAGTGGTCGGCCATATCCTGTTTTCACGGCTCTTCGTGCAGAATGGCGGCAAGAGCTTCCCGGCGGTTGCTTTGGCGCCTCTGGCGGTCGAGCCGTCGTTCCACGGCACCGGCATCGGCGGTGCGCTGGTCCGCGAGGCGCATATCCGCCTGAAGGCTGCTGGCGAGACGCTCGCCGTGGTGCTCGGCGATCCGGCTTACTATGGACGTTTCGGCTACAGCCGCGCCCGTGCAGCGAAATTCGAGAGCGAGTATCAAAGCGAGGCTCTGCAGGCGCTTGCCTGGGGCGAGGCGCCGGAGACCGGCAGGCTGGTCTACGCCTCGGCCTTCGGCTCAGCCCTCGCCGCCTGATTTCGCCTCGATCCGGGAATGCCGCGTTTTCGCCTCGACATCGAATATGACGGCAGTCTCTTCGCCGGCTGGCAGCGCCAGGCCAACCAGCCTTCGGTGCAGCAGGCGATCGAGCAGGCGATCGAGAAGTTCTGTGGTGAGCAGGTTTCGCTTCGCGCCGCCGGCCGCACCGATGCCGGCGTCCATGCGGCCGCTCAGGTGGCGCATGTCGATCTGATCAAGGCATGGCCCGGCGACAAGGTGCGCGACGCCGTCAACGCGCATCTGCAAGCGGCCAAGGTGCGCATCGCCATCCTGAAGGCCGCCGTCGTGCCGGATAGCTTCGATGCGCGTTTCTCGGCGATCGGCCGCCATTACCTCTACCGCATCGTCAACCGCCGCGCGCCGGCGGCGCTCGACAAGGGCAGGATCTGGTGGGTACCGAAGCAGCTCGATGCCGGTGCCATGCACGAAGCGGCAAAGGTGCTGCTTGGCCGGCATGATTTCACCACCTTTCGCTCGACCCAGTGCCAGGCCACCAGCCCGGTCCGCACGCTCGACCGGCTGGATGTCAGCCGGGCGGGCGATTTCATCGAAGTCCGCGCTTCGGCGCGGTCATTCCTGCACAACCAGGTGCGCTCGATGGTCGGCTCGCTCAAACGTGTCGGCGAAGGCGGCTGGACCATTGCCGACCTCAAGGCGGCGCTCGAGGCGCGCGACCGTGCGGCCTGCGGTCAGGTGGCGCCGCCCGACGGGCTGTTTCTCGTCGGCGTCGATTATCCTACGCCTGGCTGATCCGGCACGCTGATACCGAGCAGCGCCTGCAGGCCGAACAGGACGATCAGCGACGCCACGAACATACCGGCAAAAACAGCGCTGCCGACAGCCGCACCCCTGCCGATCGCGACGTTGGTCATCCGCCAGGTCAATACCATCGACAGCGCGAACAGCAGCAGCGACACCAGTCCGGAGACTTCGTTGGCCGACGTCAGGAAAAGCCGGATCAACGCTGATGGCAGCATCATCCAGGCGATGATCGCCGAGGCCCAGTTGCTGGCCACGACATAATGGACGAAACGGCCGCCGACGCCGACCCGCGGCGCCACCAGGGCGAGGCCTATGAGCGGCAGCACCCAGGCGCCGATATCGACAGTGGCCAGGCGGATCAACATGCTGAAACGGCCGACGAATGCGTTGGGATCGCCGATCTCGTTGGCAATACCGACCCAGCCGACGATCAGTGCCGGCGCCGCGACGACGATGGCAAAAAAGGAGTTCCAGAAACCGTCCGCCGAAAGGTCGAGCAGGCGAAATCCGTCGGCCTTGCCGAGCATCAGCCGCCAGGCGCCGGCAAGCGAAGCGTAGGTTTCATCCGCGGAAAGCATCACTAGGATATGTCCTGCGCAAACCAGTCTTCAACGAAGCGCAGATAAATCTGCGTCAGCGTCTCGAGGTCGGCAATCGCCACGCGTTCGTCGACCATGTGCATGGTCTTGCCGACAAGGCCGAATTCGACCACCGGACAATAATCCTTGATGAAGCGGGCATCGGAGGTGCCGCCGGAGGTGGAGAGCACCGGCTTCCTGCCGGTCACCGCCTTGACGGAACCGCCAAGCGTCTCGATCAACCTGTCGTCGCGTGTCAGGAAAACATGGCTCGGCCCGTCGCGCCAAGCGATCTCGTAGTCGACCGGCGTCTTCTTGCCGGCGCGGTATTTCTTGCGTTTCGCCGCCCGGTCGAGGCGATTGTGGATCTCGGCCTGGATCGTCTCGGCGGTCCATGTGTCGTTGAAGCGGATATTGAAGGTAGCCGCCGCCTTCGCCGGGATGACGTTGGTGGCAGGACTGCCGACATCGATGGAGGTCACCTCAAGATTGGTCGGCTGGAAATCCCTTGTTCCGTTGTCGAAGACGGGGTGCAGCAAGGCGTCGACCAGCGTCACCAGGCCGCGCACCGGATTGTCGGCTAGCTGCGGATAGGCGGCGTGGCCCTGGCGGCCGTTGACGACGACCGTGCCCGACAGCGAGCCGCGCCGGCCGATCTTGATCATGTCGCCGAGCGCGTCGGGATTGGTCGGCTCGCCGACGATCGCAGCATGCCATTTCTCACCCTTGGCAGCCGCCCATTCGAGTAGTTTCGTCGTGCCGTTGATCGCCGGCCCTTCCTCATCGCCGGTTATCAGCAGCGAGACCGACCCCTTCGGGCCGCCCTTCTGCGCGATATGTCGCGCTACCGCCGCGACGAAACAAGCAATGCCGCCCTTCATGTCGACGGCGCCGCGGCCGAACATCTCGCCATTGGCAATCTCGGCGGCAAAGGGCGGATGCGTCCAGGCTGTTTCATCGCCCACCGGCACCACATCGGTATGGCCGGCAAACATCAGATGCGGGCCGTTGCCGGAACGCCGCGCGTAAAGGTTCTCGATGTCAGGTGTGCCGGATTCGGAAAACACCGGGCGCTCGACGGCAAAGCCGAGCGGCTTCAACATTTCTTCCAGCGCGCTCAGCGCACCGCCTTCGGCGGGCGTCACGGAAGCGCAGCGGATGAGAGCAGCCAGATTTCTGGTCGGATCGGTAGGCAGCGTCATGGGCAAAAGCGATAGTCGAAAGCGCAAGGCCTGTCACGGCCAGACCTAGAGCGGTTCCCCCTTTGACGGAATCAAAGGGGATTCCAGATTTATCTGTTTTGTGATTCAAGATGCTGGCTGGAGTGGAGGCCAGCATCGG
>NZ_JAMYTU010000026.1:0-71959 GCF_040322615.1 Mesorhizobium sp. M0119
AAGCAACAGCAGCCTGATCAGACCAGATACCGTTCCCGATTCGAAGGCCTCCGTCGAAAGCGCTCGCGTCAACGTGCAGCGAAAATAGCGCTTACCCTCAAGGAGCGATTGAAACCAAGCCGCTTGTCAAAGAAAGTGGCTAGCAAAATTCCACGATAACCTTTGGGTTAGCGGCAGGAATGTTCTTCGACGAAGCTCCAGCAGAATGCAAAGTGGAGCCAACTGAGGCATCTCAGAGAAAGAATTGTCGTCGGCGCATTGCGGGACCGTCTGACTGAATGTCAAAATGGGGCCGTGACCCGACGGACCGCTTTTTCTCTCGAAAGAAAGATATCGGCCGCTCGATTGGGAGCGCAAAAAGTCTGGGAATGATCCTGCCCGGACGCTGAAAAGGTCTGCATATTGGGCGATCGATCCGCTGGCCTAGCAAACTCAGGTCTCCACCTATCGCCGCTTCCTGCCGCCCGGCCAGGGCAGATTGCCGTCAAGCTCACGCAGGCCGTAGGTCTGTTCCTCCCATTGCTTGCGCTCGAGACGCGCGGGCGGGGCGTCGTCCTCTTCGTACCACAGCAGCGTCATGGTCTGATCCCATTGACCAACATGCAAGACGTCTTCGAATAGGCCGCCATCGCGGTCCCAGTCTTCGAACCACTCATCGGCCTCCGCTTCTTCAGGCCCTGATGGCTTCTCGCCCGCTCGTGCTCGTGCGCTGTAGGAACCCTCGGGCAGGAGCGCCCCGGGCCTGACCCAGCCCTTTGCCTGACGTAGACTTGCCGAGCGGGCGCTGTAGCGAACCTTGCCGCCTTCGGAGACGACGAACGCGCAGAGATTTTTCGAGAAGGTTGCGAAACGCGAGCCGGCGGCAAGAAGCGAGGCATCGAAATCATCGGCCAGCGTGCCGACGGCCGCCATGCCCATTTCCGACATGTCAACCTGCGGCTTGAAGAGCTTGTATGGTAGGAGTAGCTCGGCGGCGAAAATGTCGCAGAAAATCTCGCCTTGGGGCCGCTTGGTGAGACTCCAGCTTGGCTGGCTATGATCGGGGGCGATGTCTAAAACCGCGTGGGCAACCTCGTGGCAGACGGTAAACCTCTGACGCCTGTTGTTCTGATTGCAGTTCACGCAGATCTTGTATTTGCCCTTGGGCGTCTTGAACGACCAGCCATCTTCGCCGTCGTTCAAGGCTTCCTTTTTGATCGTGCCGTCGATTGCTGCCGCATAGATATCGACTGAGACCGGCTGCGCAAGCGGCCCGCATTTGCTGATAAACGCCCGTGCAGATGAAACGACTGACAACTCATCCATCATCGTCTTCCATCATCATGCGCCTGATGCGCGCGAGCGAGGTCGCGTAATCCGCGCGCGTGCCGCGATTCACAACGGTGGAAAGCATCTGCAGCTCCTCGGCGCTGATACTCTGATCCTGACGGACAAATTCCAAGATATTCGGATTAACGTTCTCCTGGCGCGCGAGGTGGCGCAGAACTTCGCGATCGCGCTTTGAGGCTGACAGCGCAGTCGCTAGCTTGTCCAAAACGTCTTCGGATGGGGCTTCCTTTACGCCCGTTTCAAGCCGGTGAATGTAGGCGTGATCGACCTCGCTGCGCTGGCCGAGATCCCTTAGGCTCAGCTTTCTTTCTTCCCTTAGGCCTTTCAACCACACACCCAGTGCTGTTTCCGGCATTCGCCCTCCTTGACAAATTTTTTTCAATCGCTATTTGTTGTCTGTGTGGACAACAGGCTCTGATCTGATGTGAATTAGACCAGGGCTTTTTTCGAACCCCTTCTGTTGTCTGGCCGGACACCAAAATGCCACCGGTCGGGGCGAAACGCAAGCGCCGCCAGAGGCGGGAAAGGATATAAGTCATGCTGGACATTGCTGCGTCGCACATCGTGCGCATCCACATCAATCGAGTGGCGATCAATTCGCCCAACCCAACGACCGGTGAAGCGCTCTATGCGCTGGCCGACATTAAGCAGCACGAGAGGCTCTACCGCGAGGTCGCGGGCGACGAGGAAGATGAGCGCATTCCGCGCGATGACACGCCGATCCATCTGACGCAGGATCAGCATTTCTACAGCCAGAAGGTCTTCGACATTCTGGTTAATGGCGATGACCACGAGATCGACACCAAACAGATCACTTACGCCCGCGTGGTCGATCTCTATCTCGGGCAGGGCGGAAAGCCCTCGAACGAATATCTCGTCAAATACTCCCACGGTCCGGTCGAGAACCCGAGCGGCACGCTCGCACCGGGTCAGAAGGTGAAGGTGAAGGATGGAATGCGCTTTCGAGTTGCCGGAACTGGTGAATCATAACCCCTTCCTTCGTGATCTGGACGAGACGGGATACCTGATCGACTTCGTGGGCGGTTATTTCGTTATATACGGTCTGCCCTACCTCGACAGCGAGGCCGGCTTGCAGCACGGCGATTGGGCCTGCCCACTTGGTCTGACCGGCCCGGTCATCGGCCCCCCCGCCGATCACCAAGCCTGGTGGCGCGGCAGCCGACCCCACGACCAGCAGGGACGCGAGCTCAGGCTTGGCGGCGGTCCCAATCCCGTTGAGGTGACGCCTGATCTCGTCATGAGCTGCTCCTTCTCTTACAAGTTGATGGATGAGCAGGGCGCGCTGCGCGCGTACCAGTCGTTCGAGGAAAAGGTACAGACATACATCGATACGATCACGACGCCGGCGGTCAATGCTTATCCTCAGGCTACACCCCTACGTGGGATCGCCGTCAAGGCGGCCGCGCAGGGTTCGCCGCTGCGCTTTCCCGACACCATGTCCGCGCGCTATCACCTCAATGATCTCTCAGCGCTCATGCGCGGCAAGAAGGTCGCCATCGTCGGCCTTGGCGGAACTGGCTCCTTCATTCTCGATTCAGTGGCTCGTACGCATCTTGAGCAGATTGCGCTGTTCGATGATGACAAGGTCCATCTCCACACGATCTTCAGATGGCCGGGCTTTATCCCCGGCGCCATCGGCAAGCTGAAAGTCGAGGCGCTTGCCATGCACTATGATCAATGGCATGCGGGCATTGTGCCGGTCGCCGAACGCATCACGGCCGACAATGTTATTCGCCTCCGCGAGTTCGATTTCGTCTTCGTCTCGGTTGATGAGGGGCCGGCGCGCCTGTTGATCGTGGACTGGCTGAGTGCGAACAACATTCCCTTTGTCGATTGCGGCATGGGCCTGAACCGCTCGGCCGTCGGGCTCAGCGGCTTCGTGCGCATTACGGGCACCGACCGTGCCGCCTTCGACAACAATCGGGGTACGGTGCGTCTGCCGGTCGAAAACGCGAAGGCTGACGAATATCGCAAGCAGGCGCAGATTCCCGAGCTCAATGCGCTGAATGCCAACATGGCCGTGATCCGGTTCAAGCAGCATTTCGGGTTGCTGGACCGGGAGAGTGATGCGACCTCGATAATCTTCGATACCGTAACCTTCGAAATGGACCGGGCGGGGGGAGTCTAGATGAGATTTCGCTATGAAGCGGTCGAGCGCATGCCCAAGCCTTTGGTGCCGGGCGTCGTCTATCACAGCGAGGAGTTCGAGATCGGGGCCCTGCTGTGCGCTTGCGGCTGTGGTCATCGTGTTTCGTTGCTGGTGCCCGACAGCCACCAGGTCACTGAACAAGGCGGTATGGCGACGGTGCGCCCTTCGATTGCCGTCTGCGATGCACCCTGCAATTCGCATTACTTCATTACGGTCGGCGAGGTTGAGTGGCTGCGCGCCTTCGATCCAGCCACGTCGCAAGCGGTGATGCGCAAGCAGATCGAACGCCACGCGCACGGCGACCCCGCGCGTCTGTCCTTCCTGAAGCGTGTGCTGTCTGCGCTGGGCCGTGTCTGGACCCGGTTCACTTCCTTTGGGCCGCCGCAGTAGCCCTCGTAACAGGCAGGCTGATCCCGGCCTGCCTGTTTTGTTGGTGTCAGTAGGCGACAGACAAAGCGAGCACGCCATGAGGCGCAAATGCCTCGATCTGTGGTTGATGAAGGCAAGCGCGACGGGCCGCAAGCGGCAGTTCTGGCCCTGCCAACCAATGCCCGCTTCCAACAAGAAGCCAACGTCCGGAAGTGGGCATGGTCGACTTCGAGGGCATCGCCAGCGATGTCTGCTTTTAAGAAGCTGTGAAGTGGACCTTTACGGCCGTCAAAGGCGCAGAGCCGGCATTGGTTCGGGGCAGATCAGCTCGTCTATTGTGCCCTATGTTTCGGCTTGTCGCCGGCAAATTGCTTCAATGCATTTGCCCGCCTAGAAAGGTGCCCCCTCGGACTCACTGGTCGCTGTCACTTATTCGGACCCTGAAATTGGCTGCCGCCGCGATTTCTCTGACTTGTCGACGACAGGGAGGCCTTCCTTTCTGGCCTTGGCAAACGCTCGATCGCTCTCCAGGAACTCCGCCAGCATGAACGGGATGAGTTCCGCTACGGATTCGGACTCGCCATAGGTCTGACGATAAAGCGCTGCATAGTCCTTCAGTGCTTGGTTGAGGTCTGCACTTACGCTTATGGTGATCTTCGAAGGTGTCCGATCCGGAAGTTTGCCGAGTTTCAGATTGGTCATGATGACTCCAGTCAATTCGGGTACGGCCGTAGCACAAGATCCTTGTGCACGATGACGCGCAGTGGCCAACCAGGGCGGACGGTGATCGTGGGCTGAATATTGAGGTTCTTCTCGGTGATGCGCTGGCCAGCTTGACTGACGTTCTGCTGAGCGGATTCGCGGATTGCTTTGACCAGGTCGCTTTCGTCTTGCCCGAGGCTCAGCTCCGTGCCGACCCCCAGCAACGTGGCCAGCGCAACGCCTTTCATCAGCTGCCAGGTGTGGAAATCCACCTTGTCCTCAAGCCCGGCATAGCCGGCGGTGTCCGTCGCCGGCAGATTGTCGATTTCGATCGAAGAGCCGTCGGGCAGCAGTATCCGTTGCCAGACCAGCAGCGCGCGCCTTTGTCCAAAGGCAACAACGCTGTCATAGGTGCCAATCAGGCGAGAGCCTTGCGGAATGAGCAAGGTGCTGCCGGTGACTGTGTCGTGCACATTCTCGGTGACCTGTGCGACGACGAGGCCGGGCAAGTCGGAATTGATGCCAGTGATCAGGCTCGCTGCGATGACGCTGCCGGCCATCAGCTGATACGGCGAAGCCGGCGTCTGCAGTGCATGCAGATTGTAGATTCCACTTGTGTTCCGCTGGCTGACAAAATCGAGCTTGCGCTGTTGATTGTTTTGGTCGCCCTCGGCCGGTGCAACGGAAGCTGAATCGCGTGCGGCATCGGATTGTGGAGCCGTTCCATCAAAGGGTGGACGCCCGCCCTGCCCGTTGCCGGCGGCATCCGCTTGCCGGGGTCGATTTTCGATCCGGAAGAAGACTTGCGATTCGCGCGCCTCGATCGCCTGCTGTGCAAGGCGCTGCTCCTCCGCCGAAACCTCCTGGCCCGGCGCGATGCCCAGCTGGCGTTGGTGCTCAAGGATGGGGCGGCCGAGGTCGCCGGGCAGCGGTGGTCCAAGCACCGGAGGCTTGGGCTTGATCCCGGAATAGTCCTTAGGCAGCCTTTCAATTGCCTCCGCGGTTGGCTTCCGCTCGGTGTTGTAAAGCTCTTCAGCCTGCTCTTTGATGCGCAGTGCCGGTCCTTGCAGCGCCATCATGGTGACGGCTAGAACGGTCCCGGAACCAACAGCAGCAATGGCGACAATAATGCCGCGCTTGAAGCGCACAGCGCGGCGAGGCGAGGCCCGCAGCTGCAGCTGTTCTGGATCGAGTTTCGGTGGAGCATCGGAGCGGGAAGTATCCGTCATGGGCCGTCCCTCACCTGCTGGAACGCGAAAAGAGCAATATCCGCCGCGGCGCTTGCCTGCCGTCGGTCCTCGTGATGCGCACCACCTGCTGCTGCTTGGCGCCGAGGCGCAGTTCGGCCGCGGCGAAGAGGCGATCGACGATGTAATAGTTGCCCCGTACGCGGTAGTTGACGAGCTGGTTGTCCCCGTCAGCACCGACGATGAAGAGCGGCGGGGCCTCGCCCTGATCGATGCGGCGCGGAAACTCGATGTAGACCTTGCTGCCATCATCGAACGCGCGCGTCGGCCTCCAGGGCGGCATGTCGCCGGTAATCGAATAGCGGAAGCGAATATTTTCGAGAGCCACATTCGACGCCACTGGCATAGCGGCGTCGGCCTGCGCATTGCGCCGGCGTAGCGCGATGATCTGGTCCTCGCTGTAAGTCCAGGAGATGGCCGCCATGGCGGTCTTATCCGTGCTTTGAAGCTGCAGGTGATAGCTTCGCCGGTCCGTGGTGATCACCAGATTGGTGGCAAGTCCTGGCGCGAAGGGCTTCACCAGCACATGGGTGCGCTGGTCATCGCCGGAGCCACTGACGGTGTCGCCAATTACCCAGCGCACTGTATCGCCGGCCGACACGGATTGGAGTTTCTCGCCTGACTGCAGAGCGATATCGCTGACGCGCTCCGGTGCGGCATAGAGCTGGTAGAGCGCGCCTTCGGCAAAAGGGTAAACCTGCACCGCATTCACATAGCCATATTTGGTGGGTTGCTGCGTCGCCGCCTTGTTGGCATCGGCGACACGTTCTTCAGGCGAGCGCCTGTCTTCAGCAGCCTTGCCCGGCTCGGGCTGCAACTGGCCGGGCAGCGGCAGCGGTGTCGGCACTTCCACGACCTTGACGGGCTTCTCCGGCGCCTTCTCGATTGCCGCCGGTTGGAACTTGGCAGCATCATAGGAAATCTGCGGTGGCGGCACCGGCTTCGAGGCACAGGCCGAAAGTACCGCGGTCGACGCCGACAGGATCAGGACGGTGCGGAGCGATGGGGCTCTATTTGTCATTGGCGGGCTCCTTCGGGGAAACGGTTGTCGGCGCGGCGCTGTCCAGCTCGCGCGACCAGTCGATGGCATTGATGAAGACGCCGAGCGGGTTTTTGCGCAGCTGATCGGTATTGTTCGGCGGCCGGATCACAATGGTGAGGATCCCGGTCCAACGCGTTGTGCTGGCGAGGCTGCCGCGCTCAAAGACCTGCTCGGTCCATTTGACTTGAAAGGAGTTGTCGGACGCTCGAACCACGCTCGTCACCTGCACCGAGACGCTGCGCGTGCCGATCTTGCCGAACGGGTCATTGGCCTTAGCGTACTCATTGAGAAAGAGGGCTGCACGGTCGGTGGCGAAGTCGTAGGCCGAGAGCCAATTCTGCCGCACCAGCACCGCATCGGTGGAGACGGAGCGGACATTCTGGATGAAATGGCCGAGATGCCAGGCAATCTGGGCATCGTCGGGCTCGTAGGTTTGGATTGCCGGCGCGACAGCCCGTGTTTCACCGAAGCGGTCAACCTCGACAACATAAGGCACGACGCGGCCCTGCATCGACTGCCACAAGAGTCCACCAGAGAGCCCGATGGCCAGAGCGAGGCAGCCAAAGGCCATCAGGCGCCAGTTCCTTGCCTGCACGCGCGCAGTGCCGATGCGCTCGTCCCAAAGTTGGGCCGCCTTCTGGTATGGTGTGACCGGGTGGGGCGTCTTCCCGTAACGCTGAACAGGTCGCTTGAAGAGCATCTAGTCTTCCTTATCGTTGAGAGAGGGGTTGGCCCCGCTTCCACCCCGATCGCCATCGCGGACGGCCTGCGTGGCGGCGTGGCGATGGGCGCGCGCGGTCTGTTGGGAACGCAAGCGCCTCGCCCACGCCGGCGCGGCATTGGCACCTGACGCGGCAGGGTTTCCGATCATTGATGCGGTCGGCGTGCCGCCCGTCGCGGTCCAGGCGGCATCGCGGCCGGCATCGGCGCTGCGCCGGAATGGTTCTGTTGCAGATCGCATTCCCCGCATCGCGGCGCCGCCAGCTGCGCCGGCAACGCCCTGCAGTCCAGCAGCTACGCCGGAGAGCCCGGACTCGGGCGATGTTGCACGCCGCATCTGCCAAGCTGTGGAAGCAGCCGATCCCATGGCCGTGCCGGCTCGAACGGCGGCGAGACCGCCGCCGGTTGCCATGCGCGCGCCGGCAAGCGCCGCACCTCCGGCAACGAGCGTTGATCCGGCAGCCGCCGCGGTGGTTCCGAGTGCGGCTCCCGCGCCAAGCTGCGGCGCGCCCGAGACAAGACCCGAGGCAATTCCCGGCCCGAAAATGCCGAGCCCAAGCAGCGCCAACGCGCCCAGTACCTGTGACATGGCCGCGGCCAAGTCCGGCTCCTTGCCTTGCAGCGCGGAAGCGAACTCGCCGAAGAGCGTGGAGCCGATGCCGACGATGACAGCAAGCACCATCACCTTAATGCCCGACGAGATCACATTCCCGAGCACGCGCTCGGCCAGAAACGCCGAGCGGTTCAAGAGCGCGAAAGGCACCAGAACAAAACCGGCCAATGTGGTGAGTTTGAACTCCAGAATGGTGATGAAGAGCTGAATTGAAAGAATGAAGAAGGCGATGAGGACCAGGAACCAGGCGAGAAGCAGCACGAAGATGGTCAGCGCGTTGCCAAAGATCTCGGGGAAGCCGACTAGCTGGCTCGCTTGATTGAGCAGCGGCCAGGCGCCCTCGAAGCCGGCCGCGGCAATGCGGCCTGGCCGCAGGAGACTGTCGGCCGACAGATTGCCGGCCGATGCGTTGATGCCGAGCCCGGCAAAGGAATGGTAGATGATGTCGGCGAGGTTCTTAAAATTGTTCAGGATGAAGGCGAAGGCGCCGACATAGAGCACTTTTCGGACAAGCCGGCCAAGAACATTGGGCTCGCCGCCGAACGCCCAGACCAGGCCTGCCAGCGTGATGTCGATGCCGATCAGGATGGTGGTGAGAAAGGCGACGTCGCCCGAAAGCAGACCGAACCCGCTATCAATATAGCGGGTAAAAGTCTCCATGAAGCGATCAATGACGCCGAGGTCGTTCATGTCGCCGCCTTCCTCGTTGTCTTGAAGAACTGCTGATCAGTTGCCGGGATAGGCCGTTCCGGTGCCCAGGAAACGCTTCGTCGTCTCGCGGGCGGCTTCCTCGGACTGCGCCTTGCGGGCAGCATCTTCGGCTTCAGCCCGGAACTGGGTCGCGAGCAGCGTCTGGATCTGAATCTGCTGCTTGGTCGAAAGCGCGATCAGCTGATTGGTGGCCTGGCTTGCCTCAAGGGCACCTGCCGCGCCCTGACTGCGGTTGACGAGATCGGTAAGCAGGTCGCCGTCGGCCCGCACGTTCTCCACGATCTGCGACTGCGCGCTCATGGTTTGGCGGAACGCCTGCATGGCGTTTTGCCAGCGCTCGCGCGCGGCGCTCGCCACATCGCTGACCTTGATTGTGGCGTCGTAGCTTTCCGGATATTGCACACGCCACTGGTTCTGAAGCTTGTCGAGATCGAAGCTCAGGCCGCTGGCCTGGGTCATCAGGCCGTCGATCCGTTGGAGCGAACCTGTGAGCTGGCCGACGGAAGAAAAATCCAGGCGCTGAAGGTTGCGCGCCATGTTCTGCAGCATCGTCGCCTGGTTCTGAAGCGACTGGATCTGGTTGTTTATCTGCTCCAGGGAACGTGCCGCTGTCAGCACGTTCTGCGCATAATTCGATGGATCGAACACGATTAGGGCGTGGGCCGGCTGGACGTAGTCGGCCATTGGTTTTGCGATCAGGGAAACGGTGATCAGGCTGGTGAGAAGGCGGCGCCGCATCATGACGATTGCTCCTTGTCTGGTTGAGGGAATTGCTGGAGAAGCTCGGCAGCCCAATCGAGGCCGCGCGCACTCAGGAACCGGGAAGCAAAGCTGTCCTGCCCGTGCTCTGACAGGACGCTGTCGATCAAATCTTGCGTGGCCGGATCAGAGGCGCCGCAGAGCGCAAGAGCGATCGGGCCGAGCCCGAGCTCGAAGAGGCGGTTGCCGCGGCGCGACTGCAGATAATACTGGCGCTTCGGTGTGGCACGGGCGACCAATTCGATTTGCCGCTCGTTCAGGCCGAAGCACTCATAGGCTGCCCGCACCTGCGGTTCCACGGCACGGTCATTGGGGAGAAAAATGCGCTGTGGGCAGCTCTCGATGATCGCCGGCGCGATGGAAGAGCCAGCGATGTCTGCAAGTGACTGCGTGGCGAAAATGACGGAGACGTTCTTCTTTCGCAGCACCTTCAGCCATTCGCGGATGCGGGCGGCAAAGAGCGGGTTGTCGAGATAGACCCAGGCCTCGTCGAGCATGAGCAGTGTTGGCCGGCCGTCGAGCCGCTCCTCGAGGCGATGGAAGAGATAGGTGAGCACCGGCAGCGCGGCGCCTTCCTGGTGCATCAGCTCTTCGGTCTCGAAACACTGCACATCCGACAAAGCCAGCCGATCTTCATCGGCATCGAGCAGCCGGCCGAAGGGACCGTCGAGCGTGTAGGGCATCAACGCGGCCTTGAGTCCATTGGACTGAAGCAGAACCGACAGGCCCGTCAGCGTGCGTTCCCGCACCGGCGCAGTGGCAAGGCTGATGAGTGCCGACCAGATCGCCTCCTTTACCTCCGGCGTAACGGTGACATTCTCATGGGCAACGAGGCCGGCGATCCATTCCGCCGCCCAGCTGCGAGTAGCCTGGTCGCCGATATTGCTCAGTGGCTGGAAGGCAAGCGCACCATCCGCGCCCAGAGCGTGGTGTTCTCCGCCCATGGCCAGTGTTGCCGCACGAGCCGAATTGCCGTTGTCGAAGACATAGACCTGCGCCCCGGCATAGCGTCGAAACTGCAGAGCGACTAGCGCAAGCAGAACCGACTTGCCGGCACCGGTCGGACCAACGACCAGCATGTGGCCGACATCGCCGACGTGGGTGGAAAGCCGAAACGGTGTCGACCCGTTGGTCTCTGCGAAGAGAAGCGGCGGGGATTCGGTCCCAGTCACGTTGGTGAGATGCTCGTTATCCACCGGACCGGCCCACGCCGACGACAGCGGCATGACATGGGCAAGATTCAGCGTGTGAACGAGCGGCTGGCGAACGTTAGCGTAGACATGACCGGGCAACGAGCCGAGCCACGCCTCGACCGCATTGATGCTTTCACGGATCGTGGTGAAGCCGAGCCCATTGACTATGCGCTCAACCGCTCGGAGCTTTTCCGCGGCGGTCTGCCGGTCCTGGTCCCATACCGTCACCGTTGTGGTGAGATAGCCGAAGCCGACGTGATCGCCGCCCAATGTCTGAAGGGCGGCATCCGCATCGAGCGCCTTGTTGTCGGCGTCACTATCGACGAGAGGGACGGGTTCGTTGGTCACGACCTCGCGCAGGATGGCTGCGACCGATTTGCGCTTGGCAAACCACTGACGGCGCAACCGGGTCAGTGTCTTTGTGGCTTCCGTCTTGTCGAGCGGGATGAAGCGCGTCATCCAGCGGTAGGCGAAATCCTGATGGTTGAGCGCGTCGAGGATCCCTGGCCGGGTGACGTTCGGGAAACCAAGGATGGTGAGGGTGCACAGATGCTGCTCACCTAGCATCGGCTCCAGGCCGCCGGTAAGCGGCGCGTCAACCAGAACACCGTCGAGATACATTGGCGTTTCCGGCATGGCGACCGGATGGCGGTAGGTCGAGATTGTGCCGTGCAGATAGGTTAGCGTCTCGGCATCATCGAGGGCGCGCACTTCCGGCATGAAGCCGGACAGCAAATCCAGGACGCGGTCGGTCCCGTCGCGAAACCACGCCAGCTCCTGGCGCCAGTCTCTAGCCCCTCCCGAGTGATGCGAGTCGACCAGTGCGCTTTCCGCCCGCGCCTGGCCATCTGGCGCCGGCATGAAGACCAAGGTCAGATGATAGCGACTCTCGAAGTGCGCGACCTTGCCCTCGAAGGCCGCGCGCCGTTCCTCATCGACCAGCCATGAGGCAGCATCGGGAAAAGCCGAGCTCGGATAGCCCAGCGCTTCAACGCGCTCGGCCTCGAAAAACAACCCCCATCCGGAGCCCAACCTTCGTAGCGCATTGTTGGCTCGTGCGCAGATGCCGACCAATTCGGCTTCGGTCGCGCTTTCAAGGTCGGGGCCACGGAACCGGAAGGTTCGCTGGAAGCTACCGTCTTTATTGAGCACGATGCCGGGCGCCACCAAAGCGGCCCAGGGCAGATGATCGGCCAGCCGATCGGCTTTGCCGCGATACTCCGAAAGGTTCAGCATGCAAGCCACCCTTTCAGGCGAAGATGACGGACAAGCACGCTGGCGAAGTCCGGATCGCGGCGAGCGGCAAAGACCGCGAGCGTGTGGCCGGCGATCCAGAGCGCCAGTCCGGCGATCCACTGCTGCAGGCCAAGGCCTATTGCCGCGGCCACAGTGCCGTTGAGGATCGCCACCGCTCGCGGCGCGCCGCCCAGCAGGATCGGCTCAGTCAATGCCCTGTGAACGGGGACTTCGAAACCCTCGATATGCTGCTCTCCGGTGGCCATCAAACGAGTGCCCCGCCGCCGAAGGAGAAGAAGGAGAGAAAGAAGCTCGATGCCGCGAAGGCGATCGACAGGCCGAAGACAATCTGGATCAGCCGGCGAAAACCGCCTGCCGTGTCACCGAAAGCAAGGGTCAGGCCGGTGGTGATGATGATGATCACCGCGACGATCTTGGCGACCGGTCCCTGCACCGACTCAAGGATCTGCTGCAGCGGCTGTTCCCAAGGCATGCCGGAGCCCGCTGCGTGGGCCGGGACGGTGAGAAGAAACGCGAGCGCGGTGGACGAAAGGAAGCGAAGCTTCTTGAGCATGAGGTGACCTTTCAAAACTGCTGGAGTTGCGGAAGCGTGAGCGGGGTGACGGCGTAATCACCGCTGCTGTCGAGACCGGTGACCTCCGCGATCGCGTCAATGCGGCGCGAGGATCCGCGCCCAGCGATGAAGACGATCAGATCTACCGCATCAGCGATGAGGCGGCGGGGAACGGTGACGACGGCTTCCTGGGCGAGCTGCTCGATACGGTAGAGAGCGGAGCGCGCCGAATTGGCGTGAACGGTCGCGATGCCGCCGGGATGCCCGGTGTTCCATGCCTTCAGCATGTCCAGGGCTTCCGCGCCCCTGACTTCGCCCACGATGATGCGGTCGGGTCTGAGCCGCAGGGTCGAGCGCACGAGATCGGCGAGCGTGACCGACCCCCGCCTCGTCCTCAAGGCAACGCAATCCTTCGCCGCGCATTGCAGTTCGCGCGTGTCCTCGATCAGGATCACCCGCTCGTCGCAATCGGCGGCTTGTGCCAGCAGCGCATTGGCAAGTGTTGTCTTGCCCGACGACGTGCCGCCGGCGACCAGGATGTTGCGCCGCTCGCGGACCGCCTTCTTCAGCGCATCGGCCTGCAGCGGCAGCATGACCCGATCGGCGACATAGTCGGCCAACGTGTAGAGTTTCGCCGCAGGCTTTCGGATGGCGAAGCATGGCCCCAGCACGACAGGCGGCAGCAGACCCTCGAAGCGCTCGCCCGATGGCAATTCGGCGCTGACAATCGGATTGTCAGCATGCGCCTCGGCGCGCACGTGGGAGGCGACCAGGCGGATGATGCGTTCGGCCTCAGAAGGATGCATGTGCACGCCGGTGTCGACCCGGCCTTCACCCAACCGGTCGAGCCGCAGCGCACCGTCGGGATTGACCATCACCTCAATGACGGTCGGATCGGCAAGGGCTTCGGTGATCGCCGGACCCATGGCGGTGCGCAGCATGACGCGGCGGCGATGGTCGGCTTCCGGATGAGAACTCATCCTTCCCCTCCCCTGCGATCGTCGGTGCCAAGTGACCGTTTCCCGGAAGCGATTTGGCGGCCGACCTGTTCGACGAATTTGTCGAAGCGCTCCTGGGCAATCGCTTGCGTGGCCCTGTCCGGCACCGGCGTGTGAGCATGAAGCGTGATCGAAAAGCGGATGAAGAGCGCCAGGCTCTCCAGGATCATCTCGACATCGCGCCTGACATGTCCGAGGTCGCGGGAAAGACGGTCGAGCCTCTTGCCGTAGCGCTGGTCGAGTTCATTCTCCCCACGCCGCTCGATAAAGGCCTCGACCGCGTGCGCCACAATGGCCGATTTGGTGGTCGATGGATTGCGGCTGAGGTTCTCCAGCTTCTCGCTCAACTCGGGTTCAAGCAAAAACTGGTGACGAATGCGGTGGGGCTTCATGCTGCTCGTTCCTCTGACCGGCGCTGATGCACCGGCGACGGGAACGAGCATCGTCGAGATCCTCGAAATCGCTTACGGCCGTTATCTACGCTGAGATACGCCCGCGTATGGCGCGCCGTTCAGAAGCCGGGCACGATGTCCTTGTCGTCGCCCATTCCCTCATTGAGGCCGTACGCACGTGCTGCGGTGGAAATCCGATCCATGACGCGCTTGTCGGCGAGCGTCTCGCAGTCATCGTCTGCGGGCGTGAACAGATCGCCATGATCAGGCTCCTGGGCGACGAGGGTCCGTTCTTCGGGCAGGCCCGGATGGCGCTGCTGCTGGACACCTCCGTCTTCGATTGCCGCGCCGGCACTGTCGTCGTCGCCAGCAAGACGCCGATCCACGCCGCGCACCTGTCCGCTCCAATCGTCCGGGCGCGACGTGGGCCGATCCGCGTAGGCACCGTCGCGCAGCACCGGCGAAGGCAGCACTCGCTCCGTGAAATTCGGATCCTGGTAATAACGCAACTTCTTGGCGCGAATCGGCGGCAATCCCGAAACCAGGATTAGTTCGTCAGCCTGCGGCAACTGCATCACCTCACCCGGCGTCAGCAGGGGGCGAGCGGTCTCTTGGCGGCTTACCATGACGTGGGACAACCAGGGCGCCAACCGATGGCCGGCATAGTTACGCATCGATCTGAGTTCCGTCGCGGTACCGAGCGCGTCCGAGATGCGTTTGGCCGTGCGCTCGTCATTTGAGGAAAAGGCAATCCGCACATGGCAATTGTCGAGAATGGCGTTGTTCTCGCCATAGGCCTTGGAGATTTGGTTCAACGATTGCGCTATCAGATAAGCGCGGATGCCGTAGCCTGCCATGAAGGCGAGCGCAGTCTCGAAGAAGTCGAGCCGACCGAGCGCCGGAAATTCATCCAGCATCATCAGGAGCTGATGCTTGCGGCTCTTCTTTGGATCGCCCTCCAGGCGCTCGGTCAGCCGCCGGCCGATTTGATTGAGCACCAATCGCACCAGGGGCTTAGTGCGCGAGATATCCGACGGCGGCACGACCAGATACAGCGACATCGGTCGCTCGGCATCCACAAGGTCGGCAATGCGCCAGTCGCAGGCCGATGTTGCCGCGGCCACCGTTGGATCACGATAGAGCCCGAGAAACGACATGGCGGTCGAGAGAACGCCTGAGCGCTCGTTCTCTGACTTGTTCAGCACCTCACGAGCCGCCGAGGCCACGACCGGATGGACCTGGGGCTTGTCCACCGTGCCGAGGTGGTTTGTGGTCATCATCCGCTGCAGTGTCGCAGCGAATGAGCGTTGCGGGTCCGACAGGAAGGTGGCGACACGGGCGAGTGTCTTTTCCTCTTCGGCGTAGAGCACGTGCAAGATGGCGCCAACTAGGAGTGAATGACTGGTCTTCTCCCAATGGTTCCGCCGCTCCAGCGCGCCTTCCGGATCAACGAGAATGTCGGCGATGTTCTGAACGTCGCGGACCTCATCTGGACCTTTGCGCACTTCCAGCAGCGGGTTGTACCGCGCCGATCTCGGATCGGTCGGATTGAACAAGAGACAGTGCGAGAACTTCGACCTCCAGCCAGAGGTCAGCTGCCAGTTCTCGCCTTTGATGTCGTGAATGACGGCCGAGCCGGTCCAGGAAAGAAGGGTTGGAACAACGAGGCCGACGCCCTTGCCCGAACGTGTCGGCGCAAAGGCCATGACGTGTTCTGGTCCGTCATGGCGCAGATAGCGATAATTCAGTCCGCCAAGGAAAACGCCGGCCGGCTGAAACAGCCCCGCCTTCTCGATTTCCAGCTTCATGGCCCATCGTGAGGACCCATAGGTGATGACCAACCCCCGCTGCCGTGCGCGCCAGAGGGACCCAGCTATCGCGGCGGCACAGCCCAGGAACCCGCTGGCTCCGGCAAGTATGCCAGCCTTGTCGAAGACTTCAGGCGCATAGGCGTCAAATTGGAACCACCATTCGAACAGTTTCCACGGCTGGTAGATCGGCCAGCCGACTGTCACAAACCATGGCGCGCCGAGTGGCGGCTGATAGGAGAGCATGTGGGCGCACCATTGGGTTGCAGTCCACACGCCAAGAATGACAATTGCGAATACGACAGCGATCTGCCCAATCAGCAACTTCGTGGGTGTCAATGGCTTGCTCCGCTCTTCTGGCCAGACGGACCAAACATCGCGCCGAGCGATGAGAATTCGAACGGCCGCTACGTGCGACTAGGTGCGATGACAAGGTTGATAGGCATTGTTCAGCTGCGAACAGCGAAAATCCGCCGCAGCAACCGATCGGCGGTGCCAGGTACGCGGTTTGGTCGCAGAAGATGTTGGGGCTTCAGGCGCGGGCACATTGAAGATGTGCTGACAGACAAACCTTTGGAGCCGACGCGTTTGTACGAGTAGCGAGCTGAAAGGCTCGGCGAGAAGTCGTCGTTCTCAATCGGGCGACGGGGGATACATCGGCGAAGACGGCATAAGGCAGGATGGGCCAGACCGAGCCGACGGCAAGGTCGTAGCCAAGGCCTTGGAGCGCATAGCGCCTGGCCGGGAGGCCGCCGCCAGTCAGGCTTACGCGGCGCGTCGTTGAGCGAGGTGAAGACCCGAACGGGCTCGACGAGGGTCCACGGCGGTCACAATGTTGTGGTGGTGATCGCAGTAGACGCGATCCGGCGAAGTTGGCCCAGCACAAAAACGATAACCGCCAGGTACAGAAGCGTCTTCGCTCACCGGGAAGCGGCACTGATAGAGGCCTAGCTGAATGAGGGGGACGTCTCTCGAAGTTGGTCTGATATTTTCAGGCATGATGGTTTCCTAGTTCGTAGCAATTGCCCGGTGACGGCCGCAGTGCGACCCGTCAGGGGCGAGCTTCTCTCGTTTGGGAGGCTATGGATTACCATATGGTGTTGGCAGCACCGTCAATGAAGCCCGACGCCCTGCTTCTGAAGCCAATAGTTGGGACTTAAGGCCACACCCGCAAACGCATTGGCGATCTACCATCTTGTCCCCGAGGCACCCGCCCGCCGCGGTTGTCGGCGGCGGGGGTGGCACTGGCTTGTGGGGCCCTAGCCCACTCGCGGCGCTCGCACTGGATCTCGGTGCGGGTTTCCCTTGTCTCATCGCCCTGTCAGCGCCTTGCAAATGAGCGAAACCAAGCTGTCGCGCGCTCGCTCGTGGAGTGCGCCTTTCGGCCGCCATGCAAGGAAATCATCAACGCTCATCCAATCAGCCGGGTTTGTGTCGGCGTCTGGCTGGCTGAATTCCACATACAGATGCAGTTCGTCCGGCACGAAGACAACCCTCCACAATCCTTTGATGTCATTGGCAAGGTTGTAGGCGAGGACGGTCATGGCGGGGCACTCCTTTCGCCGTGGAGCGTGCCTATCTCACGGGAAAATTCCATCACCAGAAGTTAGTATTGACACTCGCGCTTTCTCAGAAATCCAACGTCCGCGTGATGCCGAAAGGTGCAGCTCGCTTTTTGTGTATCTCGATTGGGAACACGGGACCGCCGCGAAAGTTCGGTGCACGCAGCGAATCCTCCCCCTCCAGGTATTGCTGCAGATCGGTATCCCGATCGGCCCGCGCTCCCCGCAAGGGCGCGGGCCTCGGCCTGTGGTGCTCATGCCATCTACTTCGATCCGCAAGATGGAATATGATCTGGATAGAAGGACCCTCTCGGTGTGGTTCGTCGCCAGCGGTAAACGGTACGAGTTTGAGGGGGTACCGCCGGAAACCTTTGCCGCGTTCCGGGCCGCGTTCGCCAAGGGCCGCTATTTCAACGACCATATCCGCAACTGTTTCCGCTACCGTCTGGTTGCGAGCGATAGCGACCCGGGATGACCTGACCTGCCGGCGGCTCAGTCGTCCTGTCGCTCCAACCGGCGGTTGGTGGACGCGTTGCCGCTGTGGCGCTTAGGGTTGGTTACGGTCCGCGCTCACTTGGCAAGCCCACCCCCCGCCTGGTGCAAAGCGTTTGATCGGTCCCGCCGTTCTGGCAGTGCGGCGGGACTTTTTTGCGGTCCAGGTGGAGCATCGGCGCGCGGGGAAGGCGCGGTGCACGCAGCACCCTTTCCTCATCCAACGTACGTCGGTGGCGCGCTGAAGGGTCTGAACGTCGGTCTGCCGCCGGAGCTCAACTAGCTGGACTATTGTTCGACCGGAAGCGGCTCGTGCTGGGGCTCAGCGTGGTGGAAGACCTGTCCAAGATCGCGCGCGTCGAACGTTTGGCCGCAGACTGGGCAGTAGACCAAGTGCTTCGACTCGTCCTCTACCGGCCCGTCATGCGGCCTGCCCACATAGCCCGTCGCGATGTTGTCGGTTCTAATCCGGGGCAACGACAAGTGCCTTTCGTCGTTTTGGCGGCCTATATTTCTCCACCAACCGGACCTTGTCACGGTCGACCGTGACCAGCGGCCCGAGGTCGATCGTCACGGTGCCCTCGTCGATGCGCGTGACCTCGCCTTTCAGGTCGATTTGCTGGCCTCGGTTCACCTTGGTGTGGTCGATGATGGAATGCGGGAAGTCGTAACCTGGGATCGAGACGCTTACGCGGTCCTCTGTTATCCGCCTCAGAACCGTGGCCGTAATCGCCACCTGGTCACCAATGCCTATTTCGCGAGCCATGGTTGAGTCTGGAGCGGGCAGTGTCTTCTTCAAGAGGCCTCTAACATACGCCCGTCTGCCAATGAGCTCTAGTGATGTCGAGCGCCCGCTGCGCCGATATGAGCGTGGAGGCCATGAACAGGCGTATCAAAGGCGGGGGTCCGTCGCCTCTCCTTGCTGGCGGCGGGCTCCGCAAAGCGCGGTGTTGGTCGGAGACAATAGAACCTTATACCGCAATCCAACTTAGCTAGTTGTAATGTCCCCTCCTCTTTTGCAGCAGCCAGGAATGCCCTGCAGGCCTCCTCCGGCTCCATCTGACGCTGCCCCCAGTTTCTATCCATTTTTGAGTTCCTCAGCCCTCCAGGAACGCCAGAAGCGCCGCATTCACCGCGTTGCTCTCTTCGCGTTGAACCCAATGCGTCCCTTTCTCGAAAGTCTGCACGCGGCCATCGTCGCAAAGGGCGAGACTGCGCTTGGCCAGCCCGGATTCCAGAGCCTGGTCCTGCATCCCCCACATAACAAGAGTGGGCGTCGTGATCCGCTCCTTCAAGCTCGGGCGAAAGGGCAAGGCGCGATACCAGTTGAGCATGTTGGTCAGCGCCCCCGGCCGCTCCCAAGCCTGCCGATATTCTGCAATCTCCTCTTCTTCGAAGGCGCCTTCCCGGCTGGATGTCCTAAGTGCTCGTGCGAGCAAGGCGGAGCGCCGCGCACCCAAAACGGCTTCGGGCAGCAATGGGATCTGGAAGAAAACCACGTAACTGCTCCGCAGAAACTGCGTCGGAGATCGCAGGGCATGGGTAAACACAACGTCGGGATGGGGCGCATTCAGGATGACGAGCTTGTCCAGGCGATGAGGCAACTTTGCCCCGGCGGCCCAAGCGACGATGCCGCCCCAGTCATGTCCGACGAGGTGAAACCTTCCGATGCCGAGCGCGTCGGCCAGGGCGAATACATCGCCGAGCAGCTTGGGGAGCGTGTACTCGCTGATACCCTCTGGCTTGTCGCTGGTGTTGTAGCCCCTCTGGTCGGGAACGATGACCCGATATCCGGCGGAAGCGAGCGTACCGATCTGCCGTCTCCACCCCGATCCAGAAGTCCGGGAAGCCGTGCAGGAGCATGACCGGCTTACCCAGAGCAGGCCCGGCCTGAACGACGTGAAGCCGAATGCTTCCGGCGTTGACGAACTGATGTTCAGGCGCCAGCGAGATCATGGCTGGTAACGTGGGTGTCGTTAAAGTGATCCAGCGCAATGAGGATTTAGATCAGGCTGCGTCGTCCCGACAACATGCACGCTCAGCCGTCGCATCCCCCGCCAGATGAGCATGGGAGCCGAAGGGCCAAGTGGGGATGGCGCAGGTGTTGCTGCAGGCGGCGGATGTTTATTTGTAAGCGCAGGTCTGCACCTGCATCCTTTGGCGCTATTATACGTTTGCCCCGCGAAGAAGATGCTCCGGACCGGCGGCCATGTCGAAGAAAACAACCGAGGACGCTTACGAAGGTCAAGTGCAACTTGAGCGGCGGGCCGAACGGGAGAGCCGCGGACGCAATGCCGAATGGCCGTCAGAGATTCCCAGCCGCGGCTGGAAGGACGTGCTGTGGCGGGTCTTTGCTGAGGTAACCGAGGACCGTGTTATGCTGATCGCGGCGGGGGCTGCATTCTATCTGCTTCTTGCCCTCTTTCCAGCGCTTGCCGCGTTCGTGTCCATCTATGGTTTCGTCGCCGATCCTCAGACCATCGCTGAGCACATTGCGTTCCTTGGCGGCGTACTGCCTTCGGGAGGTCTGGATATTATCAGATCTCAGCTTGCGTCCTTGGCCGCTCAGAAGGCTGGCGCGCTCAGTTTCGGCTTCATCTTCGGCCTTGCCGTCGCACTGTGGAGCGCCAGTAACGGCATAAAGACGCTATTCGAAGCCATGAACATCGCCTACGAGGAGAGTGAAAAGCGCGGCTTCATCCACCTGAATCTCCTGGCCTTGGGCTTCACACTTGGCGCCATCCTCATTGGTATCGGCTTTATCATCTCGGTGGGGATTGTGCCGGCCGTGCTTGCGCTGCTGAACCTCGGCGGCTGGACCGAAGCCCTTGTGCGGATCTTTCGGTGGCCGATGATGCTGATCATGGTGGGCGTCGGGATCACGCTGATTTACCGCTACGGACCCAGCCGGGAAAGGGCAAAGTGGCAATGGGCGACATGGGGCGCCTTCCTCGCCGCTGTGGTCTGGATCGCAGTCTCGATAGGCTTCTCCTATTATCTTGAAAACTTCGCCAACTACAACGCCACGTATGGAGCTCTTGGGGCAGTCATCGGCTTGATGATGTGGACTTGGATTTCTGTGATTATCCTGGTTGTAGGTGCGGAGCTGAATTCCGAGATGGAGCATCAGACAGCGATGGACACCACCACAGGTGCGCAGCAGCCGATGGGTGCGCGAGGTGCCACGGTTGCCGACACGCTGGGCGGATCGGCCGATGCCGCCGACCAGCAGTCGCGTTTTGACGAGCGCAACGAGTAGCGCGCAGATCACTTTGGACGCCATGGTCAAGCGGCTGTAACCAACGCCGCGGCGCGTAGCCCAGAACGGCTCAAGGCGCTGGTCGCCCGGCTTGCCCAGGTGACTGGCGATGTCACCATCCAGAAGCAACGCAAAAGCGCCGTCGCCGATGCCGAACCCCTCGCCAGCCTCGACGAGGTCATTGTTCTGCTCAAGCGTCAGAGCCGCCGACTTGAAGGGCGAGATCGCCTCGCTAGCGACGACGACCCGCTGTGGGCCTGTCTCGATTAGGTCTTCCGTTCGATCAACGGTGTCGCCCGCGTACTCCTGATGGCCGAGTTGCCCGAGATTGGCACCCTTTCCAATAAGGCCATCGCCAAACTCGTAGGCTTGGCGCCGATCGCCAGTGACAGCGGCAGGCGCAGCGGTCGAAGACCGGTGCGCGGCGGCCGTGAAGGTCCGCGCTCCAGCCTCTCCTCGTCGCGCTCACCGTCGCCAGATATGATCCCCTCGCGCCTTCAGACAGGAAAGGAAAAGATGACTATTCGCATTGCGCCCGCCCGCAAGCTACCCATCATTCCCAATGCAAAAGCACGCGATGCGCGCCACGAGTTCGCAAACGCAACTTGACACCCCAGATAGTCACTCATTGGGAACCAACGGGCCTTACCTCCGTTTGCTCCTCGAATGGAGGAAACCATGAACAACCGGAATTCTGAACGGCGTCCCCCGACTGCGGTAAGAGCTGGTGACGGTACCTCGGAAGACATAGGAGCGACCGTAAGCGGCACGTTATCCAAAGCGTCCGACATAGCGCAAGGGGCAGCGGAAACCGCCAAACGGGCGGCCGTTGGTGGCGCGTCCACCGTGACCAATCAGGTGAAGGAGATGTTGGACCGTCAGGTCGGCAGCGGCGCCGAGGTGATGGGCCAACTGGCGAGTTCGACCAAGCGTGCGGCCGAGGACCTCGACGCAAACGCACCGATAGTCGCTGGGGTCGTGCGCACCTTCGCGAATAGGCTTGATGGATACGCAGACGACCTGCGAGACAGGTCCGTCGATCAGCTGGTTCTTGCAGCGTCCGATTTCGCGAGGCGCAAGCCGGGTTTGGTGTTTGGGCTGGCCGCCGTAGCGGGCTTTTTGACGTTCCGCACACTGAAGAGCGCGCCTCCCGCACCAGAGTCCATCAAGGGAAGGCGGCAGGGAGCGAACTGATCTGATGGCACAGGAACAACTGAAGAATTCGCCTCTCCCTCAAGCACTGTCGGCAGTGTTGGCGGACGTCGCGGACCTCTTTCAAAAAGAGTTGCGCCTGGCGCATGCGGAGCTGTCCGCCAACGTCTCAACGAAGCTCCAAGCAGGTGTGTGGATGTCTGCTGCTGGCGTGCTGGGAGTGGTCGCCGCTCTGCTTCTAGTGCAAGCCCTCGTACTTGGAATAGCCAGCTTAGGGATGGCCCTGCACTGGTCTTGTCTGATCGTCGCGGCCGCAACGGCCCTCGCCGCTGCTTTCGCCTACTATCGGGGCCGCGCTGATGCGCAAAAAGAACTTCTGCCGACACACTCCATAAGCCAAATAAAGCAGGATATCGCGACAACCAAGGAGCAATTAACATGAGCCGCAATTCACAGGTCCAGGATTTTGGAACGAAAGAATGGCTTCTCAGCTCCGCTAGGAACAATCCCGAAGGCCTTCTGCTCGTCGCAGCAGGGTGCGCGCTGCTAATGCGCAGCCGCAGTTCAAGTGCCGGGCATCGCGAGCAATCCCGTGCAACCGACGGGCGCCAAAATGCTCCGCACGTACGCACCGCCAGCGGCGGGGCGTCCAAAGCGCAGGAAGAGGCTAGCGAGACAGCAGAGGCCATGCGCGACAATTTAGCCGGCATTGGGGAGAAGGTGAGTGAAACCGCAAGTCAGTACGCATCATCCGCCGCGTCATACGCAGAACGGGCCGGTCGCTCCGTATCCGAGAAGTCAGGGCGCGTGGTGCAGCAAGCCCAATCATCGTTCCAAGACACGATTGGCCGCATGGTGGAAGAACAGCCATTGGCTTTTGTTCTGGCCGGCTTCGCAGCCGGTGCCGCTATAGCTGCTGCTTTGCCGGCCAGCGATGTCGAGAGGCGCACGCTCGGCCCAGCAGGAGAGCGATTGACGGATGCTGCTGAAAAAGCTGGGGACCGCTTGAAGTCCTCGACAGCAAAGGCGGGCGAACGGCTCAAAAGCGCCGCCGAGGAACATGGGCTGAATTCGGACGGCCTCAAGGAGGTCGCAAGGGACGTTGCGGGCGCCTTTGGAAGCGCCTTGTCAGAAGAGCAATCAAGTGAACCCGTGCAGCCGCCTTCGCCAAGCCCAAGTGGATCGAGCGGTTCATCCACTCCGGCCGCCAAGCTGCAACCGGGCAGCGCCACCCCTTCGGAAGGAATAACGGCCAAATCGCAGCGGTCGGGCAACGCTCGGTCGAGCAAACCTGCCCGCCCCGGTGGCAAGAGAGATTTATGATGGCCGATCCGCAACTTGAGCATCTTGAATACGAAGTTGAGGCTGCCCGGGCTAAGCTCGCCGAGGACTTGTCGACACTTCGGTCGCCAAACACGCTCTCCGAATTTACCGATGATTTGAAACACGAAGCGCTTGAGGCAAAGGATGCCCTGGTGGAGAAAGCAAGAGCCTCAATGCAATCGGTGGCGCAGGCGATTATTGACGATCTCAAGGCCAAGGCGGCTGCCAATCCGAGCGCTGCTTTGGCGATTGGGGCCGGTTTGGGGTGGCGTTTCCTCCGCCATCCGCCGATCGCAACCGCACTCGTCGGAGCGGGATTGATCAGCTTGTTGCGGACCAATTCAGCCCGGCCCCCCGGCGAGCAGCAGGTTGATCACCTATCGTACGCCAAGGAGCGCCTGAAGGAGCAATCTAGCGATTTGGCGGAAAGCGTCAGTGATTTCGCTCTTGAAACGGCTGGCAAAATAAAACGGGAAGCTGCCGAGTTGACCGGCGTGGCCAAGGAAACTGTTAAAGAGAAGACAGAACGTCTGGCTGCGGGTATCCGCCATAGCGGCGTTGGGCCGCACCAGGGCGAGACTGTCGCAAAAGCATCCGCACCCTTCGATGAAGCTTCGTTAGCTGTTCAAGACGCATCGGGCAATGAGCATACCGAGGACAAACTCCTTCTGGCGGCGGCGGGTTTGGCAGTCGCCGCGGCTGTCGGCTTTGCCTATCAACGACGTCTGAATGAGCAGATGGACACCGACCGAACTGGATGAGCGTAGACAGAGGTTATTGCAGAGAAACAGTCGTCCTGAAGGCAAAGTATGATGCCGCGCTGACATTTATCGAGTCCCGACGAGTTCAGCCATCGGATTGCATATTCTGGAACCACGGACGGCGCGATGACGATGCGCACGGCGGAGAAGATCGGACAAAGCGGTCAACCCCTTCGAGCATGATGATCGTCGGCCGGTCGGTCACGGCCTTCAGCGAAACCTCGTTTCGAACGTTTTAACACGCCCACTCGAGCTTGATCTCGCCGAGCGCTGCGCTAGCCCTTCCGACCTGGCTATTGCCAATGCGTATTTGACCAGGCTTGCGCAGGCGAACGCTTCGACTCGACCAGGCTTGCGCAGGCGAACGCTTCGACTCTCTAAGTGACGACGCCGCAATATTAGCATCGCTCGTCGTTGCAATTCTCGAAATGCGCAACTCGACAACCGCCTGCTACAGTCAGGCGTGTTCGTCGTCCAGCCTTCACGAAGGGGGACGCGCTAGCGGACGAATCCCGATCACCCAGTTTACGGTTACTGCGTTCCTACCCGATCACCGCTTGGCGCTGTCGCTGTCCGCTTCGGCCCGAACAAGGAACTGCTCGGTCGTGGAGGGAAGACGGGATTTCAGCCAATCCGCCATCGCGACTTCCTCTTGCAGATTCTCTTCGCAAGCCCGAAGAACCTCGGTTTCGCCGAGCGATCGAGCGGCGGCAATCAGGATCGTGTAGGAGGCGATTTCCATGTGCTCGAACGTGTAGCTCGCGAGCGATCCTTTCATCACCTCGTCTCCAGCGAAGACGCCGCTCAGCGATTGCGCCATCGCCGTCAGCTTACCGCCAGCGTCCTTCATCGTGGATGAACCCTCGTCCATCTGATCGAGACAAGTCTTCAGCCGGGCAGCCTGCTGCTTCGTCTCGTCGAGGTGCTGTCGGATCCGATCGCTCAGCTCGGGATAGTTCTCGATGCGACCCAACTGCCCGTTCAACATCGTTTCGGCCTGCTCTTCCATGGCATGGGCATCTCTAAGCCATTGGACAAACCATTCGCGGCTTTCTGACATGTCGAATCTCCTTTGCGATCTAAGGAAACTTTCAGAAGAGGACATTGTTCCGGAGTAGAGCCCGCCGAACGGGCCTTGACCGTCGCCGAGGACCAGTGTCGTGGCGGGTCTCAATTCACCTCGCGAAAAATCCTGCAGCGATGCGTGGAAAAGGCCAAGATCGCGGAAGATCGGCGCAAGGAAAACGGCCCGTGGACGCTCGCCGCTGCGCCGCTCCATCACAAAGTCCAACTGGCACTGGCCGCTTCCTGGCCATCCGACGCGGCGACATACGGCGACATATTGAAGGTCCCGCATGGCATACTGCGACCGCTGCATGTCGTTCCTGGCAAGTAAGAACGGCAAGCAGATGAAGCTACCAGCGCTCGGCGAAGCTGAAGTGGATTCTCGACGAGGCGCTGATCGCGGCCGCTGGCGCTCCGCATTGAGCCTTGTGCCTCACCGCGCCACCGCAGTCACAAGGAACGCGACGGCCTCTCCGCTCGTTGATTGCTTTTCGACTCGAGCCGCCGTCATGAGGTTTCTAATATACGCCGGCCATCCTAAGGCTGACCTACGGCCAGAGTTACAAAAGTTGAACTTCATCGGGGAACACTCCTTCTGTCTGCCTGTTCAATTTGCCAGGCGCATCCCGCGCATTCAGACAGGAGAAAGAAGATGAAACGCATCCTTTTGGCTTCGGCCGTGCTGGCGGTGTCGGCCGGGCTTTCCTTTGCCCAGACGACGAGCGGAACTTCGAGCGGAACTTCGAGCGGAACCTCGACGAGCGGAACCTCGACCACGACAACCATGCCCAGCACGACGGATCAGGGCACCGGCACGACGAGCAGCGGCACCAACATGTCCGGCGATCAGGGCACCGACACGACCACCACCAGCGGCACCACGAATCCGAACTCGGCCAGGGACTGTGCGCCCGGCCAGCAGACTGGCAGCGCTCAGCAGGCGGCGCCTGGTCAGCAGGACACGACAGCCAACACCGCCGCGCCGGGCCAGGTGAAAAAGACCGACGAAGGTTGCTGATTGGCACATCGGCTCAGGTTGGAATCACCAGCGTGTGGCTGGCTGATCTCCCCCGACCACCGCCTGAACTCAACTCGGCTGGCGAGCAAGTTCCCGCCAGCCGAGCATCAGTTCAGGAACCTTTGCGCTTGCTTGTGCTTTCAGTGGGGCACGCGTGGTTTCTTTTGCTTTCGGTCAGATAGATATCCGTCTGCTCGCGCATCTTGCCTGAAGGGAGCTGCGGTCGCGCTCAGAGGAGAGCCGCGCTGTATTGCCGATAGCGCTAGAGCGATTCGAAGCCCTACGGCAACCGGCAGTTGGACTGACACCAAGTTGGCTCCGAGAGCGTTGGGAACAGCCTTGCACGGCATGTTGCTCAGTTTGGACCTTCGCAAAGGATGCATGGAATGGCGAAAGACGCTTCTCGCGAGGAAGAGCAACGCGGCACCGGAAAGGTCCTCATCTGGGGCGCCGCGATCGCCCTCGTTCTCTTTGTTGCCCTGCTGGCCATATTCGTTCTGGGGTAGTCCTGATTGCTGCAGCAGGATCAAACTTGGGTGCACGAGGTTGTGAGCCTAGAGAGCTGCAGAGCCTACTTGGATCTTGAGCACCGTGGGGTTGAATGCAAGCTCCCGTGTGGTGCAAGTGACTGCTAGGCTTTCGTGGTTTTTGGTGTCCTCTTCGGTTTAGATGCCGCGGCCGACGTCACAGCAAGTGCGGCCTTCAGGCGCTGCTCCCGAAGCCGCGGTCTTTGCGTCTCGTGCCGCACGCTCAATGTCGGTCAATCCTCGTGCAGCATCCGAGGTGCGTTCGTCTCTGGCTTGTCTTTCTTTCTCGGTAGGCAAATTCCTACACTCCGATGTGCCAGCACAGTCGGCTGTCGGCACCCAACCACGGTCGCCATATCGTATTCCAACAGAAAAAACCCGCCTCGACTGCCGCTGAGCGCGCGCATCCCCGCCTCTGGAACGCTTCAAATACTTTGCCGTTTTTAAAGGCACCTGCAGGAGCCAGGCATGAGAGTATTCCAACGAATTTTGCCGCTCGCCGTGTTCGCCTTGCAGCTTTTTGCCGTGCAGTCATTTGCTCAGACCGAGCAGCAAGAGCTGCGGGGGCAAGGCGCATCATCGACAACCGAAGATGCCCAGGATGTCGGCGTCGACGTTTCGCTTGGCAGGCACGAAGTGAAACAGCAGATCGCAAAGGAGCTTGGAATCTCCGAGGTGGAAGTGCCTCTGGCAGTTCATGTGCCTATCGAGCTCGCCAAGCGGGTCTGCGAGAAAGAGGTATTCGACGCACGCGCCAATGTGAACCGAAGCTGCACCGCGACGAAATACATCCCGGAAATTGCCGAAGCAGCACGAAATCGTCCGCAAACCTCTGCCGTTCCGGAGCAATAGGCGAAGACGAATACTATGGGATACAGAAGGGGTGCTTGGCTACTCTGGTCGATCGACAAAGCGCCCCCCGAAAGTGTGGAGCGCTTGCGCGTAAGTTTTCAGGCAGCGTCGATACCGCTTGGCTTCCCCAGAGGATGAATCAGTTTGGGGCCGTATGCTTCGACAAAAGGCGCACACCAGATTGCGAAGGCAACCTTCGACCGGTAGAGGCGGACACTGCTTGTTAGCAGCATCTTGATGATCGCCAGACTGACGAGCTTCTCTGGTCAGCATAGTAGCTTTTTGAGACTCCCCGCCCTTTTAGGTATACTTTCCCCTGACTGTCGACAATTGTTAGGGCGTCGTCAGCTGTGAGCGACCATCGCCCTTCCGCCCCGATCGGGAGACAGCGCAGATGGAAACCTCGTTCAAGAACGAACTGTTGCGGCGCCTGAGCGCACCGGATCTGACGTTGCTGCAGCCTCACCTCGAAGCCCGTCACTTGGGACTGAGGATGCACCTGGAGCAGACCTCGGTCCCGATTGACACCGTCGATTTCTTCGAGAGCGGTCTCGGGTTAATGGTGGCGAAGCTTCGGGCTGAGGTCGAGGCCGAGGTTGGCCTTATTGGCTTTGACGGTATGACCGGGGCAGCCCTGGTCATGGGTGAGGACCGGTCCCCACACGATTGCTTTGTTCAATTGAAGGCTGAAGCTATTGCTATAGACGCGCGTTGGCGGATCGTTCTTATGGGCAGCCCGAGGCGGAATACATCCGACTGATCGGGACGCCCCCGTTGCTCATGATGTCACCCGTGCTGCCCTCTCTCCCGTCGCTGACCACATTCGGGAGGTGGCGATTGGCACCTGTCAGGACGTTCTGGCAAGGGTTGTCCAACGGTATGAAACCGCAGTGTCGATCCAGGACAGGATCGTTGAACATTGCAAGGAGGTCGGATTAACACCGCAAGCAGATGAAGCTTTTTTGCAGGCCTTGTGGTTGTCGCTGGCGAAGGCCAGGACGGCCTTGGAGCGTGAGGTCCCCCCGGCACCGCTGCACCTGGCCGGCCGCTCTAGTCCTGGACAATTGCCGACCTCGTCGCTGGTCAGCATGCCAGAATGTCGATGGCGGAAGCCATGAGGACCCCGATTGAATGTTCTCATTCGTTTGTGATCGGGGGTGCAAGTCAATCCGGCACCAGCGCATGTTGGCCTCAGGAACAAACCGCCGTCGCATCCGTTCAGCATCGCGAAGGACGACACGGCTGTCCACGGCCTTTCCGGTACTGCAAAGGAGACATGACATGCTCGGTCCGCAGAGGGGGTTTTCGAAGACCATCTGAGGCTTCGCGCCGCTGGCGACATCGAGGAGGATCTTAGGTGCAACTATGCTGTGGACGTGGTCCTCTTGACCTCGAATTCGAATTTAGAGGCCATGATGCCGTCCGCCTGTCGTCCAAACGCCTGCGCGAGCAGCTGCTTCAAGGTGAGTTCAACTACATCGCAAAACAGGTCCGCGGCCCCTATACACTGCTGATCTGGTCGGCAACTTCGTCCAGGTTCGACGCCATTGGGGGCCCGAGAAGAGATCGGGAACCTTGATCAGGTGCGGGCAAAGGTCCGTTGCGAAAAAATGGGGCCGCAAGGACTCGATGACAGCGGAAACCCTTCAGGCAGACGATCCTCATTCCGGAACTTCCGCAATGGAGCGCAGCCGAGATGCTCAAGCCGCTGCTGGCGCGGCGGACTGAAATCAGCGGTCAACCCGACCGTCGCTCGCTGTTGGCTGCCGGTGTGCCGTCGCCGAAGGAACAACAAGAGACTGGTCCAGTTAGAGCCATGCATGCGTCGATAGAAATGAAAGAGGAGATGACAATGGCGACGAAAAAAAGCTCTCAGGGCAGCTCCAAGGGCTTGGAAGACCTTTTCTATAATGGTCTGAAAGACATCTACTACGCCGAACGCAAGATTCTGACGGCGCTCCGGAAAATGGCAAAGGGCGCGGAGTCCGAAGAGTTGAAGGCGGCGTTCGAAAAACATCGTGCCGAGACGGAAGGTCAGATCGAGCGTCTGCAGCAAGTTTTCGACGCCTTTGGCAAGAGAGCCCAAGGGAAAACGTGCCCGGCGATCGACGGCATCATCGAAGAAGGACAGGAGATTTTGGAGGAATTCGAGGAGGCTCCGGCATTGGACGCGGGTCTCGTGGCTGCAGCCCAGTCCGTCGAACATTATGAAATAGCGCGCTACGGGACTCTTGTCACATGGGCCGGGTTACTTGGCTTGAAAGACGCCGTCCCGCTACTCGAACGGACGCTCAAGGAAGAAAAAGCAACCGATGAGGCGCTCACCCGACTAGGCGAAACAGGCGTCAACGAACGGGCGATGCAACAGGCCGCATAACTTCGGATCGAATCGACGCAACCGCGCCCCCGGCAGACAGGATTGGAGCTTGGTTGTATTCGCCAATCCAGGCACACGTGTACACCGCAGCCGCCGAGCCGTCGACGTGGTGGTGGCCGACCGGTTTCGACTAGGCCACCGGAACTGACAATGGGGGACTGCGAATGCGATTACTTGCCCACGCCTTGGGCGACAGGATGTTGGTATGAACGAGGATACCGCTCGTCGGCCCACGGCAGGCTCTTCCGGGTTCGACAGCTTTTTCATGGCTGGTTTCGAGTGTTCCTCCCACAGGCGCGCCGACGGGGCCCGTCTTGATCTGATCCGCGCGACCTCACATGACATCCATGCACATGCCGACTATCGCCGTTGTGCCGAGCTTGGGCTTCGCACGATCCGCGACGGCTTGCGCTGGCACCTGATTGAAACAGCGCCCGGAGTCTTCGACTGGTCGAGTTGGACGTCGGCGATCGAAGCAGCCCAGGCGGCCGGGGTGCAGATTATCTGGGATATCTTCCACTATGGCTCGCCAGACCATATCGACCAAGGTGGCCCGGGGTTTATCAAGGCCTACGTCCGTTTCGCCGCGGAAGCTGTTCGGGTTCATCGCTCCGCTACCGGGGTGGCTCCCCTGGTGTGCCCGATCAACGAGATTTCGTTTTTCGCATGGGCTGTGGAGGTCGGCTATTTCCCCCGCGTCGGGCCGAACAAGCGTGGATGGTTCAAACGACACCTTGTCAGGGCAGCGGTCGCCGGCGTGAGGGCCATGCGGGAGGCCGAACCCGGCTGCAGGTTCATCTGGGCTGAACCGCTGATCCATATTGCTCCTCGTGACCGTACTCACCCCGAGCGGCGGCGCGCCGAAAATGCTCGCCAGGGCCAATTCGAGGCGTATGACATGCTGATCGGGCGCGTGGAACCGGAGTTGGGCGGCAGCGAGGACGTTGTGGACGTCATCGGCCTCAACTTCTATCCGCACAACCAATGGTACTTGAATGGCCCAACGATACCGATGGGGCACCACGAATACCGTGCACTTTCGGAATTGCTGGTCGAGGTCGCCGAACGATACAAGAAGCCGATGTTCATCGCCGAGACCGGCGCCGAAGGTTCAGGCCGGCCAGCCTGGCTTCACTACGTTTGCGACGAAGTGCGCGATGCGACGAGCCTCGGTGCACCTGTTCAGGGTATATGCCTGTACCCGGTGACGGCCTACCCAGGTTGGGACAATTCGCGCCACGCCGAAGTCGGCTTGTTCTCCACCATTCATGCGGACGGCTCGCGCACTGTTCGCAAGCCACTTGCGGACGAGTTGGAGCGCCAGCGCCAATCGTTCTTGGCGTTTGAGGAACAACAAGCAAGCGCGCTATAGCCTCGCTGATACGAACAGTGCGCGCTTTTCAGCTGCATCAACAGCACAGCATATCTAGAGCTGTTCGCCGAGAAGCCGAGAAACATCGTTGGTCTCTTTGGCCGTGGGTCGCCCGACGCCGGTCAGGCCGGCGCATCATTCACTCGGCCGCCTCGCGCTGCGTCGGCGTGACGAGCATCCCGTTTGCTGGCAGGCGTGTCTGAATGCGCCCGAACGTAGCCAATGCCTGGCCGACCACCTGATCCATATTGTAATAGCGATATGTTGCAAGACGTCCGACGAACCAGACCTCCGGGCACGCCGCGGCCAAAGCTTCGTATCGTTTGTACAAAGCCTCGTTTTCGGCCCGCGGCACCGGGTAATAAGGATCTCCGACGTCGGTGGGGTATTCGTAGGTGAGGCTGGTCTTCGGACTCTGCTGACCGGTCAGATGCTTGTACTCGGTGATCCGTGTGTATTTTTCCGTCTGCGGATAGTTGACGACGGCGACCGGTTGAAACTGCTCGCAATCAAGCGTCGTGTGCTCAAAGCGCAGCGAACGGTAGGGCAAGCGACCAAGCTTCCAGTCGAAATACTCGTCGATCGGACCGGTATAGATCATCTGCTGGAAGGGGATCTTGTCGCGAATTTCGCGGTAGTCGGTCTGCAGCATGATCTTGATCTTGGGACTATCCAGCATGCGCTGAAACATGCGCGTATACCCGCCTGCCGGCATGTTCTGGAAGCTGTCGCCAAAATACCGATCGTCGCGATCGGTCCGGGTCGGGACTCGCGCCGTCACTGACTTGCTCAACTGGGAAGGGTCGACACCCCACTGCTTCCTCGTGTAGCCGCGGAAGAATTTCTCGTAGAGCTCTCTGCCTACTGTGCTCACCACGACGTCCTCGGCGGTGCGGACTTCTTTGACCGTTTCGCGTCGGAAAGTGAAGAAGTCCTGCAGCTGCTCGGACGTCAATTCAAGGCCGTAGAGGCGGTTTATGGTGTCGAGATTAATCGGTATCGGCAGCAGCTTTCCATCGACAAGCGACAGCACGCGATGTTCGTAAGGCCGCCATTGCGTGAATTGCGACAGATAGTCGACGATCGATTGGGCGTTGGTGTGAAAGATGTGAGGCCCGTAACGGTGAATTAGTATTCCCGCCTCGTCGTAGCAGTCATAGGCATTGCCGCCGACGTGATTTCGTCGGTCTATGATCAGGACGCTTTCCTGCCGTTGCGATGCGATACGCTCGGCCAGCACACTGCCGGCGAAACCGGCCCCTACGATCAACCAGTCGAACACGCTCACGCCCTCCTCAGGAATGGGACGACGCTCTTCATCGCATGGGCGCGCTCGATGTGGGCAGCCATCGCGCTCCAGGTCTTCTCCCAGGACATGTCGGCGAGGTAGGCGTCGGCCTTCTTCACCAGGAAATCGCGGGGGTGGGCCAGGATCGAGCGAAGCTTGGCCTCGATGTCCTCCGCCTCGACAATCTCGACAAGGCCTTCGACGCCGTAGGTACGCACAACGTCGACGATCGCCGTGGACAACACCGGCAGTCCTGCCGCAAGAAACTCGGGAGTCTTGGTCGGGCTGATGTAGCGGGTCGCTTCGTTGAGCGCGAACGGCATCCAGCCGGCACTCCAATGCCTGAGATAGTTCGGCAGGTCTGCATAGGACTTGCCGCCCAGCCAATGCAGGTTGCCTGCCGTGGGAAGGCTCGCCCGATCGATCTTGACGACAGGGCCGAGCATGACAAAATGCACGTCTGGCATTGCCGCAGCCGCATGCGCGATAAGTTCAAGGTCGAGCCGTTCGTCGATGACCCCGAAGTACCCCACCCTCGGGTGAGGTATGTCGGCCTGATCGAACGGGTCTTCACCTGGCGCCCTAGCCTGATGGAAATGGGTAACGTCGATGCTGCTCGGGAAGGGAAAGATCGCCCGATGCAAGCTGCGCTTGGCCTCGTAGAGGCTCTGCCCGCCCGTGAAGACGACATCGGCACGTTGCAACAGCGCCTTTTCCAACTGCGTCAACTCTGCGGGAGCGTCTTTGAACGCGGAGAGTTCATCCATGCAGTCGTAGACGCAGACGTCACAGGCGAGATGATCGCTGAAGCGTAGCGCCATGGGCGTGTAATACCAGGTCGTCAATCGGTCATGCGGCGTGGAGGCGAGGATCTGATCGACGAACCTGCGCTGGATTGCGTCCGCCCTGGTCGCGGAAGTACCAACTGGGATCAGCGGCGTCACTATTCTGATCTTGGGGGTAATATTGTGCACCCGCATCGAAGGGTGGCGCCTCTCATCGAAGATCGGCTCTTCGAAGTAAATTAGCTGTTGCTGTTTTGACGCCAGGGTCAGAATGTGTTGTGGTCTCTGATATACGAAGTTCCATCGGAGGTGTGAAAAGCAAATTAAAATAGACGGTTGTACAGGGTTTTTTGGTGTTTTGGCCCGGCCCGCCGCCATTTCCATGTAGATTATCCTTCGATATAGTTACAAAATGCCTCGACTAACAAAAGTCAATCGAGGCAGCTTTGACATGAAGTTCGCAGCCTTCTATATAACTTCCATCCCGATAAGTTGTTCCATAGATCCAAACTGTCTCGGGCGAGGCCAGCCGTCCGCTCCACTTGCGACGGCTCGACAGAGAAGGAGCGAGCCGGCCGCCCCCATTCGATCCACATGATGAAGCCCCTCGCGTCAGGTCGGGCTCCCCAAATGTGGCCCTTTGCCACAGAGCGGTTCAAATCCTTCAATCGTTCAACAACCGTTCATCAGCGGAGCTATAAATACGCTTGGAATCGATTCATCTGAGCCGCGCCGGTGGTTCATTTGAATGGAGACCGAGACGAATCGAGGGATGGCTGGCGAATGAAGATCGACTTTGAAACCAACGTCTTTCCATTGTTTCACCCGCAGGTTGTGGATGATCTGAAGGACCCTTGTCCGGTGTTCGACGGCACGCTCTGGCACGTCTTCGGCTCCAGCGGCACCGTCACAACAGAGAGCTGGAAAATCCTCCACGCCACAGCGCCGGATCTTTATGGGCCCTGGACAGAGCACGAGGCGATCGTTTTGCCGGTAACCGGATCTGGCATTGCGGCGCCCGGCGTCATTCATGAGTGCGGCGTCTTCCACATGTTTATCCAGACCGAATTCATGAAGTCCGGCGGACGTTGCGAGCACGCGGTGTCCAATGACGGCTTTCATTGGGTGGTGCTCAATCCGGCGATATTGTCGCTGCCCGACACCGATGAGGACGGCATCTACGATCCCCACCCCGCAATCGTCGGAGGCAAGCGCTATATCGTCTATTCAGGCATGCCCAAATTCACCAGGGTGCCCCAGCCTGATGTCTATCTGGCGCGCAGCCAATCCGATTCCTGGTTCGGGCCATGGAAACGTCTCGGCAAGATACTCGATCATCTCGACGTGCCACATCACAATGCGCGCGAGCACCCCGATTACGAATGGGGGATCGAAGGCGCGCAGCTCGTCGAGCTGCCGGACGGTCGTGTGCTTCTCAACGCCACCTGCTTCCTCCCCGAAGGTCCGCGCGGCAGCCGGCAGCGCGTCTTCTTCGCCATCGCCGATGACGTCAAGGGTCCCTACGTTTCCGTTGGCCCCGTTCTCGACCCTGGTGAGCCCGGCGAGAATGGCCATTCGACCGTAATGATCGAAGGCCGGCAATTGACTTTGTTCTACCAGAGCAGACGCGAGACGACGAACCACCGCTGGCGATACGGCTTGGCCAAGTGCGACTTGGATCGGCACATACTTTCGAGAGTTGCCTAGATGGTAAGTTCCGGCATTTGCTGGAACGGAGGATGCTCTGGCTGTTGGTTGGTGGGACGGATCCCTTTGTACTGGTGATTGAGGGTAGCAGGGGATTCGCAGCCAGTGGGCAAAGCTTGCGACGAGGGATCTATACACGTCAGGCAAGCCGGTCGCCTCATGGACGGCGGTGCCAGCTGCAAGCCTAGCCTAGCAATGAACTGTAACTGAGCGCAGCAACGCGGCCAGTCGATTCACGCGGTTTTGATCCTGAGCACAATGTCCTGATCGTAATTTCCAAAGCCCTTGCCGAAAATATTGATCCCGCCGGGGCGCTTGGCGTCGTCCTTGACGCCGATACGGACGCGGATTGAATGATGGCTCTTCAGATCGAGTGCGGCGAGGCCGGTTTCGGAAATCCTGAGGCCGTCGACATAGGTGCCGTCATTGGCAATTCGCCAGTTCTTCAGCTTACCGTATTGCGAGCCCTTGAGCTTCCACCAGGAGGGCGTGAAGACGCCGCGCTTGTCGCCGAAATCCCCCGGCGACGTCCAGGTGCCGACATCGACGCCATTGATCGTCAGCGTGATGTCCGAGGGCCAATCGGCGCTGGTACCCGGCACTTCCGAAGACAGCTCTATCGCAACTTCGAGTCCGGTGATCTCGGCATTGGCGAGCTTGGCATTGTTGGGGAACTGGTATTCGACAAAACCGCGCGTGAACCATAGCAGACCGGCCTTCATGCGGTCCGGATCGAGGAAAGTGTTCGGCACATCGAGCAGACCGATGATGCCGTCCGGCGAACAAAGGCCGCAGGGCGCGGTAACCTCGAAGCCGGTATAAAGCCCGATCGGCATCGACACTTCGATCGCGTCGTTCTTGACCGCACGATATTCGCTCTTGAACACGACGAGCACTTTTTCGGCGGTCGGATAGCAGATTTTCCGGTTGCCTTTCTTCGCTCTCTCGGTGCGGATCAGCCCCGCATCCTCCAGCACCTGGATGTTGGTCGAGACGGTCGACTGCGGAAGCGACAGCACGGCGGCGATTTCGTTGACATTCATCGGCCCCTTCTCATGCAGCAGTTTCAGCATCGAGATCCGCGCCGAGGAGGCAAGCCCCTTGAGCACGGCAATGCCTTCCTCAGGTTCGATCACCAGAAAATTGCGATTCATGAAATCGCCAGTCTATGCTCGTGACAGAGGTTATGGCTTCGCTCATTGCAACGGCGCTGACCGAAACGCCGAGCCGTTGATTTGGTTACATTAAGCCCTCGACCGTCAGTATGCATCGCAAGCCGTACCCGCAAGGATGGTGCGACATGTCTACATTTGTTCTCCGACCGCCAGCTCCTTGTAGTGCGGGGGTGCTTGTCAGTCCGTGGCCTCGATTTGCAGACGACCAGATGCTGGCAGCCACAAAGAGAGGCAGAAGCCGAACACGGAATTGGGGCCGTTCCCCTGGCCAGATCCCCAAGATACGGGACCTCGACGTCGATGTTAGCTGAACCGGCGCGGATGGATGCACAGGATGCGGTTCGCTGAAGTGCGTGCCGCCGTGAAGTAAATCATCGGATTCGCCACCCGATAGAGTCGGGACGGGGTTCTACCTATTGCTTTTGAGCATGATCTTTTCCGAAAATCGCGATTCCACTTCTTCGGGATCGCGCCAGTGCCGGCCTACTTCATGCTGACCGCGGCAGCGACCCTGTCCACCATGGCGAGAACAGCTAGCGGTGCGGTGTGGTGGACCATGTGGCCGGCCTGCGGGATGATATCGACAAAGGAACCAGGAATCTCCGATTGTAGTCTAAGAGCCTCGGCTTTCGCATCGAACAACCGGTCGCCGGCCCCGGCAATAATGCCGGCAGGCATCAACAGATCATTGTAGCGGGTGAAGCGGCCGCCGGCCAGCGCGTCGGCCAGCATCAATCCCGATTCGGCCGCGATCGACCGCAGCTGTGAGGCCAGCTGGCGATGTCCTTTGCCGACGAAGCAAACCCCGCAGAGACGATGCCGGGGCGAAATACTTGCCCATGGCGAGCGGCCAGGTGAGCAGCACAAGCAGCGGAAGCAAAATGTGGGGGAAAACACCACCGGCGACAGGCAAGGCCGGCAGCCCGCCAGTGCAAGGCCCAGGCGCGGCGGCAAGAACGGACCGATGAAGACTCCCGATCGAATCGTCGTCCGATCGAGCTCATCGACTCGCCCGCCTGCCATCGAACCCAAATCTCAGGCGCTGAGCGGCCGAGTAGTAGATGCGACTTCGCTGCTTCATGGCTCACACTCCATCTTTCAGAAAAGAGCGTGTGTTGCTGCGATCAGTTGAATCCGCCACCCAAACCGAACGCGGCTGCTAGGCAGGCCGAAGCTTGTGCAAGTACAGCTGTGCGTCACAAGGCAAGTGAACTAAGAAGCTGCACGAACCGCGGGTGATCGCGAATGGCGTCGAAATGACTTCGTGACGGATTCGTTCCAATACGTTCTGACTCACGCTTCCTCCGACGGCTCTTTCCAGGTACCGCACCGCTTCCTCCATTTCCCCGAGCACGGAATACATGCAAGCGGCGTTGTACTGCGTCACGAAGTCGTCCGGATCGATCGCCAGCGCTCTGGCCAGCCAGGAACGCGCCTTCTTCCGCTCACCGATATACGCGAGCGAGGGCGCCGCGATGCAGCGGTGCCGCATTTTCAGGATGGCGGCCAGTTGCGCGTTCGGCGCGCTCGAAACAGATCCTTGGTTCGCGAGCGGATGAAGGCGATCGCGCAGGAGCGTCCCCCGGTGTAGAGTTGCCACCCTGGATCTCGCCTTGGCCGGCTGCATTCCTGGCTGTGTCCCCTAGGATACATTGTCGAGCAGGGTCGACTTATCCAAGCCATGTGTCGGCTCAGGCGGCCATTCACCATTCGGCGTCATCTCGTTGACTGTCTCGGGTAGATCCCGCGCAATCCTTCTGATTAGCTCCTCGCGCGAAAGACCCGTCTGCATCGAAATGGACGTGAGTGTACCTTCGTCCATTGCCGCTTGGACGTCCCTTGGCTCAATCGGTTGGTTTGGCCCGCTGCCAACCCACGAGTCGACCTTCGATCCTGCCCCCACCTCCCTGAACCGGTCGAGGATCTCACCAAGGTCAGCCCTCGACACGCCATTCGTTATCTGAGCCAGAATTCTGCGTTCCGGGTCGTTTGGGTTAAGATACCCCGCTCCCGGAATCAATTCACAGAGCTTGTCGCGGTTTTGGTATGCCAGAACGCCAAGCATCGCGATCGCCAATCTTCCCAGATTTGCCATTTGGTCTCCTCCACGGTTTTGGTCGATGAGCGAATCAAAGCCAAGTCTTGGCGGATGCCGACGCGTGTGGACTCGAACAACTTATTGCCGGTCGGCTCGCGGGCGGACAGGACGCGTCCTTCGGGTACTCGTTTTCCATCTGACGTCTTCTCCTGACGCAGAACTTCGGGGCGCTTGGCCGCAGTCGCCCTGCGCCGATCGAGCGACCCTAACCCGGCGCCTCCCGGGTTTGTTCCGCTTGTCAGAGTTTGTCGCGACGATGGCAAGCGCGACCCGACGGGTAACTCTACCGGCTCGAGAGATAGAGTCTGCCCAACTTGATCATACTTCAGAACGACGGCGGCTCAGTTAGCCTCAGCTACCTAGGACTGCCGCCGGCTCGCGCACGAATTTCAATTTCGGCGGGACGGCGAACACCCTGAACCGCTCAGCCAGGCTGTCAAGAGCTTGACGCATGCCCACTCCCGCAGCAGCCGCACCGTGTCCACTGATGACCATGTGCGGGTTCAGGGCAGCCAAGTGCTTCACGGATCTTTCCGCCGCATCCCAGTCCGGCGTGAAGTAGCGCGGCGGACCGTGCATCTCAAGATCCTGAACGGCGACCTCATAGACTGACTCCTGACCGGTGGTGATGAAAGCGTCCCCTACGATCAGCGAGCGGTCCTCCTCGCGCCAGAGCGAGATATGCCCAGGAGCGTGCCCGGGTGTGTGTAGCCATCGCCATCCGGGCATTCCGGGGATCGATCCGTCGGCAGGTAGGAGTTCCAAACGGTTGCCAAGATCAATTGGCCCCCGTGGAAAAAGCGGCGAAAGCAGCGCCATCAGTCCACCCCCGACCCAGGGATCCGGTGGCGGATAGGACGCGGTTCCGTCCAGATAGGGGCGCTCGAGTGGATGCGCGAAGACAGGCACGTCCCACCTATTCGCGAGGTCTAGAACCGTTCCCACATGGTCGAAATGGCCGTGGGTCAGGATGATCGCGGCCGGCCGTGCGTTCGTGCCAAACCGCTTTTCCGCGACCGCAAGAATGCTGCCGCGGGACGTCGGCAACCCGGTATCGATCAGCATCCAGTTCCGATCTCCGCTGCCCGGTGCGCCGAAGAACACGACATTGACGATTGCTAGGCGCAAATAGCCCAAGTCCGGTGCGATGCTCCAAGCGCCGTCGCCACGATCCTCGCGCCTGGCGTGGTCGATCTCGGAAAGTCGAATCTGAACGGTCATGTGATCCCGTGCCTCTCTTGTTGCTGAGCAGCCGCTCGAGTCGATCGGCGGCGGTGGTATATCGCCCCGAACTTGGCACGGCCCTCCTTGTTCCTCCTTCGCCACCCAGCTCCGGACAGTCCACCACAGGAACAAAGGCTCGACCCAATCGGTTCGGCATTACCCGGTCGCGCCAGGACGAGCTGGACTGAGCAACGAAGATGGCGCGCGCCCCATTGGATGCGGTATTTCGCCAACGCGGTTCCCGGTCCTAACAAGGCGGCCGAGTTCGAAGCCGACTGCCGAAAGAAGACTTCGAATGAGCGAAGTGGGGCGTATGGACGAGCACCAGGTGGAGGCTCCGGTTCCGCAAGCTTCGCCTATGACTGGTCAAGTTGGGCGCCAATGGTCGAGGCGGCCCGATCGGCAGGTGTCCAGGTTATCTGGGACATCTTCCATTACGGATCTCCAGACCATGTCGATCAGCGATCGCTGCATTTCATCGATGCCTATGCCTCGTTCGCGGCAGAAGCCGTGAGCGTACAGCGTTCGATCGCCGGAACACCGCCTCTGTTGTGTCCCATCAACTAGATCTCCTTTTTCGCATGGGCTGTTGAGGTCGGCTATTTCCCGCGTGGGGCCGAACAAACGTGGATGGTTCAAGCGGCATCTCGTGAAGGCTGCCATCGCGGGTGTTCGTGCAATGCGGGAGATCGACCCCGCCTGCAGATTTGTCTGGGCCGAGCCCCTTATCCAAATCGCTCCTCGTGACCGGACCCGCAGCGAACGGGGTCGGGCCGAAAACGCCCGTCAGGGGCAGTTCGAAGCTTACGACATGTTGCTGGGCCGCGTCGAACCTGAGTTGGGCGGGAGCGAAGATGTTGTCGATGTCGTGGGCCTGAATTTCTAGCCGCACAATCAATGGTAAATAAACGGGCCGACGATATCGATGGGACACCATGAGTACCGCGCTTTGTCGGAAATGTTGCTCGAGGTTGCTCATCGGTACGGTAAGCCGATGTTCATTGCCGAGACCGGCTCAGAGGGATCCGGCGGGCCGGCTTGGCTCCACTGTGTATGCCGCGACGAGGTGCGTGCCGCTATGGGTGTCGGAGCATCGATTCGAGGGTATTTGCCTGTACCCGATAACGGCCTACCCGGGCTGGGACAATTCGCGTCATGCAGAGGTGGGGTTATTTTCGGCCATCCACCCGAATGGCACACGCCGCCTCCGTCAGCCCGTCGCGGACGAACTGGTGCATCAGCAAGATCTGTTCACGGCAAACCGGACGCGCTGATTGTGTTGCGACACACCGCAAGGGCGAGCACCGAAGACCAGGGCAAATTACGGTGTATTCCTCAGCCAAAATCGGCGCCACGCGATGCCAAGTGGCATGGGTGCGAGGATGACCGTGCAGCATCAGGAAGCGGTGGCCCCTTCCACCAACCCGCACTCTGAGCGTCGCTTCCGGAAGTTTGATCTGCTCCAGCGAGAAACCTTCGAACATGCAACTCCCTCCATTCGCAACATTTGCCAAACGTGTAAACGGAGAGGCAGTTCAATGTCGGCTTCCGCGGGATCTGAACTTGCCTTGTATTCCGCGAAGAGGTCGTGAGCCGAACGGCGGCTTTAACTGGTCCCTCGGCAATAACCGGACGGACAGCAAACGGCCCCCAAAAAGCCGCCAGGCGGCGACGCGCCTGATATCGCACTTCGAGATCAACTCTGCCGTTTCCTGTTAGCCGAAGTTGCAAACGGCCCCGCTCACAATCGTGGTTGCGCCTTTGGGCATCGTGGTTCAGACCGCTGGCGGATTAGAACTCATATTGGCTTTGCGATCGGCTCATCGCTGCCGACAATCGGTGACCTATATAAAGGGGCATGTCCACGCGCCGAAAAATCAATGCAACAGCGAAGCTGATTGGAGAGTGGCCTTTGACCCCGGCTGCAACGCTTGGATCGTCCGTCAGAGCGAGGGGTATTTTTCTCGAAATACGCGCCCGCCTTCCAACGGACTTCAGGAAACTGCTCCATATCGAGTCCCGCGTGCTTACCCTGCGCCTGTCTCAGGGCGCCGAGAATGATGTGCAGGTGGTATTCGGGATCGTATCCAAAGCACTGCAGAATATCGAAGACCTGCCCGTAATCCCCCGTGAAATCGAGGACATTCTGACGATCTCGACGGCCGAACGGCACCGCTGGCTGAAAGATGGTCGCTTGCAGAGCGCCGGGACGAAAACGGTGAAACTCCGCGGGCGGGCAAGGAACATCACCTTTCACGTGTTCGACCCGCAGCACGTGGAGGATGTGCTTGACCGCGACCTGGTTACGGTCTGGCGCGAACAGGACGCAGCGACAGCTGCAGAGAATAGGCGGCGTGGCGCGGGGAAGGCGGCTCTGAAACGTGCGCAAAGAAGCGGGCGCGGAGCTGCAGCTTCAACTGGCCATTGCCCCGCTGAAATTTCGCACTCCAGTTTGCGCGGCTGGGACGATTTCGAGAAGGACGGTCTCCTGCGCTGATAGGTCGGGCGCACAGCCAGGTTAGGACATTTGCCTGCGCCGTGCGAGATGCGCAAGGAGGGCCGTCAAACGCATCGCGTTCAGGACCCGCTTCGCAGGGACGCCGCCCTTGCGCGCCATCTCGACACCCCAATGCATGTGGTCGAGCTCGCGGATCGAATGAGCGTCCGGGTTGATGCTGAAGATGCAGCCATGATCGAGTGCCTTTTGATGCCAGCGCCAGTCGAGGTCGAGTCGCCACGGATGTGCGTTGATTTCGACGGCAACGCCGTGTTTCGCACACGCTTTGAGGACTTTGTCGACGTCGAGATCATAACCGGGCCGGCGCAACAGCTGGCGACCGGTCATGTGCCCGATGATTGTCGTCCGAGGATTTCCGATCGCTTCAATGATACGCCCCGTCTGCTCCTTCTTGGGCAACTTGAAGCGGCTGTGCACGCTCGCGACGACGAAATCGAACTGCTCCAAGATATCATTCGGGTAATCGAGCGAGCCATCCGCCAGGATGTCCGCCTCAATGCCCTTCAGTATGCGAAATTTTCCATTGTATGCGTTGTTCAGCCGATCAGCTTCGCGGTGCTGTTCAGCAATCTCCTGCAACGAAAGGCCGCCTGCGTAGTGAGCGGACTGCGAATGATCGGCGACACCATAGTAGTCGAAACCGCGCCTGCGCGTGGCTTCAGCCATTGCCTCAAGCGTTTCGGTGCCATCGGAAGCGGTCGTGTGAGAATGCAGGATGCCATGAAGATCTTCATCCCGAATGAGGGCAGGTAGCTTCTGCTTTGCCGCTCGATCGATCTCGCCCCTGCCTTCGCGCAATTCTGGCTCGATAAACTGCAGGTCTAGCGCTTGGTAGATTTCTTCCTCTGTGGCTGACGCGATCAGTTTTCTCCCGCGACGAAGCCCATCGGCGCTTAGGGTGTATCCCTTGTCGACCGCGAACGTCTTCAGTTGCTCAAGGTGGTCTGCCGACCCGGTTGCTTCGAGCAGGCTCGCGCCAAAATGCTTCTTGTCCGTGACAACAAGCCTGAGGGTTGTATCCTCGATACCAGTCGACTTTCTGCCCTGCGCTACCAGGGCCAAGTCAGAAACGAGCTCGCAACCGCGCCGGAAGTCACCTGCAATTTCGACGCGCGAAAACTCTGGATGCTGTTGCTTTACCGATATGACCGCATGGTGGAGAAGAGCGGCGGCCTTGTGCAGGTGAAGTTGCATTTCGCCGCTTCGCACGATGGCCAGGTTCTGCAGCAGCTTTGTCTGAAGCGCGGCGCCGAGGCCTTTGACTGGGCGGATGCGGTCTTCTCTCGCTGCGGCCTCGAGCTCCGCCAGCGAGTTCACGCCGAGCGCCTGATGAAGCTTCAGTATCTTATCGGGACGAAGCCCGGGTATGGCAAACAGCTCCATCACGCCCGCTGGAACATCCTCGCGCAGCTTCTCAAGGCTTGGGTGCGTGCCGGTTTGGTAAAGCTTGGTCACGATGTCTGCGATCGCGTCACCGATCCCCGGGATCTTGGTGAGGGCGCCGGCGGCGATGATCCGATCAAGCGGCTGCGACAGCGCCATCAGACTGTCTGCCGCGCCCAAGTATGCCTTTGTGCGATAGGGATTGTCGCCGCGCATAGACGCCCGTTGCGCGTATTCCCTTAAAAGACTGGCGACGGTCCTAGGATCGATTTTTGCCATGGCTTCAGCCAAACGAGACCGATCTCCGCAGGTTCCAATGAGGCAAGGCCGTGAGCGCCGCGTTGCCCTTTGAATCCCGGCTTTACTGCCTCTTCCCGCGTCGGACGCTACAGATTGGGCAAGGATTGGTCAGCGCGACCCCATCCAGCCAGAGTTTTGGAGACTGCGCGTTTCTTTAATTCAGGAGCATCGCCCACGTGGAAATGAGAGGGCGCGTCTATTGTCTTCATCTCCGCCCACGTGATCGGTGCCGCGACAGGAGCGCCCGGACGTGATCTCGCGCTGTAAGGCATGATCGCGGTCGCCCCGCGCTGATTGCGTAGATAGTCCACAAAGATGCGACCCTTGCGGCGCGCCTTTGACAACACGGCCGTGAAATGGGCCGGATCGCTCCGGGCGACCGCCTGCGCCAGGCGAGACGCGAAGTCCTTCACCTGTGGCCACTCGGCGCCAGGGGTGAGCGGCGCGATGACGTGCACTCCTTTGCCTCCCGTCAGCATCGGGAAAGTCGTAAGTCCCAGCGATTTAAGGATAGCGCGGAACTGAAAGGCAGCGGCGCGGACGGCCTCAAAATCGAGGCCTTCATCGGGGTCGAGGTCGAACACGAGGCGGTCGGCCTTTTCGACATCCTCGATCCGAGCCCCCCATCCATGCAGCTCGATCGTTCCCATCTGGACGCAAGTCATCAGTCCGTCGGCATCGTCGACATAGAGATATGGTTCCTCGTGCCCGTCTTTCTCTGTGATGCCGACGTGGTGGACTTTGTCGCCAAAGCTGCCGGCGTCGTGTTTCTGGAAGAAGCACTTCTTCGCGCGGCCCTGTGGGCATCGAACCAGACTGATCGGCCGGCTGCCAACCCAAGGAAGCATGATCGCCGCGACCGCTGCGTAATGGTCGGCGAGCTGTCCCTTGGTGATGTTGGACTCCGGATAGATGACGCGGTCACGGTTACTTATGGCGATGGTGGTTGTCCCAGACGCGGCGAGATCGGCTGCATGACGTTCCGTCTCGAGCACGACCGCCTCCGGCTTCTTGTCTTCACGGAGACCAAGATAGCTCGGATGTCGTAACGTCCCTTCATTTGTCATTTCGGTGAAGGCAATCTCAGCGACCAGTTTCGGACGGAGCCAGTGTGCGCCGCGCACTTCGGCGCGTGGTGCGTCGACGGTGGCGGCCTTCTGCTCGAGAGGCGCCATGATCTTCAAGAGACGAAGAAGTTCAGCGGTATCGAAGCCGGTGCCGACTTTCCCGGCGTAACGCAGCTTGCCGCGGTCATGAACGCCAAGGATCAAGGACCGAAACGCGCGGACCTTGTCGGACGGCGTCCAGCCGACAATCACAAATTCCTGCCGCCTGATGCATTTGATCTTCAGCCAGCTTGCGCCGCGGGCCGCCACATAACTCGAATCCGCGAGCTTTGAGATGACGCCCTCAAGGCCGGCAGCGCAGAAGCGATCGAGCAGCTCTTCTCCGCGGCCGAGGATATGGTCGGAGTAACGAAGGACCGGATTTTTCGCAGGCAAGATCGCCTCCAGCTTCGCCTTGCGCTCAACAAGAGGAAGCCTTGTCAGATCTTCGCCGTCGAGCTGCAGCAGATCGAACGCATAAAAGTCGATAGTCGCCGGGGCACCCTTCAATGCATTCTGAAGCGCCTGGAAGTTAGATCTTCCTTCCACATCGACAACCACGGCCTCGCCGTCAATCAGGGCTGAGCGCACCTTGAGCTTGCGAGCCTCGGAGAGGATCGAGGGAAAACGGCTAGACCAGTCCAGACCAGATCGTGTGTACGCTCGCGCCTCGCCACCGCCGACGGCAACGAGAATACGATAGCCGTCGTATTTCATCTCATGGATCCAACGATCGCCGGCAGGGACCGTGTCCACGAGCGTTGCGAGCTGGACCGGCCGGAAAGCGGGCGGCGCTAAAGTGACCTCGTCACGAGCGGGCGACTTCGCTTGACTAGCGCTCGACGCATTGATTGCCTTACGCGACGTTGGCTTGACCACTCTGACCTAAACCATACTGAGAGGCGAAATAAGCGTTATTCGCGTCCAACGCGCGACTCCTTCTTTAGTTTCGCTGCAGGCCGTATTGAGCTTTTCGCGATTATTGCCGACCCGCTTGATTGGCGCCTCGGCCTGACGCGGTACTTCCTGCCTCCGGCCCTTCCATCCTCCGATTTGCGCGCACAGCTCACTGGCAACGTCAAGAGCAGGAACGTGCCCTCAAATGCCGCCACAGCGTATCCGGTTTCTGCCATCGGCTTTAGAAGCCTGACATTCCGGTTCCGGTCCCCTGTGCGTACGGTTTTGATCTTCTCGTCGAACCCCATGTTTCGATTGATGACTACTCGACGTGCCCCATTGACGCCAACTACCTCGCCCAGAGCAGCTCCGATGCCAGTTTCAAGAAGTGCAAAATGGCCATAAATGCGCCGACCAGAGTGAATGCTCTCGTATCCGGGTCTATTTCGAGCAGCGCCGACTTGGTCAGCATTAGACAGCCTAACGGGTCCTTCCCAACATAGCCATGGGCACCGGCCTGCTACTCACGCAGCACCCTCTCCTCCTTGGCAGCAGCCTCGAAAGCCTGACGGACCTCTTCCGGAGTCACACGGTCCTGAAGGGCGTCGGCGCACAGTTGCACAGCCTTCCTCCACTTAGGCCGCATCTTGGTCCACTTCATGAGTTCCTCGGCGGCACCCTCGACGTTGTTGCACCGGTAGGTGACCCCAGGTCGGTCAGTCTTGACGTACACCGGAGGGGAGAACCAGTGGGTTGCCACAACACCTCCTACTCAGGGGAGAGATACACGTTGGCCTCCTTAGCGACAGCCTCAAAGGCCTTTCGTATTATGTGGGGGTCAATCGAATCGCCCTCCAAGGCTGACAGGCAGAGGGTCACCGCCTTATGCCAGCGAGGCCCTCGCCGGGTCCACATCTTGAGCTGCTCAAGGGCTTCCTTCGCATTGTTGCAGCCATGCCTGACACCGGTTTCAGTCTTCACGAACACCGGAGGGACGAACCAATGGGTTGCCATGATACCTCCTAGTCAGGGGAGAGATACACGTTGGCCTCCTTGGCAGCCGCCTCGAAGGCTTCACGCACCTCATGGGGGACATCCTGCCCTCGAACGCGTCGACGCAGGATTGGACCGCCTTCGTCCACCTCGGGCCCTTTGTGTCCCATGCCAGGAGTTCCTCGGCGGCTCCCTCGACGTGGCTGACCCCATTGCGAATGCCCGGACGTTTCGTCTTCACGTAGACCGGGGGAGCGAACCAGAGGGGACCCATAAGAGGGAACTTAGAGCGGGAAGAGCCCGCCGACCAACCCCGCTTTAGCTGCAGCTAAGGGAACGATGTAGGCCCTCGCGGGTTTAGAGGCGGCAGCGGGATTACTTCGTGGATGTGCAGCCGCTGTGGGGGGGTCCGTCGCCTCTCATCTCCATGCTTGGCGGCGGGCTCCTTTCGCGAAGGCGGTGTTGGTCTGAGACACCTAGAACCTTATACCGCAATCCAATTTAGCTGGTTGTCATTGGGGGCAGTAATGTCCCCTCCTCTTTTGCAGCAGCCAGGAATGCCTTGCGGGCCTCCTCAGCTTCCATCTCGTCGAAAATCACGGCCATGCAAACGCGCACCGCGAGGTCCCACCAAGGGCCACGCTTGGTCCACTTCATCAACTCCTCCCCGGCTGCCTCGGCGTTGTTGACGTTGCGGATGATCCCGGGACGCTCGGTCTTGACGGGGATCGGAGGGTTGAACCAGTGGAGAGCCATGAATGGACCCCAGGCGGCTAGCGGGTTTCGTCTCTACTAACCGGCTCAGCGATGAGGACGATTACCGTTTGTTAGGCATGTCTGAGTCCGTGACGGGATGTTTCCAAAGGTTCATCGACGGTTATCTAAGCGGTCGGTACGAAGCCGGTATGCATCATCTTCCGGTGGGTGTCGCCCTGGTCATTTCGCTTGTTGTCGGTCTACTCGTTGCGACGATCGCGTAAAAGGACCAGTCGGAAATCTGCGGCATCCGATGGTTATTTGTCCTCGGCGAGAGCGTTAATGTGAGGACTGTCACGCCAAGGCCGGAATATTGAGAATGAATGACAGCATACGGGCGCGCGCCCATTGCGAGGTCACCGAAGTCGGCCGACAGCTACTCCCGGGCGTCGAAAGCCACGCAGAGGCCCATGGCAGTTGCTGCCTCGACGATTGCCTCGGTTAGTTCTTCGTCGGAGGCCACCAAATAAGGCGCAGTCTCCCGAGCTTCGCGTAATGCCGCTTTGATCGAGACCGTGTCGCGACGGTCCGCCCTGTTGAGGAGGCGGTTATTCGCGAAGATCGAACCCGACGAACAGGCCAAAGGCTGGGGCAACATTGACAATAAGCTCCACCAGCTCGCAGTCAGTTTCCGCCAGATGTGGCCGGTCTCGGCGCACCGCTGCAATAGTCTCTTTGACGGAGATGATTTGGCCGCGACGGGCTTGTAGGATCAGCTCGTGAACAAGGTGTTTGGCAGTCACTTTGTCGGGTCGGCAGTTCGTCCAAACGTTCATACAAGGCCTCCCACCTCAGCGAGAACCCAAGAGAACATTCATGATCCTCTGTCGAGAAAAATCAAGAAGAATGTTTGATAAGTTCTGAGTGGGAATCAGGGGAACAAGCCACGAAGCGAGCCTCTATACTCTTTGAGCTGACGCTCAGCCAGCCGGCTAGGGACCTTCTTCCGTCGGGCCCTGTTTGGCCCGATCAATAGCCGCAAGTAATGACTGTAGGGTTGGCGGCAGTTCTGGTTCGACCTCCAGATTTGAGAACGTTTGTACGTGATGACGATAGCCTTCGGAACGGATCAGTTTCCGAAACGCTTCGGAGACAGACTGATGGTCTGCTTTGTTGCTGGTTGTCATGTTCGGGAAGTCCGTCCCAATCAGCCGCAACGCCCGCAACGAATGGATTCCATCAGGAGGTCGGAATATTTGGTAGAAATTTCTGAGCGGGAGATCGGATAACTGGCTCGCGCGAAGACCCCCCGTGCCCCCTTCGTTTGCCGCAGCATTAACCTCGCTCTTTGAACTGAAATTCGTGTCTATCTAGCGTCGGCGTTGCACATCGTGAACGTTGGAATGCTTCTGTCCAATGTTTGCTCACGCTGTGATGCCAACGGGCAGGCTCTTGCGGCAGGGTGCCGCAAGGCGAATGAAACGCCGGCCCAGTTCAACCCGCGCGACGTCCTTCAAAGCTGGGGGGATCGATCTTCACCAAGCGGTCTGCGGCCTCGACCGCAGTTCGTATCCTGCTGCACAGCGCGAGATTTTCCGCCAGCATTTCTTCAGTGCGTTGAAGCGCGAGCTCGGTCCGGTGGATGCGCTGCCTGGCATTGGCAACTTCCGATGTCAAAAGATCGGCCGCCATCCCGTGGCCGTGGGGTTCCATAGTGTCCATGGGTTTCTAATACATGGGGGGCGATATCGTTTCCTGATGTCGGGCGAAACGGCGGGCCGCAGAAAAGCGCGATGGGCCGAATGACCAATGCGCGCCGTGTCAAAACAGCGCCGGCAACAGGCGAACGGCTTCGGCCGCTCTAGATCCCACGGGCAGAGGCGATCACGGTCCAGAGGGCCATTGATCTGTTCAGGTACGACTACAACGTAAGCGAAGACACACTCAGGCGGCTGGTGATCAAGCACCGTCTTCACAACCAGACAATGCCCGGTGCTCCGTGGAGAATAAGCGCTCCCGGTTTGGCTATGGCGCTCGCCGGCGATGATGACGCGCTTGCGCGGTTGAGGCGGGACGATCGCGAGCATCCGGACGTAACCCGGTATTTCAAGCGGCTCGGCATCCCGCGACCCTGACCTGTTGTCAAAAGTTATGGTCGCGGCGACTGTCTAAAATAGACATTAAGTAGATGTCGCGGCCCGACAGGGCTCCACACAAGAGCGAACCGTTGCTGCCTTGCGCATCGCCCTCTAGGCCGCCGGCGTCGAGTTCATCCCGGAGAACGGCAGCCGCGCCGGCGTGAGGCTCCGCAAACCTTAGGCCGTAGACTCGTTACTGCGCAGCCACACACCTGCTTTTCGCCATCGGACGAAGCGGTTGCAACAGGTGGTGCGCGGGCCATAGCGCTGAGGCAGGTCGCGCCATGGAGCACCGGAGCGCAGCACCCAGAAGATGCCGTTCAGCACGCGCCGATCATCAATACGTGGCACACCTCTTGGCTTGTTGGGTAGACGCTTTATTCCATTGCTGACCATTGTCCAAAAGCGCTGTTAACCAAATTTTCTCACCCGCCAATGCTTATTCGCGCGACTGAAGGGGTGAGGTGATCGATGTGTGATTCAAACATAAGCGCGTTTCCGCTGCATCGGCGGCGGAAGTTGGTCGAAGGGATCGCCCGGGTCCTGGAATCCAAGAACGGGAAGGACGCGAACGCCTTCTGGCGCAACAGCGCCAAGGCAATTCTCGTTCAACTGTCCGAATCAGGAATTGCACCCGGGGTCGCCGAACAGGAAGTTGGAACGCTTCTTCATGCTGTCTTGGGCGATATCGCCACCCGCAGTGCTGCGAAACTTGCACAATAGCATCGGCTCACGATAAAGGATTGCCGGATAGAGACGCCCCGGGCTCCACAAGCGTAGCACCACTGCATCCGTCAAACGCAGGTTTCTCACTGCGGATGAAAAGATAGGCGCGTTCGTCGAAATCATGCGCGCGAATGTACTCTCGGGCGAGATACGGCTCCGCCTCGCCTGTCCGGCGGTCATCGACCAAATCGAGGTAGGCGATGCGGAAACCCGCATTCACGGAAGGCCGACGGACCTTTTCCACGAGCTGAACCCGCAAAACCAATGAGCCGCCGTTGAGTTCCACACTGCCATTTATGCGACTTTTGAGGCACGAAGCATGAACATCGGCGCATAAGAGTCTGGTTTCTCACCGCCTTGAGCTTCGCGCCAGAAGCGGTCATTCGGCCGTAGGGCGGGAGCTTTGCCTGGGCGAGTAAACCATTCCGGGCCGGGCTGTGCTGCAATGCTGCCAAGGAGATCAGCACCCCGACGCAGAAGTCGGCTGGAGAGCGCCGGATTACGAATCCAACGCCGACCGGAGATTTTAAGTACCAGGCGCGGCCTTGTCGCCATGGAAAAGGAAGCTGTCCACCACCCTCTTACGAGCAGGACCAAACAGTGGCGTCGAGAGCAAATCGTCCAGCTTGATGTTGACCGACCAGGGTTCGTCTATGAGGCACCAGTCGAGCAGGAAGTTATTGCCGTCCTTGGAGATCAGCAGACCAACGCCGATCCGAGTTTTCAGATCGTGCTTCGCCGCTCGCGTGAACAGCTCCACGGCGTTCGTTCTCATCCTACTACCGTCCTCGCCGGTCACCGGCCAGTCGGGGTCCATACTTGCGACCATGAAAGTGCAGTCGGTCTGCGGGAATGCGAATCTGAAAGGTCGACGAGGTATGCCAGCCTTGCTAGCCTCGAGAGAGACGACAAGCCGCCTTTTGAACTCGCGCCAGATGGATCGCGGGACGCGAGCGAACTCCTCCATGATCCGGTAGTAGTCCGTCCTCCTTTCAGGGTTGACGATGTGACTTTGGAGGTCCCGCATGATGTATGAAAGATCAAACCCGACAAGATCCTGCACGAAGGCGCGCAACTTCTCGATCGATCCAGGCTCCGGCAAGTTCATCTCCGACAGGAACGCGACCATGATGTCTGGCTCCTCCACGATCACGCCGGCCTCGCGCAGTTGCGGCAGGACCGACTCTCGATATTCGAAGTACAGCCGCACGTCGTCGGGGACGCGCAGTTTGTCCAATATTCCCAGATAGTCGTGCGCGGCCACGATATGAATGAAACCAACCGTGGCCGAGACGTGGAACTTGGTCTCCCAGCAGTCCGCAGGCAGCAGCCGGCCAGGAAGGAAGACGATGATCTTCTTGACGTCTAGGAGGTCGACCCCCTTCACCGCTATCTCGTGGCCCTGTGCATTCGTGAGGCGGATCTCCTCGTGCTCGGCCAGGTATCGCACCGTGTCCTTGATCTGATCCGTCGCTTTCCGGAGGACCTTCCTCCGGAACCACTGTCGCTCAGCCTCAGGGTCCGACGTCTCCTCAGCCCGTTCCTTGAGCTGGAACACCATAGCCAATGATCCGATCTTCACCATTCCGTCCGCCAGTTCGACCTGCTGTTTCGGACGAGGGAAGAATCTCGTTTCGGAGAAGGTGAACTCCTTCCAGAAAGTGGTGGCATTGAGCTGTGAGGTGAATTCTTCAAGCGTCATGTCGTACAGATAGGCTAATGCCGGTACACGTTGAAGTGCGGCTAGGGATCGTCAGTAATCAGATAGCCGCGCGTCGGTTACCGGGATTGAAAGAGAGATTCTCCTCGCAACCGCCGAGCTAGATAGGAATGAAAGCAGTCTTCACCTCGCCCCGGCCGATCAGCTTGGAGAAACGGCGATAGTCCGAATGCTGGAACCGCCATCGGCCGGCGGCAATCGCGGGATGCACGCCAGCTTTCTGCGCCGCCCCTAATATCTGCTCTGTTCTGCTCTCCTTGTTGATCCCCTTCCATATAGCGGGAGGGATAAGAGCGTTCAGAGCAAACGAGTCTGCCTCCGCTTCGATGACTTCCGAACTCGCCACGTCCAGATCGTCCAGAATAACCTGTCGATTGGGACTTAAGTGGCAAACCACGTGTGCAAACTCATGCAGTAGGGTAAACCAGAAATTGTCCAATCGATCATGGCGCAGGGTTAGCGCAATCACCGGAACCCCATCACTGCGGCACATCGCTGCCCCGTCGAGGAATGTTCCCGGTAGACGCTCCAATATGACCAATATTATTCCCATACGATATAGCACGGCAACGAGTTGATCCTTCCAGTCGGGCAATAGGCTCAACTGTGCCAATTGTCGCGCGGCCTTCTCCGGATCGGTGATCCTGGTCTTTTTGATCGCTATCTTTTCTGCACGCGCCAATGCGGCCGCACACCATGCTTCGAGTGCCGCCATGTCCGTCTTGGCGTTGGTGCGCTCGGTCCTGGTCTTGCGCAACATGGCGATTGCCGGAGTGGCGGCCTTCGAACGCGATAAGAAGCCGGCGAGATTCTCCTTCGTTTTCATCACGCCAAGCCTACGGAGCTTTCCTTCGGCCGCTATGGAGGTGCTCGACGGGCCGGCCGCAGGCTCGTGCTTGGACGAACCGATCAGCGAAGTGACGGGAATGCCTAGATGCTGATGTAGTGCCCTGATCTGATCGACCGTGGGCTGTCGCTGACCGTTGAGTATCTCGGATACGCGCGATTTACTTCCAAGGTATGGGATCAGATCGCGTTGTGACAATCCCTCCTGCGCCATGCGAAACTTGATCGCTTGGACAGGCGTCGGTGCCTCAATGGGATGCCGGGATCGCTCCCAGCGTTCGATGACGGCCTGCAGCACTTCGAGCTCGTCGCGGTCCTTCGGACTTTTGTGCCCGAACAGCGCAGTGGCACGCTTGAGTGCCGATTGGTAGTCTTCTTCAGTGCGTATAGGTCGAACTGTCATATCACCTTGCTCCCTGCCTTGGTCGTGGCGCGTGCCCCAGTAGTCGCGCCCGCATATTCGATGAGAACTATCTGCGCCTCGCAGTCAGCGACGAGATCGACCCGATAGTCACCGTTGAGTGGGATTCGGACCTTGATGCCTTTGATCAGGGCTGACGGATAGAATTCCGCGATTTCAGCCATCGAACGCCATGACCCGGCCTCAAGTTCGGCAACGAGCGCCGGTACGGCTCCATCAAGGTTGCCACGGGCACGACGCGCAAGTTCGCGCAATCTCGATATCCCTATCAGCTTCATGGCAAACCGCGGCTCCAACACAAAATGGTTCCCAAATGTGGGACGACTATTGCACTTGACCTCACGCTATGCCATATCGGAATCAGTGTTCCCGGAAGTGGGACTAACATGCAATGACGCTGGGGCCAAGGGGTTTGCTCCGCCCTCCCCTGCGCAGATTCGGGGCGACAACATGGAGTTGGCGAATGTCTCAGGACAACAAAAGCCTCGGCGAGAATTCGGGGAAAGGTCATAACGACGACGATGTCGTGCTCGAGATCGCGACGCCGAACGGCGTATTCCGCGGCACGTTCGACAAGAACGAAAAAGTGGAGAAAGTGATCAAGGAAGTGGTGAACGACCGCGACCTCGCCGAAGGCGACGCCTTCGAGCTCTACTACGGGGACCTCCACCTCGAGCCTGTCAACCGTCCGCTGGTGAGCTTCGGGCTCAAGAAGGGCAAGTACAAGTTGACGCTGGTCGCCACTGGTTCCGGGGTCTGATCATCATGAGCACCCCCGCTGCCCTGCTGGTGAAGGTTGAACTCGACGCACTTAAGGAGAATGCCAGCCTTATGGGCTGGTCGATCGAGCAGATCGATGACTTGACCTTCGTCCTCGGGCTCCCTGCTAAGGACGGCTTGACCTACCACCTGCGCGTGAGGTGTGACGGCTATCCTGCCACACCTCCTGCCTGGCACTGGTTCAACCCGGCGACCGGCAGGATCGACAATCGGCCGGATACGCCGCGGGGCGGCAATTTCCTGCACGGTAACGGCGTGATCTGCGCGCCATGGAATCGCCTCGCCTATAAAACTGTCGATTCCCGCGGACCGCATTCGGATTGGCAGATCGGCGCCTGGCAGAACAACGCATACACGAGGGCGTGCCGCACCTTGGGTGCCATGGCCCTGCGTATCGCCTGCGAACTGATGAAGAGCTACGAAGGCAGGCTGGCAGCATGATCCCCGGTTGGCTCAAGCGTGTTCTCGGCCGAAAGCCAAAGAGCATTGCAATTTCGCCACAGCCGGCCAGGTTGCTGGTGACCACGGATGCGCTCCAAGACTTGATGGCCGCGCTGGTCCGGTCTCAACAGCAGCGGCATGAGGGGATCGCCTATCTGCTCGGCCGGACCGACGGTGCCGTCACTCTTGCCGTAGCGGTCTTCGCGCCCGAGGCGCGGACGACGGCGGGCAGTTTTCATGTTCCGCCTCGCGCCATGGTGTCCTGCATGCAGGCGGCGGCGCGGTTCGAGTTGCAGGTGGTAGCCCAGGTCCACACCCATCCGGGCCAAGCCTATCATAGCGATGGCGACGTCGAGGGGGCCAAGATCCGTTACCCGGGATATGGCTCACTCGTGCTGCCTGATTATGGACGGTTTCTACCCTCACTGGCTGGCGCCGCCGCTTATCTGTGGCAGAAGCCGCACGGCTGGATCGAGCTTTCGGACGACGACATCATTATCATTCCGGCAGGCGGGCCATGGACCAGCAACAGTTTTACGACCGATTGAACGATCGAATGCTTCGCTATGGCGCGTCGCCACTCGACCAAACTCAGGTCGTCACGATCACCGCGTCGCCCGATTACCTTGCCAGTTACGATGGGCAAGTGGCAGCAATCGTCGCCTGCAACCTGTTGGGACGGCTGTCACCCTCGGTGCAGGTAGGCTTCCCGGACATACCTATCCACCCGCGCCTTCCATGGGCCGGCCGTTCGCTTGTCGAGCATGCCCTTGATGGAATGAGAGCCGCCGACCCGTTCGGCAGCTACGGCACACGCCAAATGACCGCAGGCGATTTTCGCTTCCATCTCGGACCCGACGGCCACAACACTGTCATCCACGGCTCTGGGTGGAGCGCCTACATTGGTCGGGGGCCGTCGCCGCTATCCCCGATCGAATCGGATGTCGGAATAGGCGCGGCGCTGGCCGTGGTATTGGGTGCCGCGCATCTGTTCCGCACCCGCTTCGGCGCCATGACCGAGTCCTTCGCCTGCAACGCTTGGGATTGGACCGATGTCCCCAAGCCGGTGGAATTCTCCCCAGTCGAGATCTCGCTAGGCCACGTCATGACTGCAGGGCTCGGCTCGGTGGGGTCCGCCGCCAACTACTTTCTGGCGCTTGCGACGAGGGACTTCCGCGCAAGCCTCATCGATCACGACGGGGTCGGAATCCATAACATCACCCGCTCACCCATCTTCACAGATGCCCATTCTAAGGTCGACATGGCCAAAGTCGACGCCGTCGACGCCTTTCTGCGCCGAGCCGGTGTCGAGGACGTAGCGGTCGACGCGGTCGCCTTGCATGAGTCCGCGCTCTGGAGTCTCCGTGAGGCCGGTTCGACGGACATTCTGATCTCGGCCGCCAACGAGTTCAACGTGCGCTACCATATCGAGATGGGGTTCCCGCCGATCCAGTTCTACGCCACCACGGGTCGGAATTGGCAGGCGACCTTGATGCGGCATGTACCCGGAGCGAAAGCGTGTTCGCTCTGCGTGTTCCCGCCCGACGAGAAGTACGCTCCAACTACGTGCGCCACAGACGGGTCCATCGCGTCCCAGACGACGGTCGAGGAAAAGCGCACCGACGCGGCTCTGCCCTTCCTCTCCTTCGCCGCGGGTCTAATGACCGCAGCAGAGGTTCTCAAGCTAAACGCTCCCGGTTACCCGTTCTCGGCCGAACGAGTAATGCTTGGCCTCAAGGGCCAGCCGCTGTTGATCGGCACGCCGATTCCGCATCGTACTGGCTGCCTATGCGAGGGTCGTGACAAAAACGTGCACAAAGCCGCAGTCGCGGGCTCGCGCTATGTAGAGTTCGTAGGCCGGGCGGAAGTCGGGCGATAGCCTAGGAGCTCGAGGTCCAACCCGTCAGAAATGAGCTGGGCCGATGGACGGCAACGGGATCTTGTGAAAAGCGGGTTTTTTGGTCCGGGAGCGGTGTCCACCGAACCTCTCGGTAGTCTTTCCAGAACGTGACAGGCTGCAAGTTTCCATGAGTTCTCGTTGATCCGTTCACAGAGTTCCGCCTTGCGGTTGCAACGCACCGACAAGAACGATACTGCAGTCTTCGGGGGACATGCAGTGCTACCAAAAATTAGGCTTCTGCAGATCGGCGACATCCACCTAGTTTCCAACGCTGGCAATAAGGCCTTCGTGGACGACAAGGACACAACGTTTCCGCTGAACCTGAAGAACATCATATCGCGCAGCCCGATAAAGACCGTGTTCCGGCGCATTTTTGAGATCATCAAGGAACAAGGTATCGATGCCGTCCTTTTCATGGGCGACCTGACCGACTATGGCAAGCTTGACGGCTACGCGGCCTGCGCAAACTACATCGCCAGTGCGCTGCAGATCGGGTCAAAGGGCCTTTTTCGCGATATCCCGGTCGGGATTGTTCCCGGAAACCACGACATCAACCGCACTCTTGCCCTTAAACCAGGCATTAGCACCAAATTCACTCCACTGGTGGAGGCCCTAATCGCGGCGGGGCTGCCCGCCTTGCCGATCAACAAGGCTATGCATCGATCGCTCGAAAAAGAGAATGCTCGCATAGAGCTTTTTCTTCTCAACAGTTGCTGGGGCTGCGGCGAAGAAAGCTACATTCCGCCCGAGTTTCGCTTCCAGATTGCCGAGGCAATCAAAACAGCCATGAGCGGGCCGGATTCGGACGCCGCCATGCGGGCTTACTACGATCGCCAGTTGGACACTCCTGCGATCTCCGAGGAAACGATCGAGAGTGTTGTAACGAAAATGGAAGCCCTATCCGGGGGCGCGATTCCGGTGCTCGTCGCACACCACAATTTGCTTCCGCAAAGGCGGCCGCGTCTTGCGCCCTATACCGAACTCGTCAACGGCGGGGCGCTGCGTGGCGCTCTCGGAGAACTCGGGCGGCCGGCGATATATTTGCACGGCCATATCCATGAGGACCCTGTCGAGGTTTTGCAACTTCCCGGCGGCTTCCCCGTTGTCTCGATCAGTGCCCCTGACATTCCGAAGGGCTTTAATTTGGTCGATATTCTTTTCGGCGAGAACACGGCTCCGCTTGCCTGTCACATCACTCCCTACAGGGTCGACAAATCAGGGATCTTGAAACGGGAAACCGCCATATCGATCGCCCTTGGGCGTAGACGCAGCTCCGATCGCAACACCGGTATTATCTATGGAAAGGTGCTGGAAGTGGGGCAGATATATTGGCCAGAGCTGACAAAACACTTTCTGAACGAGGCGAACGGATTGGATGAACGCCGACTGACGATCATTGTCGAGGAGTTGCAGGCTGAAAGTAGTATTACGATCGACAACTACGATCTTTCGCCGACGCATTGGATTTTAAGAGCGGAGAAGTAGGTGGCAGCCGTCGTGAACCCTTTCCGACCGACGCGGTGGGAGCACGAGAGCTCCGGCTCTCCACTAATATGGTTTACGCCGACCGCGGCACATTTGGCTGCCGACAAATCGGTGTTCGTTTATGGAAGCCGGGGAAGCGGCAAGACTACGCTTCTTCGGAGCATTTGCTGGGAGGATCTGTTCTCCAATCCTTCACTGCGAATCCAGAAGACCATTTCGGACTTCAACCACATTGGCGTCTACATACGCCTGCCGGATCATGTTTCGGGCTCGATGGGCTATATGCGCTGGTCCGAGATCTTTCCGGACTCGCCGCGTCCTGATTACGAGTTCTTCCGCTTCTATTCCCTCGCACTCGAATTAATTGCCGTCGAGAAGGCACTTTGTGCAGCCCATACCTTACGCGTCGAGGACGTCTTGACGCTGTCGGCTGGCAGCGAGCTTTCAATTGTCGCAGACACGACGGCGGAGTTTCCAGAAATCTCGTCCTTCACAGAACAGCCCCCAAAGACGTTTGTCGATCTTTCGCGAGCGCTTCGCAGTATGGTCAGGCGAATGAACGAAGCCTGTGGCCGCGGTTATGTAAAGAGTTTGGTCGACAAGCTTCCGGCCTGTGAGCCGAATGAATTCCTTTCCTTCGTGATCGAGCGTCTCTCGCAATCAATGGCCCACAGCAAGCTTGCAAGCGGCCAGAGGCTTGGCTTCAAGTTTTGTCTGGACGATTGCGAGGTGATGAGCCCGCTCCAGAGAAAATCGGTCAATACGCTTGTGCGCAAAAGCAGGTTTCCGATCTCTTGGGTCATTTGCTCTGTCGGCGAGGCCGTCGAGGCAGGCGAGACCTTCATCGATGAACAGCCTTTGACCGACGCCGATCGCCGTGTCGTATCGCTCGACGACAGAGACCGGCCAGAATTCCAGGCACTCTGCGAGGCAGTCGCCAGCCTGCGGGTATATTTCTCTCTGGAGCAAGATCGACGTCCAGAGGTGACCGGCCCTGAGGTCGAGCGCTATTTCTCGCTCAAAGGCCGGCTCGGGACGGTTGTGGTGAACGACATCATCGACACGATGATATCGCGCTCGACTAGCCCGCTTGCTCGGCAGCTTCGCGAAGCTGCCGAGTTCCTTCATGGCCTGGATCTCGGTCAATATGGGCTTGATCGTACTCCAGCCGGAGCTCTCCCCTACTATCAGACCTATGTGCTTTTGCACTGGACTGGTCAAAAGGAGAATTTCTCGCCGATCTCGCGTCCTGAGGATTTCAGTAGGATCGCAAAGAACGCAACGGCGATGAAAGCCAAAAGCCAGCAGGCCTGGATGCGGCGTAAGAGCGTCGGTGCAATGCTCCATATTGCAAACCGGCTCGGCTTCCGCAGATTGCCGATGTCTGGGGTGAGTGTGGTCACGTCGCTGGCCGACGGCTCGATCCGCGACTTCTTGGAAATCATGGCCGAGATTTTCGACCGCTTTTCGAAGGACCGGGGCTCGCTTTCGGCCGAAGAAGTCCTGGAGAAGTTTGCTCGCTCGAGGACGAAGATTGCAGCCAAGACTCAGACCGATGGCATTTACGCCTCTAGCGAGGCCTTCTATGACGGCATCGGAATTCTTACCGACTCCAATGCCGAAGCAGTGATGCGATTCATCACGGTTCTCGGGCGCCTAACGCACCATCTCCAAGCGAATTTCGAAGATCCTTCGTCGCTGGCAACGACCGAGCGCGGCCTTTTCTTCATTGGCCCAGCTCGTAGCTACCCGGCAAACGCCACCCAGATTGAGCTTATTAACCAGATCATCCATCGCGCCGAATTGTCAGGGTATTTACGCGCTACGACATCAAAGCGGGGGGCGAAGTCGGGAGAGGACGATGAGGCTCCGAAGATCTCTGGTTTCCGGCTGCATCGACGCTTCGCGCCTCGCTTTATGTTCTCATACCGGGGTGCCTACGAACCTGTGAAACTGACCGAGGACATCCTCTACCAGATCTGCATCGGCTCACCTGAGGTCGACGCGGATGATTGGGCAAAGCAGTTCGCGAGGCGACCGAATTCGAGCTCACAGCTGACGCTCCCCCTGGCTCACGAGGTTCCGAGTTTCGATGATTGACGAGATAGCGATCGGGACGCTCAGCATATCGCAGACGATCCTCCAAGATCACAGCATCCTTCGCGAGCAATACGATCTCGTTATCGCGGCTGTCAGCTGGGAGAGCCGCTGCCACGCCTGTAGCCCGCTTCTCTCGGGGCGCAGCGACGAGAGTTTAATTATCCATTTCGCTTCGTCTGATACCGAAATGGAGAGCCGCAAGAGCGGCAATCGCGCGGCGATTGAGGGCGCGATTGCCGACTGCCGGATTCTAGATCTGGAACGGTCTGCGCAATTTACAGATAACGCTGAGAAGCTAGAGCAGGAGATTTTCGGGGTCGCGCGCAAGAAGGGCCACGCTCTCCGGGTGTTGATGGACATGACGTGCATTCCAAAACGCTATTTGCTTTTTTTGCTCGGATTGGGGTTCCGTCGCGAACTGTTCACCTCTATCGACCTTGTCTATGCGGAGGCTGAGAAGTACGAAATGCGGGCCGCACAGATCGATGTCGCTGGCAAACCGCTGGGGCTGATATCAGAAGGCGAATGGACGACGTCGCAAATTCCCTATCTGGAGTCAGAAGACTACGTACCGGATCGGAGAAATCTCTATATTTCCGTTGGTGCCGAGCTCACGCAGGCGAGTCCCATCGTCGACCGTTTTGAGCCCAACGGCTTGGTCCTTTATCACATTACCGAAGGGCATCGCAGATTGCCTTCGTCGGTGATCGACCGGGAGCGGCCGGCGCTTCAGCAACTGGCGGCTTTTCCTGGCGTCAGGCAGGAGCAATTTGAGCTCCACGAAATTGCCGCTGTCGCCCTCAGCGTCCTTCAAAACCGTTCAGCCAGCACCACTTGTTTTGCGATCGGTCCCAAGACCCATGCTGTCGCATTCGCGATTGCGGCGCTCGCCGATGACCAGATTCAGGTCGTCTGCCGGACTCCAACCACTTATGTCGTGAATGAGGTGAAGGCTTCTGGGAAAATCTATTTCTATCGCATCAACGACCGCTTCGATCCCGCCTCGTTCTGGAGCCAATGAAAGCGGCGAGCGTCTCGATTTTTCTTATGACCCGAAGTGTAAGACTCGAGCGCAGACTAGCCCAAACTTGGAGACACGATGACCAATTTGACGGAAGAACAGTCCCTCGAGATTAAGGAGGCGCGCGCTGCCTCGAGGGTGACACGCCGCGTTGTATCCGAGGGGCTTGAGGAAGTTCTCTATCAAGCCGTTCCGGTTCTCGACCACGGGTTTGTACGTGTCATCGACTATATGGGCGACGACGGTGCCGTCGTGCAAGCAGCCCGTGTATCCTATGGCCGGGGCACAAAAAAAATCTCTGAAGATCGGGGTTTAATCCACTATCTGCTCCGCCACTGGCACACCACGCCGTTCGAAATGGCGGAAATCAAGTTCCACGTAAAGTTGCCGATCTTCGTCGCACGCCAGTGGATCCGGCATCGGATGGCGAACGTTAACGAATATTCGGCCCGCTATTCAACTCTCGATCGCGAATTCTACATTCCCGCCGCGGAACATCTGTCAGCACAATCGGTGCAAAATCGCCAAGGTCGCGGAGAGGTCGTGGGAGCTGCTGAGGCGGAGCGAGTACTGCGAATTCTCACAGACGATGCGCAACGCAACTACGATCACTATCTCGATCTGCTAAACCATGACGAAGGCGGCCAGCAGCTTCGCGATGACCAACGAGGGCTAGCACGAGAGCTTGCTCGCATGAACCTGTCGCTCAACTTCTATACCCAGTGGTACTGGAAGACAGACCTGCATAACCTCATGAATTTTCTTCGGCTTCGCGCCGATCCCCACGCACAGTATGAGATCAGGGTGTATGCGGAGGTAATTTTGGACATCCTGAAAAAATGGGTCCCATTGACCTACGAAGCGTTTCGCGAGCATCGACTGGAAGCGGCGACATTTTCTGGGGAGGCCCTTAAGGCACTGCGCCGTATGCTTGCGGGCGAACACGTCGAGCAACTTGACACCTCAATGTCTAAGCGTGAGTGGGACGAATTCTTAGCGAAGCTGGAACTAAGTTGATACGCATCTCCACGGTAGAATTTTCATCATGCTGGCGAACGCCGGCATTCAGCTGACTACGCTGCGGCGTTCGATGGGCGGCGGCGGCACAACGTTCATCGTCATCGGCGACAATTAACTCTCCTATTCTAGTAAAGTGTCACGACTGACCGTCGCCTGCCTCAAAGCGTCTTCCCGGCTAGCTTTGGTCGACGTGCTCCTCTTCATCGCCGTGATGACGAAGCATGTGTTGAGCAGTGAGAGGCTTGGTCGCAGATCGACTTCATGAGGGGCGTCAAAACTGGACGTCTATCCTCCCATCTAGGGGTCACAAATTGCACGCCGATTCACGGCTGGGCGCAGTCAGGGGGATCGGGCCTATCAAACCCGAAGGTCTTTGTGACGTCGTCATGTTGGTCTGTTGCATAACGCTATCCTCGATCCCGTCGAAATCTGGAAAACGCCCGCAAACATGCTGGTGCGCGAGGCCCTAGCAGACCGGGCCAACCCGGGAATGAACCCACTTATCGGTATGGAGGCCATCTATGCCCTGGCCAAGGCAACGCTACCGGAGTTTCGGCGGCGAGTTGCATCAAGCGCGCCGGAACCACTGTAGCCGCTCTTCTTCCGACAGCACGCCGGGCCAGCGGTCACAGAAGATTCCCGCGCCCGGTCACCTCTCATAGTCAAGACACCGAAACGGCCTGTACAAATCAGATCCGCAGGCGGATCCCCCGAGGGGTGGCTACTCGCCTTGAAAGTCGACAATGAGTTCACTTTCGGACTGCGGTTTGCGCAAAACATTCAGGGTCGGAAGCACCTTTCGGAGCTTCGAATGCGCTTGATAGACATCCACATCACGTTGCAGATTCAGCCAGAACTGCGCGGTGGTGCTGGTTACCTGGGCCAGACGCAACGCCATCTCAGCCGTTATCGCCCTGCGTCCGTTGATGATCTGGTTCACTGAAAACCGCGAGACCTGGAGTGCCGACGCCAGTTTGTCTTGGGTAATGCCAAGCGGACCAAGAAGTTGGTCACGAAGAACCTCGCCCGGTGCTACCGGAGGCGCTGGCACGTAGCGACTCTGTTGGATCGTCATGCACCGACCCTCCATTCGGTCAGTGCCTCTCGAATTTGATTTCGAATGGCCCCTCCCCCTCGACCCAAACAAAAGTAAGATGCCATTTGCCTTCGACCTCGACACCCAGCCGCCCGGGCGCATTCTTGAAGCGCAGGATAGGTCCGAAGATTCCAACGTCCTGCAAGCCGCGTGCGGCCACGAGCGGCCGCAGAATCTTGTGCGCCTTCACTGAAAGATGCTGATCGAGATGCGGTGCGAACCGCGTCCAGTAGATTTCTTCCGTAACTTCGTCTGCGAAGCGTTCCATGTTCCAACCTCCGGGGGGCCGTGACAAAAGCCGCGGGCACCCGATCGGCGCCCGGGCGTCGATCGATGGAGGCTGGAGGAGGTGTGCCGGTACGCAGCTGAAAGGTCAGCACCCATTCGCGAGTTTGAGGCGATGCCAAGAGGAGCACACCGGCCGGTCTGTACTTCCATTTGATCCGGATCCGGCTCGCAATTTCCTGTGTCAGGGAACAGCGTATGTCGGTGAGCAGGGAAGTGCTCGGATACTCAGGGAACTCATCGATTCTCGTGAGCAGCGTTTGAAAGATCTCGCGAATGGCACGTTGGGAAAGCGCTTCTTCCACCAGCCCGATGGATGTGCGCGACTGGTGTTGTCCATCGATTACAAACAGCCTGTCGATGTCGATCGCAGCGATGCGTGTCAGGATTTCCGCGGCGCTCGGGAACGAGTCCTCGGGCTTGGCGCTATCGATGGACGACTGGACGAATTGTGTGAAACAGAACGACGGTCCGGCCGACCTGAGGTCGTCCGTTTGTCGAATGATGTCGAAGAGCTTCCAGAACTGTCGCTGCGACGGTGCTGGGGCGTCCCGATCAAGCCAGGACGTTAGATTGCCCCGGAGTGACGAGACGATATCGGTGCCAATCCAGTCGATCTGGGCACGGCGAGCAGAAGCGTCCAGGATGAGCGCAGACGTGGCCGGCTCGTCCGGTTGGAGGCCTGAACGAACGCGATGCTCCACTGAAAGCGGTCCCGACTTCGGAAGGCCGGGGTAGATGTGGGGGGCTAGCTGGTCGGCCCACTGTCTGATCGCTCTATCCATTGGCATGGTGTAATGCACCTCATTACACAATGCAAGCCACCCGTTTGCCAAAGCTCTGAGGGACGGTTGGCCATCACCGCGCTGGCGGCAATGGTGACAATCCGACGTCCGCGGGCAATCTTCACCTTTTGGAGACACCGGCGTCCATCGCGGAACAGGCGTCCGACTACACAGCGGCCTGGGCGACGTTGGAAGCTTCTATCGCAGCCTGTACCTCGGCATAAAGTTCGGCGTTGCTCTCGCTCGCATCGATTTCGACGATCAAAGCGAATCGAACCGACCTCTCATTGGGATCCGGGATAGCTCGCGTCTTCCACCATCCCGCCACTGGGTGAACGGCTAGCAAGTTGCGACGGGCGAGATCGGAAGCCGGACAGGTCAGCTCGTCGATCTGCAGGGAGCCGACGTCGCGGCGATTGCGACCGAACGTCCAGCCATCATTTTCGTCGATGGCCGGCCCCTCGGGTTCCTCTTCGACCTTGCTGATACGAGCAATGAACGCGGCCCTGTCCTCATTGGGCCGGTTCAGCTTGAAACGCAGATTGTGAGATGCGTAGCGAAACTTGGAGCCTCGGGCCGGCTCGGATGGGTTCGGCGCGATGAAGGTGCTGAGGGCGACTCTCAAGGTAACGGGATGAGCGATCAACGCGCGCAAGGCCTCGACCGGCCACGGCAGCTCGAACAACCGCATCTCGTTGTGCACGTGATCCGCGCCGCCTGAATCGCTCTCACGATAGGGCGTGATCCAGTCTTGGACGATCAACGTCAGGGCGTTGGAGGCGCTGCGCCGGGCGCGCTCCATGTCCGGCACGCCGTAGCCATAGCGTTTGAAGAGCGGACCGTAGTGGCCTTTCCCGGGATTTACAGGCAGATGCGACCGCATCTGGGCATTCCATCTTGCCGAGGAAACGAAGAGGGCACGGATCGCCTCCGGCCAGAGCTCTGGATAGTCCGACCACAATTCGGTAATTGCCCTGGCAGCAAGTGCAGTCGCGGCGCTCGTCTCGCCCACAGTCGTGAAGGCCCGCAGCGGGTATCGATGATCGGTTGTGAGCAATGAAAGAGCGGAATGCTTCATCGGGGGCGGCGGACCGTTGACGACCCAGTTGCCGCCTTCCATCACCACGTCCGGCTTTATCGGCCAGTGCGAGGACCAGCTTGCGGTTCTCGAAGATGGCGCAAGGTCACCCACCACCGCAAGGGGAGTACCGGGCTCACCACCCGGGAGGACGTCCTTTTCCGTGTAGGCGCCGATGCAGATCGGATTCCATGCCTGCGCCGGCGACTCGACCTCATTGTCGGGATGATCGGAGGCAGCGAGATAGTCGTTGTTACCAAATCTGTTCTGGTCGCTGTTTCCCGCCGACACGAGAAGCAGACGAGGCGTCGCGACGTTTCCCGACACGCCAGCCGTAAGCTGGTCCAGTTCGCTCGACCACGATGTCGGGGCACCGTCATGCGGGGAGTCGTCCTCGGTCGTGCTGGCAAGAGCAAATGTCCGGCGTCGAACGCCTGCCGTCTCAGCAGCGTTAACGCCGGCCCGCGTCATTGCCCCGAGAAGGTGATGAGGATTGTGACCTGCATCGGGGATGATCTTTGCCGATTCCAGGCGATGGCGAAGCTGGATTGGCAGCATGGACTGAAGCGCCGGCGTCAGATCGCCGAACAGGGATAGCCCGCCCAGCTGTGTGCCATGGCCGATTATATCCTCGATCCCCCAAGCGGGATTTGCGGCGTGCCTATCCGCTGCGGCAAGGGCTGGCTCGATCAGCGGATGTGAGCGGCTGACACCTCGATCGAGCAGGGTCACATAATTCGGGTCATCGATTGCCTCATAGGTCGTCCGGCCCAGCAGACTGTCGACCCACTCGGCCTGCTCGTCAGGGTCCATCGCATCAAAATAGTCGGCCGTGACGGTGGGCGCGGCCAGAGCGCGTACGCCGGCAAGACGCCGCACCGCCAACGCGAGCGCGTCACGTGTGGCTGTGGCTATGACCACCAGGTCTTCTGGAAATTCGAGCCGATCGCCGCCGATCGCAACACCGAGCTCCGGCGCGTCGGCGATGAACGATTCCGCCTGCGTCTTGTCGAGCCAGACCTCCCACGGCACAGCTCCATTCTGATCTGGAAATCGTTGAGGCGGACTGCGCCACAAGGCTCGCAAGCCGGCCTCGACGATGGCGCCGATGCTTTGAATCAGGTCGGCATTGTATGGCCGGCCGGATTTCCTGTCCTTCGCAGCGAAATCCTCGACCTTCCGCCGTAGTTTTGCGACGCCGTCTTCTGTTGCGAAGACGGTCGCGCGCCCGGGTTGATTTGCTGCGGGCCGCGGCGGCTCGCTGCGGAGAAGCGTCAGATCGCTGGCGTTGAGGCCTGTCGTGACCATCGGTTCGCCCGCCCTGCCCTCGACCTCCAGATAGACGCCTGGAAGCGAAGCGGCGCTCACGTCGGGCAGATGATCCAGAGCATTGAGAAGCGACTGGGCGTGCGCTGCCCTGTTGGCGACGTTACTTGGATGCTTTGCCGACCCGCCGCCCTTTGGCCTGAACGGGTTTGCGGCGGAGATTTCGTTGAGTATGAAGTGCCTTCGGTCCCTGGGCATGCGTTCCCGCCCCTATGCTGTGCAGCGACCGGCGGCGCTCTAGGGACGCGACGATGGCAGCCGTCCTGATCTCGTTCGAATTTCCCAGGACCGCCCGTCTTGCGGCATCCTCCCCTGCAGCCACCACATCGGCCGTCGACAGTCCGTCCGCATGTTGCACTACATCGTTCCAGTTTACAGCTTCGACGCCGAACCCGCGCAGCCGCCTGCGCATCGCCTTTCCGATCGCTTCGCCATCTGGCAATTGGTAAGGGAGCACCAGGTCGAAGCGGCGCAGGATCGCTCGGTCCAGGATTTCCGGCAGGTTTGTCGTTGCCACGACGATCGATGGCCCCGTGTTTTCGTCCAGGAATTGCAGGAACGAGTTCAGGATTCGCCGAGCTTCCCCAATGTCGTTGTCAGATCCGCGTGATGCGGCCAGTGCGTCGATTTCGTCGAACAGATAAACGCCACGATTGGTACGGATCGCGTCGAAAATCAACCGCAGCTTCTGAGCGGTCTCACCCATAAACTTCGTGATCAGGCCGTGAAGGAGGACCGTGAACAGCGGAAACTTCAGTTCCCCGGCGAGCGCCTCGGCAGTCAGGGTCTTTCCCGTTCCGGGTGGACCGGCGAGGAGCAGCCGACGGCGTGGTTGCAGGCCCTTTTCCTCAAGCCTCTCGGTCATGCGGGTTTCGGTAACGATGTGGGTCAGCTCATCGGCGATGTGGACCGGCAAAATCAGGTCGTTGAGCCGTGTCGTCGGATAGCTGGCGCTAAGAAATCCGGCCAGGTCGCCGCGCGGTGCAACGATCGGGGTGGGTACAACGCGCGTTGGCTTTTCCGGCTGCTGACCCGCCTCGGCCCATTGCCGCAATTGCTCAGCCAATCGCCCATGCCCTTTCTGTTCCTCGGCGACCGCTAGCTGCATCGCAAGGTCGAAGAAGCGCTTCTCGTCGCCCTCGGCGTGGCTCTTCACAAGCCCTATCAATTGTTGTGCCGATGCCATCGCAATTACCTTCCCGTACCCCCACCGACACGACCATGGCAAATCAGCGCCCGCGGCCAGTTTATAGGCAGATTTCCTTAACAGACCAGCATGCCGAGCCTCATCGACAAATGGTCCACTTATAATTTGCACATTATGCTGCCGGTTCCCGACAGTATCGCAATCGCGCTCTGGACAATCAATGCGCTGAGATTGAGTCCAATTATGCGATCCCTCAGCCCTTATATCGTCCCCTGCCCGTCATTTCGCGCAGCCCAAACGCGCCGATCAGGTCGAGCGCGCCCTGCCTACGGGGCGCGCCATTCGGTTCCGCTGCGGCCGCCAATTGCGGTGACACTGGTACAGTATGCTCATCATCTCGTCCCCTATCAGATCATATTCAACGTACCGAGGGCGCTTGTGCTGCTTGATCACATAGTCGATCGCCGAATTGACCGATGCCTCGTCGGCGACGCCCATTTCAAGGACCTGCAGCGCGTGCCCTTCAGCCTTCGCAGCTTCGATGAGCTCTCCTTTGACTCCGCTATTTCTGGGACGTCGCGCATGGTCGCAACCACCGAGTGATCCAGCCTTGCCAGCTTCCAATACCGTCAGTTTTCCAAAAACTGCAATCTTGCGTGACCTTCATCGACATGCGGACGCGTGCCGCCCCTCCTTTCCGTCTCGCGAAGGGCCCCAGGCGGCGAGACCGGACGCCGTGCGTGGCGCAATCTGTTATCCGACGAGCGGCGAGATCGCGTGGATTGTCCCGCCGTGATGGGATCATCTATTCGTCGAGCGCGGCGCTGGCGCCATCATCGTCGATATCTGCAAACCCTGGGATGATGTTACCGGCGAGCAGCTTCTCCTTCGACAGCAGCCCGGCGTCCTCGAGCGCCTCGAAATCCGGCAGCTGGCGCAGCGTGTCGAGCCCGAACTGCGACAGGAAGTTTTTTGTCGTGACATAGGTGTAGGGCGCCCCTGGCTGCGGGCTTCGCGGCCCCGAGGCGATCAGCTCCTGGCCCCGTAGCACGCCGATCAGGTCGCGCGACACCTCCTTGCCGAAGAAGCTGGAGAGCTCGCCACGGGTGATCGGCTGGAAGTAGGCAATGCACATCAAGACAAGCGCCTCCGCCTGCGACAGTTCTTTTGCCCCCTCGCCCGCTGCCGTGCCGAAGGCTGCATGAATGGCGTCGCCAAAAACCTTTCTGGTCCGGTGCTGCCAGCCGCCGGCGACCGAGACCAGCTCATAGGGGCGGCCGGCGAGCTCGGCGCGAATGTCGTCGATGATCAGCTCGATATTGCAGTTTCTTCCCACCATCCGCGCGAGGACACTACGTGTCACCGGTTCGCTGGCGGCAAAGATCACCGCTTCGACGCGGCCCATCCACTCGCGCCAGCGCAGTTCTGGCGGCAGGTGCTCGAGCTCGGTGTCGAGCAAGGCCGGCTGTTCGTTTCCCTTCCGGCGGGTAGACGCTTCGCTCATCCCTACAGCCCAAACAGACGAAAAGTGGTGCGGCCGGAAAGCTCGCGCACGGCCTCGAGCTGGTGCAGCCGGTCGAACAAACGGCGCGCCGCAAAGCGCGAGAGGTTTTTGGTCGTCAGCGATCCCGAGACGGCGTCATTGTCGAGCAGTCTTTGGACCACATCACCCGCCCCCTTTGCCCTGAGCTTGGGAGCGACGGCGATAAGCCGCTCCGCCCGCCGGGCAATATCTGTGGCGAGCCGGCATGCCTCGACGGCACCCTGAACCAGCGCCAGGCAAACCGCGCGTTCAAAGCCTTTCTCCCCGGGTCGGATGCGCTTGCCGCCACCGACTTTGGCGCGGAAGGCCGGACCAAAAATCTGCGCCATCAACAGCGGTAGCGGCCGCGGCCAGCGCAGGCTTTGCGCCAGCACCAGGTCGGCGAGCCACCAGGCCAAAAGCTCGCTGTCGGACCGCATGGCAACGACGTGAACCGCGATTGCCGCCGCAGCGAATGGCGCCGGCCGCGGCGACCCCGCCAGTTTTTCGATCTCCGTGCAGACGTCGGCGAGAGCCTCGCCGTCCCAATGGAGCCCCAACTGGTCGACGATCTTTTCGAGCCGATCGGCGCTGGCAGCGGGCGGCTGCAAGGCCAGCTGCCGCCAGGCGCCAAAGATGAAGCCAGCAGGGCCGGGATCGGTCCCGGCCGGGCAAAGCTGCCAGGCATCGCGCAAGGCGGCTTCGTCCTCGGCGCGGCCCGCGAGCCGCATGCTCCCCGAGGCACAGCGAAGCGCCAGCCGCTGGCGCCAGGCGCCAGCCCAGCTGGCTTGCGTGCGCGCGAGCGCGTCGAGCGAACCCAAGGCGGCGCCGGCACAAAAGGCGGCGTCGGCGTCGGTGACGACAGCGCCGTCGACCAGCGCCCAAGCCGGGACGGCCGGCGAGAGAACGGGAACGGCGGCGGCGAGGTCGAGGCGAATCATGGTTTCGAGGGTAAAGCGGCTGTGCGCTTTGCGCCATCAATTTCGCGTCAAAACGCACAGCCTGTCGGCGTTATAAAACGAATGATAATGTTGCCTCGTCCTTTACGAGGCTAGGGGTCCATGGTAGAATTGGCCAGAAAGGTAGAATTTTGGAGTCTTTCGTGTCCCTGAACATCAAAAATCCGGCCACCGTCGCTCTCGCCGACGAACTCGCGCGCCGCCAGGGTATCAGTAAGACAGCAGCCATTCATCAGGCCCTGAGCGAGCGCTTGCATCGCTTGGGCTTTGGAGAGACCGCTCAGGAGCGTCTGCTGGCAGAATTGCGCGCCATCCGAGAAAGAGTGGCACGATTGCCCGAACTGGATAGTCGCAGCGACGAGGAGATCATCGGGTATGACGAGCATGGAATCCCTAACTGATGGTGATCGACACCTCAGCTGTTGTAGCGATCCTTCGGAGCGAGCCTGAGGCAGCAAGGCTGGAACGAGCGCTGGTCTTGGACCCAATCCGTCTGGTCCCGGCAACCTGCGTGCTCGAGGCACGCATGGTGCTGGTCAGCAGGCGCGGCGAACACGCATTGGCCGAGATCGATCTTTGGCTGCGCAAAATCGAGGCCGACATCATTCCTGTCGACTCCGAATTGGTTGATCTGGCGACCCAAGGTTGGCTGACCTACGGCAAGGGCCACCACCCGGCGGCGCTGAATTTTGCCGATTGCCTGTCCTATGCTTTGGCAAAGCGTGCGGATGAACCGCTGCTTTTCGTCGGCAAAGACTTCTCCCAAACGGATATCGAAGCGGCATGAGCATGGCTGGCGACGCGCAACGATCATCCGCTGCTTCCGGCGAGGACGACATGCCCGACATCATCGATATCATGCAGATGGGCGATGCCGACCTAGCCTCGTCCCCTCCCCTTCCAGCCATTGCCAATCCCAGCCTGCCTGCGCATCTTGAGGCGCTCGCCGGCCGCGCGCGCGATTATATCGAGGCGGCGAGTTCAGCCAACACGCGCCGCGCCTACGCCGCCGACTGGAAGCATTTTTCGAGCTGGTGCCGGCGCCAAGGCATCGAGATGTTCCCGCCCGATCCTCAGGTCGTCGGGCTCTATATCGCCGCCTGCGCGTCAGGTACGGCCACTGGCGACAAAAAGCCCAACACCGTTTCAACCATCGAGCGCCGGCTTTCGTCGCTCTCCTGGAATTGTGCCCAGCGCGGCCAGCCGCTCGACCGCAAGGACCGGCATATCGCCACGGTGATGGCTGGCGTTCGCAACACCCACGCCTCCCCTCCGCGGCAGAAGGAAGCGATCCTGCCCGAGGATCTGATCGCCATGCTCGAGACCCTCGACCGCGGCACGCTGCGTGGTCTGCGCGACCGCGCCATGCT
>NZ_JAMYTU010000027.1:0-66197 GCF_040322615.1 Mesorhizobium sp. M0119
TTGATGCGAAAGCTCATCATCCTCGCAAACGCTCTCCTCAAGGCGCAGCGAAAATGGGCCCCTAAAACCCCTTGATCAAAACGGATACTTTAGGTGACGGGGAGCGGCAGAGCCGGGTCCGCGCCTCAGCTCCGCAACCCCGGCGCCTCCTGCCCGGTGCGCTCGACATATTCGGTATAGCCGCCGCCATAGGTGTGGATGCCCTCGGGCGTCAGTTCCAGCACCCGGTTCGACAGCGCCGCCAGGAAGTGGCGGTCATGCGAGACGAACAGCATGGTCCCTTCATACTGCGACAGTGCCGTGATCAGCATCTCCTTGGTGGCGATGTCGAGGTGGTTGGTCGGCTCGTCCAGCACCAGCAAATTGGGCGGGTCGAACAGCATCAGCGCCATCACCAGCCGCGCCTTCTCGCCGCCCGACAGCACGCGGCATTTCTTCTCGATCTCGTCGCCGGAAAAGCCGAAGCAGCCGGCCAGCGCCCTGAGCGGCGCCTGGCCGGCCTGCGGAAACGCGTCTTCCAGCGTCTGGAACACGGTGCGCTCGCCCTCCAGCACTTCCATGGCGTGCTGGGCGAAATAGCCCATCTTGACGCTCGGCCCGCGCGCCACCGTACCATTATCCGGCTCGGACGCGCCGGCCACCAGCTTCAGCAGCGTCGATTTGCCGGCGCCGTTGACGCCCATGATGCACCAGCGCTCGCGGCGGCGCACCTGAAAATCCAGCCCCTCGTAGATCGAGCGGCTGCCATAGCCCTTGTGCACGTTCTTCAGCGTCACCACGTCCTCGCCGCAGCGCGGCGCCGGCTGGAAGTCGAACGACACCTTCTGGCGGCGCTTGGGCGGCTCGACACGGTCGATCTTGTCCAGCTTCTTCACCCGGCTCTGCACCTGGGCGGCATGTGACGCCCGCGCCTTGAAGCGCTCGATGAAGGCGATCTCCTTGGCCAGCATCGCCTGCTGGCGCTCGAACTGCGCCTGCTGCTGCCGGTCGGCGATCGCCCGCTGCTGCTGGTAGAATTCGTAGTTGCCGGAGTAAGCGGTCAGCGAACCGCCGTCGATCTCGACCACCTTGTTGACGATGCGGTTCATGAACTCGCGGTCGTGCGAGGTCATCAGCAGCGCGCCGTCATAGTTCTTCAGGAACTGCTCCAGCCAGATCAGGCTTTCGAGGTCGAGATGGTTGCTCGGCTCGTCGAGCAGCATGGCGTCGGGCCGCATCAAAAGGATCCTGGCCAGCGCCACGCGCATCTTCCAGCCGCCGGAGAGCTTGCCGACGTCGCCATCCATCATCTCTTGGCTGAAGCCAAGGCCGACCAGCACCTCGCGAGCGCGCCCATCCAGCGCATAGCCGTCGAGTTCCTCGAAACGATGCTGCGCCTCGCCGTAGCGGGCGATGATCTCGTCCATCTCACCGGCGCGATCGGGGTCGCCCATGGCGTGCTCGAGCTTGCGCATCTCGGCCGCCACTTCGCTCACCGGCCCGGCCCCGTCCATCACTTCGGCAACGGCGCTGCGGCCGGACATGTCGCCGACATCCTGGCTGAAATAACCGATGGTGACGCCGCGATCGACCGAGACCTGGCCCTCATCAGGCTGCTCCTCGCCGTTGATCATGCGAAACAGCGTCGTCTTGCCGGCGCCGTTAGGCCCGACCAGCCCGACCTTCTCGCCCTTCTGCAAGGCGGCGGAGGCTTCAATGAAGACGATCTGGCGGCCGTTCTGTTTGCTGATATTCTCGAGACGTATCATGCTTCCATGCGAGGCTTCAGGGGATTTTCCCTGCGCCTTCCGCGATCGGCCGCGCCAGAGGAAGCCCGCAAATCATGAATACCTGCGCCAAATCGCCCAAAGCCTTTTGGGTTGATGGACATCGATTGCCTGGCCGAGAATTGGTCACTACCTTGCGGTGATTGCAAGCTTGCAAAGACGGCCATGTCAAATATCGTCTATCCATCCCGGCTGAGGTTAAGAGGCGTTAGCGCAGGGAATCTCGGTCCAATATTGAAAAACGGTCAGCTTGTTCCGAAAAGCCTGATCAGCGAGGGCTGTACCGAGCAGGAAATCCGCTCCGGCATGAAAATCCCGGACAGCGAGAAAATACTGGAACAGTGGCGGCCGACGAATCCCAGGAGCTTCGCTCTGGCACTAACCCTGGTGATCGGTTGGGACGAGGATATTGGAAGCGACTACTTCGAAGTGCACGTCATCGCCAACCAGATCAGGGATCAGATAAATCTCAACCGGCGCTCGGTCATCTTCGTAGAAGAGTTTGACTGGCCCAGCCTCAAACAAAGCCTCCTCAACATTCTCGACAAATGCGAAGGAAAAACGTGGAAGGAAAGCGTCCGCGCATTACGAAAACGCTTCGAATGGGAATACGACGGAATGGCCGAATACGAGTCTTGGCTTAAGTAGCCCTGCCGAATGAGCCGGCGGATCAGCTATCGGTCAGGGCTTTTGTCGTCGCCAGTTTGACCCCGGCGGCGGCAAATGCCGCATTGTGCCGGGCGATGATCTCCGCGGCGGTCTCGCTGGTGGTGTCGAGCGTGCTGTGGGCGTCGGAAACCACGGTGACGCCCAGGCCCGCCGCAAAGGCGCCCTTCACCGTGGCGGCCACGCAAAAATCGGTCTGCGCGCCGATCAGAACGACCTCGCCGGCGCCCTGCCCGACTACCCATTCTGCAAGCGCGGCATTGCTGAACGCGTCGCCGACACGCTTGGCGAAAGTCGGCTCGTCCCCGGCCTGGCCGAGCGCCGGCCACACCGGCCAGCCCGGCTCACCCGGCGCCAGAGGATCGCCCTGCGGCCCGTCATGCCGAATGAAGGCGATCTTGCGCCCGCTGCGCCGTGCCCATTCGATCAGCGCGCGGGTGCGGGCGACCATGCCGTCGGCATCATGGATCGGCGGTTCGGCGACAGCGTCGAACATGCCGGTCTGAAGATCGATCACGATGAGCGGCGCAGTGGCCGCGGGGCTGGTCCCTGACATGGTTTTTTATAGCGCGAGGGCGGAGCTGATCAAGGATCAGGGTCGCGATGACGCGCAGCGCAAGGGCAGGTGGCTGGAGTTCGAGATATGTGACAATCCGCTTGCAGCAGCGCTAACATAGCGCGCTATTGGGATGTGGGTCAGTTCGAAATTCTGGCTATCGGCCGTGACCGGATTGCATTCGTGGCAAGCTCCTGCGAAGAAATTCCCATGACACATGCAGCCGTAGCTTTCCTTGCGATCGTGACTTCGGTGTTGGTTGCGATCCTACCCGCACAATCGCAAGAGTGGACGCCCTCAGAGGACGCGGTTCGAGATGCAACGGAAACGGTTGGTCGCTATTTCCTTTCGCTCGATAACCAAGAGTATGGGCGGGCATACGAAATGATGACTGATACCGCGAAAGCTTTGATCCCATCGAATGCCTTCTTGGAGCAAAGTAAAGATTTTCATTCTCAGGCCGGCGCTGTGCGCGAGCGCCGGCTACTCAAATTCACATGGTTGAAGGACCCAGCGAACGCTGCCTTTCCCGGCGTTTATGCCGCAGTCGACATAGCGGCGAAGTTTGGAAACATCGATCGTTACTGCGGCTATATTGTCCTCTATCAGCGGCCGTCAGGTGGAAATTTTCGAGTCATGCGGATCGAAAGCAACTTCATCGACAACGCCACCGCGAAAAGCATTGAAAAGACCCAATCGAAAGTCGAATTGGATCGAGCATGGGCCGAGTTGTCGGCTAACTGTCCGAATTTTCCATCGTGAAGGTGAGGCGGTCCGTTTTTATACGTTCCGCGACCATCGGCTTTACGGCTTCCTTCGCTTCGATCAGCGTAACGATGTCGGTGATCTCCTACAGTTTGCCGGCCTTTGGACGCGAACGCAGCGAGCGCGCAGCCTTTGTCTCACCCAATCCCGCCCGTCACGGCATATCTCGTCCGATCGCCCTTCGCAAAATAGCCGGCGCCCCGGTGCGCGATCACACCCGGCCCGCTGTCCCATCCTCGCCAAAAATCCCGGTCACCCAGTCGATGAACACGCGTACCCGTGGCGCGAGCTGGCGGTTCTGCGGGTAGAGCGCCGACAGCGGTGTCGGCGACGGCGGGTAGTCCGGCAGCACTTCGACAAGCGTGCCGCGTGCGAAATCCGCGGCGAAGCGGTAATGCGGCGCCTGCACCAAGCCGAAGCCGAGACGCGCCAGCTCCGCCATCGTGTCGGAGCCGTTGACCGTCACCCGGTTGGGCAGGCTGACATAGCGCAACGCGCCGTCGACGGTGAATTCGAGCGGCATGACTTCGCCGGTCCGCGACGAGCGGAAGCCGACCATCAGATGGCCTTCGAGATCTTCGGGGGTTGCCGGCATACCGTGCTTTTCGAGATAGGCGGGGCTGGCGCAGGTGACTTCGCGCAATGTTGCCACCCGCCGCACGATCATGCCGCTGTCGGCCTGTTCGCCGGAACGCAGCACGCAGTCGATGCCCTCGCGCACCAGATCGACCAGCCGGTCGCCGTCGCCGATATGCAAGTCGATCCCGGGGTAGCGGTCGAGGAACTCGGAGAGCCGCGGCAGGATGAAATGGCGGGCCATGAATCCGTGCACGTCGATCCTCAAAAGGCCCTGCGGCTGCGCCGATTGAAAGCCGGCCTCGGCATCTTCGACATCGGCAAGGATGGCGAGGCAGCGCTGGTAATAGGCCTGGCCGTCCAACGTCGGCGTGACATGGCGCGTGGTGCGTTCGAGCAGCCTGACCCCCAGCCGCGCCTCGAGGTCCTTGATCGCTTCGGTGGCGGTCGATCGCGACATCGACAGATCGGCGGCCGCCGCGGTGAAGCTGCCGCGCTCGATCACACGGGCAAGCAGGCGCATCCGGTCGAGACTGTCCATCGCCATTGTTCGCCATATCCGAATGGTGTTGGCAAGTCCCGGGCGATTATCCCGCAAGATTTATCACCTATTTTCAGTCGACAAGAATTGGAGAGCTGACATGACTACGCCGAATGGAAAGGTGGCGCTGGTAACCGGCGCCTCGAAGGGTATCGGTGCCGAAATTGCCAGGCGGCTGGCACGCGACGGCTTTTCGGTCGTCGTCAACTATGCCAGGGGCGCAGAAGCCGCCGAAGGCGTGGTGCGCGGGATCGAGGCGGCAGGCGGCACGGCGATCGCAGTTCAAGCCGATGTCGGCGATGCCAAGGGCGCGGCGCATCTGTTCGATGCAGCCGAGCAGGCCTTTGGCGGCCTCGACGTGCTGGTCAACAATGCCGGCATCATGAAACTCGCGCCGATCGCGCAGATGGACGACGCCGGTTTCGAACAGCAGGTCGCGGTGAACCTCGGCGGCGTCTTCCGCGGCATGCGCGAGGCCGCAAGGCGGCTGCGCGACGGCGGCCGCATCATCAGCTTCTCGTCCAGCGTGGTCGGGCTCTACCAGCCGACCTACGGCGTTTACGTTGCCACCAAGGCCGGCGTCGAGGCGATGACGCATGTGCTGGCCAAGGAACTCGGGCCGCGCGGTATCACCGTCAATGTCGTGGCGCCGGGGCCGGTGGCCACCGAGCTGTTCCTCGGCGGCAAGTCCGAGGCACTGGTCGAGACGATCACCAGGATGATCCCGCTCGGGCGGCTCGGCCAGCCTGCCGACATCGCCGGCGTGGTGTCGTTCCTCGCCGGACCGGACAGCGGCTGGGTCAACGGCCAGGTGCTGCGCGCCAATGGCGGCACCGTCTGACTTTACCTCCAGCAACCAACAGGAAATCGACATCATGCCATTTGCAAACTTCAAGGTGCCTGAGCGCGCGCTGTCCGTCGGACAGAAGGAGGACCTCGTCCACAAGACCACAGCCCTGTTCGTCGAGATGTTCGGCGAAGGCGTGCGCCCTTACACGATGGTGCTGATCGAGGAGGTCGCCGATGGCGGCTACGGCCGCGCCGACGTGGTGTTCACGATTCCTGAGCGAAGGACGTGAAGCTGCCGATCTCCTCCCTCGTGGGGGAGATTGCAGCTTGGCGGTCGCGCGCTAGATCGCTGGCAGAGGCTAACGCGAGGCCGGCGATGGACGATTGGAAACTACCTTGGGACGGCGGTTGCCTGTGCGGCGGAATACGCTTTCGCATCAGCGCGCCGCCCTTGCTGACGACGGCGTGTCACTGCACCGGCTGCCAGAAGCTGAGCGCCAGCGCGTATTCCCTGACCATCGCCGTGCCCAGCGACGGTTTCGCCATAACGCAAGGCGAGCCGGTGGTCGGCGGCCTGCACGGCCCGCATCGGCAACTCTATTGCCCGCATTGCAAGAACTGGATGTTCACGCGTCCGCATGGACTGGACTTTTTCGTCAATGTTCGTGCGACCATGCTGGACGAACATCATTGGTATGTGCCTTTCGTCGAAGTCTTCACGTCGGAAAAGCTGCCCTGGGCTTCGACCGCCGCTACCCACAGTTTCGCTACGCAGCCCGACCTTGAGGGATACGCCCCTTTGATAGAAGCGTTCGCCCGCGAGGCGGCGCGGCCAACCTGACTGGTTGCCGCCCGGAAAGGCAGCGCCAGCCTCCGTGCCTCACTTCAACTCCACCCAGACCGGCGCGTGATCGCTGGCGCCGGTCTCGCCGCGCACGTCGCGGTCGATGCCCGCCGCTACCAGCCGGCGCGACAGCTTCTTGCTGAGCAAGATATGATCGAGCCGCAGGCCGGCATCGCGCGGCCAGCGATTGCGGCGGTAGTCCCAGAATGTGTAGAGCGTGTCCGTCGGGTGCTTCCTGCGCAGTGCGTCAAGCCAGCCTTGGTCGAGCAGCCGCTGGAACGATGCGCGGCTTTCCGGCTGCACCAGCGCGTTGTCGTCATAGGAGCGGGTCGGGTAGATGTCGCGCGGCTCGGGCACGATGTTGTAGTCGCCGGCCAGTACCACCGGCAGGCCGGTGTCGAGCAACTGCGCCGCATGCGCCTCCAGCCTTTCGTGCCAGGCCAGTTTGTACTGGAATTTCGGGCCGGGCTGCGGGTTGCCGTTCGGCGCGTAGAGCGAGGCGATAACGATGCCGTTGACCGCCGCTTCGATGTAGCGCGCCTGCTGGTCGCTATCGTCGCCGGGCAGCGCCTCGCGGGTCAGAACGGGTTCTGCACCCCGTGCGAGTATGGCGACGCCGTTCCAGGTCGGCTGCCCGACCCAAACCGCGCCGTAGCCGGCGGCCGCCAGCGCGGTGCGCGGAAACTGCGTCTGCCTGGCCTTCAGCTCCTGCAGGCAGGCAATGTCGGGTTTGGCGGCGGCCAGCCATGCGAGCAGGTTCGGCAGCCGGCTGTTGATGTTGTTGACGTTGAAGGTGGCGATCTTCATCGGCCTGCTTCAGCGCACGATGCGTTCGGTCCACGCCTTCACCGCATCAGCGAGCGTCTTCAGATGATCGGCGGTGGAGAAGCCGGAGATATTTTTGCGAGGCTTCAGATCATGGTCGCCGTCTTCCAGCCAGAAGATCTCGATCGCGTCGGACAGAGCATAGGTCGCGACCTCGTCTTTGGTACCGAACTCGTCCCGCGTGCCCTGGAAGATCAATGTCGGCGTCTTGAGATCGGCGAGGTGTTTTGTCCGAAGCTGCGTCGGTTTGCCCGGCAGATGGAAGGGATAGCCAAGGCAAAGCAGGCCCGAGATCTCGCCCTTCGAAAACATCTCGTGGGCGATCATCGAAGCGACGCGTCCGCCCATCGACTTGCCGCCGAGGATCAGCGGACCCTTCACGCCCTTCGCCCGGAGGTCCGCGATCGCCTTGACGTATTCCGGGTTAACCGTCTCGGCGCGCGGCGGCGGCTTGCGGTGGCCATAGCGGCGGGCCGCCATGTAGTGGAATTCGAAGCGCGCAACGCGGAAGCCGGCCGCCGCGAGCGCTTTTGCCGTGGCGGTCATCGAGGCAGAGTCCATAGGAGCGCCTGCGCCATGGGCGAGCAGGATAGTGATGGCGGCGGTGTCGGGACCGTCGAAGAGGAAGGTGGTCATGGGGTGGCCCGCAGATAAAGGCCGAGTTCCTTCGCACCCCCCTCTGTCCTGCCGGATATCTCCCCCTCAAGGGGGGAGATTGGATGACGTCGGCGTTTTCGCCAACCACCAAAGCTGAAAGGCACGCGGAGCGCCGAAGCCGCCGATCTCCCCCCTTGAGGGGGAGATGGCCGGCAGGCCAGAGGGGGGTGTTCAAGCGCGACCAAATGAAGCCCTAACCCGCCGACATCCGCGCCAGCTGCAAATCTACGAACTGTATCCCCTTGGCCGCCATACGCGCCCATTCGGAGCTGGCGTCGAGTTCAAGATAGCGCACCCAGCTCCGCCGCGCCTCGGCGAGATTGCCGGCGTCGAACTCCAGCCTCGCAAGATTGAACACCGCATCGGCGTACTTCGCATCCAGTGCGATCGCCCTCAGCAAATGGCGGCGCGCCGACGCCACCCGCCCCCCTTCGCTCATCAGCCCGGCGAGATTGAACCAGGCCTCGACGAACCCGGGATCGAGCTTTATCGCGCGGGCATAGTCGTGCGCCGCCTCCGCCGCGTGGCCGGCGGCGCGCAGGCAGTTGGCGAGGTTGAAGGCGGCGATGGCGTCGCTCGGGTCTATGGCCAGGCAGCGCTGGTAGAGTGCCGCGGCCTGCTCGTGGTCGTCAGCCTCTTCCGCCGCCTCGGCATCGGCAAACAGCTCTTCCAGCGTATCGTCATCCTGCGTTCCCAGATCGAACAGCAACTGGCCGTCCAGCTCGCTCTGACCGCCTTCGAGGTAGATCGCATCGGCCCGCCCGTGCTGTGAGCCGACGGCGAGCGACTTGGCGGTGAGCGAGGCGACCGGGCCGGAGCGGTGCACCGAGCGCGCAATCGCACCCCATGAGGCGCCGCCGGCAACCAGGCCGGCATATTTGCGGGCGAGGATCAGGTCGCGGAAGGAATACGGTTCGCCATCATGCTCGAAGGCGTCGAACAGCGACAAAAGGTCGAGATCGGTGCCGGTCAGCCGCGATTGGTCGATCAGCGACTGCCGCGACAGCGCCGAAGCCTCCGGCGCCTTCATCAGGCCGAGCAGGCGCAGGAAGCCGTTCTCGCTGACCAGCTTGCGCCCGGCCGCGCGCTCGGTGACGACGCGGCGCTCAATCTCGGCATCATCAGCCTTGGCGAGGAACGTCCGCCCGAATACGACATGGGTGGTCCGTCTGGTCACTCCGCGCCGCAACTGGCCGTCCTGGCGCGCGACCTCGCGCGCCGCCATGCGAAGCGGAAACGCCGCGAGCGCGCCGATGGTGCCGAAGATCGTGCCAGTGGGCGCCGTCACCCTTTGCTCTTACCGACGGCCTGCAGCAGATTGGCCTTGAGCGGGTTTTCCTTGGCGCCGCCCTTGGCGGACTTTGCTTTGGCTGCCGGTTTCGCCGCCTCGTCGGCCTTGCTCTTCGATTTGGCCGGCGGTTTGGCCGATTGGGACAGGCTCGCCTTCAACGCATCCATCAGGTTGATGACATTGCCGCGCTCAGGCGCCGCCGCGATGATCGGCTTGTGGCCCTTGAGCTTCTCGCGGATCATCGCCATCAGCGCGATCTCGTAGCGGTCCTCGTAATTCTTTGGATCGAAGGTGGTTTCCTTCTGCTTGATCAGCGCTTCGGCTAATTGCAGCATTTCGGGATCGGGGTTTCCGGCCGGGATATTGCCGAAATATTCGGCTGTGCCACGCACTTCGTTCGGATTCCTCAAGGTGCAGACGAACATGCCGTTCTCGCGCGCGCCGATCGTCACCACGCGCTCGCGGCTGGACAGCACCAGGCGCGCGATCGCCAGCTTGCCGGATTTGCGCATCGCTTCGCGCAACACGGCAAAGGTCTCCTCGGCCATTGCGCCATCTGGCGCCAGGTAATAGGGCGCATCCTGATAGATGACGTCGACCGAATGCTCGTCGACAAAGGCCTCTATGTTCATCGTATGGTTGGATTCGATGCGCACCGCATCGAGATCGGTATCGTCGATGATGATGTACTGCTTGTCCTCGTATTCGTAGCCCTTGACCAGGTCCGAGCGCTCGACCAGCCCGAGCTCGGGGTCGACCGGCTTCATGTTGATGCGATTGTGCGTCTTCTTGTGCAGCTGGTTGAAGCTGATGCGCTCGCTGGCACTGGTCGCCGGATAGAGCCGGACCGGACAGCTGACGAGACTGAGCTTGAGGTAACCTTTCCAACTTGCCCTGGGCGCCATGAAATACTCCTACGCGGCCTTGTGCTGTCGAACTGTTCGCAGCGCTCCTTCGTCCGGAGGACGAATGCGGCTGCCGAAATCCTACATTGCCCCCTTACAATACCGCCAAATCCCTAGCGAAATCTTCCATCTCAGCTCGGGAGTCGGCGGTGGGGCCTAGTGGAAGAATAATTCAAATTTTCCGGAGCGTCGATGGAGTCTGGGGCCGCGCACGCAGGACTACCTCGCGGTGCCTATCACCGGCAAATCCCGGGCGAAATCTTCCATGTCGGCCCAGGGATCGCCTGACGTCGCCAGAAGGCCCGGCAGCGAGGAATAATTCAGATCCTGCGGAGCATCGATGGATTCCAGATCGCTCCAGCTCACCGGCGTCGAGGCCGGCAAGTTGGTGCGGGCGCGCAGTGAATAGGGAGCCGCCGAGGTGTGGCCGCGCGCATTGCGGTGATAATCTATGAAGATACGCCGCTTGCGGTTGTCCTTGCCCATGGTGGTGGTGAAAGTGTCGGGCGCGGTGGCGGCAAGATGCGTGGAGACGGCGCTGGTCGCCTGGTGCAGTTTCTTCCAGTTCTGCTTTTGTGTCACCGGCACGGTGATGTGGATGCCGTGCCCCCCGGAGGTCTTGGCGAACGGCACCAGCCCTAGCGCTTCCAGCTCGCCCTTAATGTGCACCGCCGCCTCAACCACCTCGCGCCAGGCGATCCCTTCACCCGGGTCGAGGTCGAAAACGATCAGGTCCGGCTTGTCGAGCCGCGTGCGATGGGTGCCCCAGGTGTGGAACTCGACGACGCCGAACTGCGCCAGCGCCAGATAGCCCTTGGCGTCTTCCACCGAGAGATAGGATTTGGTCTCGCCCTCCGAATTGGTCGCCTCGAAGGTCGCCACGGATGACGGCATGCCGGTGAAGGCATGGCGCTGGAAGAAACAGTCCTGCGGCCTGCCGGTCGGGCAGCGCACCAGCGACACCGGCCGGCCAAGGATATGCGGCAGCATGAAATCGCCGACCAGCGCGTAATAGACGGCGATGTCGAGCTTGGTCGGGCCGGTCTTGCCGAACAGCCGCCGCGTCGGGTTGGTCACCCAGATTGTCGCAAGGTCGGCCTCGGCGATCAGCCGCTTGCGCTTGGCCGAAACCGGCGTCGACAGCCCGACGTCACGCAGGCCGCGGAACACGGCATGACGCAGCGCATTGTCGGTGGTCCGGTTGGCGTAGTGGATATGCGCCGAAAGCAGCGGCCGCACCCAGTTCATCTCGCGCATGATCTCGCGCGGAACCCCTTCGGGCGCCGACGCGCCGGCGCGCAATGGCTCCAGCCGCGCCAGCAATTGGCCGGCGGTCGCGGCATCGAAGCCGGTGCCGACCTTGCCGCGATAGTGCAGCTCGCCGTCTTCGAATTCGCCGAGGCCGAGTGCGGCCAACCCCTCGGCCGCATCGGAGACTGTGTAGCCGGCGATGACAAAGTCGCCGGTCTGGAGCGCCTTGGTCTTGGTCCAGGTCTTGGTGCGGCCGCTCTGGTAGACCGCCGTGGCGCGCTTGGAGACGACACCCTCCAGCCCCATCTCGGATGCCTGGTCATAGAGCGCCTGGCCGTCGCCTTCGACATGATCGCTGAGCTGGATCGCGGAGTTGGCGCCGAGACCGGACAGCAGTTGCGAAAGCAGCGCCTTGCGCCGGCGGAGCGGCGCTTGTCTCAGGTCCCAGCTGTCGAGATTCAGAAGATCGAAGGCGTAGAAGTGGAGTTTGTTGCCGGCGCCTTCGGCCAGCGCGTCCTGCAAAAGCGCGAAGCGGCTGATGCCCTTAGCGTCGAGCGCGACGACCTCGCCGTCGATGATCGCCTCGCGGCACGGCAGCCTGGCGAATGCAAGCGGCAGGTCGCCATAGCGCTTCGTCCAGTCGAGGCCGGCGCGGGTGATCAGCCTGACCTTCCCGTCGGAAACATGCGCCATGGTGCGGTAGCCGTCGAACTTGATCTCGTGCAGCCAGACTTCGCCCGTTCGGGCCGCGGGGTCATCTCCGCCCGGCGGCTTCGGAATCTGCGTAGCCAGCTGCGGCTCGATCCGGGGAGGCGGCGGCGCCTTGACGGCGCCCGGCAAAGCGCCGGGTTTCAGCACCACCGGCCTGGCAGGTTTGGCGGCAGGCTTCGGCGCTGCCACCAGTTCCTCGATGAGGCGTCCGGATTTGACGCTTTCCGGCCGGGCTTCCAATATGTCGAGCTTGGTGTCGGCGGCGAGATCACGCTCCTTGAACAGCAGCCAGTTCTTCTTGCCCTCATCCTCGCCGGGCTTCGGTTTCAGCCGCGTCAGCATCCAGCCGCCATTCAGCTTCTCGCCGGCGAGGTGGAACTTGAAGGAGCCGGTGCGCAGGCTCTTCTCGACATCGTCCATCGGCGCCCAGACGCCGGTATCCCAGACGATCATCGGCCCGCCGCCATATTCGCCTTCGGGAATGACACCTTCGAAGTCGATATATTCGAGCGGATGGTCCTCGGTCTCGACCGCCAGCCTTTTGTCGGCCGGGTTCAGCGACGGGCCGCGCGGCACCGCCCAGCTCTTCAGCACGTCGCCGACCTGCAGGCGCAGATCGTAGTGATCGGCGGTGGCGTGATGCTTGTGGACGACGAAACGATTGCCCTCACCGGCAACCAGACCGCCGGCCGGTTCCGATGTCCTCGTGAACTCGCGCTTGGCGCGATAGGCCTTGAGCTTCGAAGGAGCTGGCATGGACTAGACGTAGGTGGTGGGCAAAAGCAACGAGCGCAGCATCAAAATCCCATCGCAGCGGCGCTCCAATGTCACGGCATGGATCCCAGGGTCTCCGCGACGTAGCTTCGCTCCTGCTCCGCCCTGGGATGACGAAGGATGGGAGGTCACGCTGCTCAATCGTCGGTGGCCGGTGTCAATTCGAGTTCGGCCGGCGACAGGCCCTGCTGCAGCTGGCTGAGCCGGAATTCGTCGACCCAATAGGCCTCGCCGTCGACCAGCACCCGCGCGCTGTAGCCGCCGGCCGAAAAACGCTGCGCGGTGATGTAGACCTCGAGCGCCTTGCGCACCGCGGCGCGCTTGGATTTTTGGCTGGTAGCGGAACTGGCCATGCAATTTGCTCATACACGCAGAGCCGCAAGACAAGACGGCCGGCTCAAGGATGGCTGAGACGGGGTGTCGTGTCAATTTCGGCGAGCGAGCGTCCAACGACCGCCGGCGCATAGTGCCCGACATCCATATATCAGGACGTGACACTTCCACGGACTGGATGAAGCATCCCTCGAATGGATGAAGCTGAAAGCTCGAATGGATGAAGCTGAAAGCTCGAATTTATGGGTGGGCTCGTGGTGCACGTCTTCCAATTGGCGTCGCGGGATAGCAAGCCCCCGACCGAGGTCGCTTTTTTGACGCACGGAAAACGGACAGACATTGGCCTCAAAGCTGCGGTTCCACCTGCAAGCGGCGCCGAGTTGCTGAAATCCAGGGGCTGGTTTCGTGTCAACTGGCAAAAAATACTCTTGGCTAGTATGTTGATCGTCGGCGCGACAATTACGCTCTCGACTGCGTCCGCAGTTGAGATCGAAAAGCTGCGGCAGCAGGCGACCGCCGATCACACGGAGCTGGTGAGCGAAGCCGCCCAGGCGGCTTCGACGGATGCCGCCCCGCTCGATCGCCAGCTGGCCGAGCTCGCGGCTGAGATCGAAAAGCTGCGGCAGGACGCGACGATCGACCGCGCGACCATGGCGCAACTGCGGACGCAGGTGAGCGAAGCCGCCCGGGCGCCGCCACCGGATGCGGCAACGCTCGATCGCCAGCTGACCGAACTTTTGGGTCAGATCGAAAAATTGCAGCAGGTGGCGGCGGGCGACAGCACGAACCTCCCCCAGTTGGTCGAAAAGCTGCGGCAGGACGCGACCGCCGACCGCGCGGCAGTGGCGCAGCTGCGGACGCAGGTAAGAGAAGCCGCCCGGGCACCGCCACCGGATGCGGCTACGCTCGACCGCCAGCGGACTGAACTCGCGGCCGAGATCGAAAAGTTGCGGCAGGGGGCGACCGCCGACCGCGCGGAGCTGGCGCAGTTGCGAGCGCAGGTGAGCGAAGCCGCCCGGGCGCCTCCGCCGGATGCGGTTGCGCTCGATCGCCAGCGGGCAGAGCTCGCGGCCGAGATCGAAAAGCTGCGGCAGGCGGCGACCGCCGACCGTGCGGCCGTGGCGCAGCTGCGGATGCAGGTGAGCGAAGCCGCCCGAGCGCCTCCGCCGGATGCGCTCGACCGCCAGCGGACCGAGCTCGCGGCCGAGATCGAAAAGCTGCGGCAGGCGGGGACCGCCGACCGCGCTGAGCTGGCGCAGCTGCGGACGCAGGTGAGCGAAGCCGCCCGGGCGCCTCCGCCGGATGCGCTCGATCGCCAGCGGACCGAGCTCGTGGCCGAGATCGAAAAGCTGCGACAGGACGCGACCGCCGACCGTGCGGCCGTGGCGCAGCTGCGGACGCAGGTAAGAGAAGCCGCCCGGGTACCTCCACCGGATGCGGTTACGCTCGATCGCCAGCGGGCAGAGCTCGTGGCTCAGATCGAGAAGCTGCGGCAGGCGGCGACCGCCGACCGCACGGAGCTGGCGCAGTTGCGAGCGCAGGTGAGCGACATCGCTCGGGCACCGTCACCGGATGCGGTTACGCTCGATCACCAGCGGGCAGAGCTCGTGGCCGAGATCGAAAAGCTGCGGCAGGACGCGACCGCCGATCGCACGGAGCTGGCGCAGTTGCGAGCGCAGGTGAGCGACGTCGCCCGGGCGCCGTCGCCGGATGCGGCCGCACTCGATCGCCAGCGGTCCGAGCTCGTGGCTCAGATCGAGAAATTGCGGCGGCAGGCGACGGACAATCATGCCGGCATGGATCGCCTTGAAAAGCAGATGGATCGCCTTGAAAAGCAGTTTGCTGAAGCATTTCAGCCTCAAGAATCGTCTCAGCCTCAATCTACCGCAACCATCGGCACATCGCCTGATATCGTTCTGCCCCCAGATACAACTCCACGAGTCATTCTGCGCTTTGCGCGTAACCGCGATTCCGCGCGGACACGAGCGGCGACCCTTGAGCGGAGTCTGCGAGCCCAGGGGCTCGACGTCGTAAAATCTGGCAATTCACCCACAAGCTCTCGGGCAAACGAAGTCATGTACTTTTATAATGAAGATCGACCAAGCGCAGAGCGTATAGCGGCTGGGCTTGTGGAAGCTGCACTCATCCAGCGCGCATTTGCAGACGATGGTTCACTCCCCCGCCCCGGAACTATCGAAGTGGCAATCGGGCGGTAACTAGTAAGGTAGCGCAAAACAGGAGTCTGATATGAACCTCAGTTGCTTTGTTCGCCATCTCGCCTTTATTGTCCTGCTGGGAAGCACATCTGCTTTCGCGCAAACAGATCCGCCTTCGCCCGCGACGCCGGAAAGCGCGAAACCACAAAGTGGACCGGCCCCATTGGTCATCCATTTCGGCACCGGCAGCAGCACAATTCTTCCCAAGGACAGAGAAGTCCTCGATCAAGCGTCTCGCGCCTTCAACGAGGGCAAGCCGCAAGTCATGATCGTTACTGGCAGTGCCGATCGTGCCGGAACACCAGCGCAGAACCTCTTGCTTTCTCAGCGCAGGGCGACAGCGGTGCTGAAAGCTTTGCTCGATCGCGGACTTCCGGTCGACCGGTTCCAGGTCCTGGCGAAAGGCGAAACAGAACTCGCGGTTCCGACCGAAGAGGGTATTGCCGAACCTGAAAACCGTCGTGTCGAGATCACCTGGCGCTAACGCCGTGCGCCGCTTCGTGACCGCGGCCAGTCTATTGCTCGCGTTCGCACAGTCGGTGACGCCGGCTAGCGCCGAGGATCCGAGTGCTTTGTTTCGCGAGGCACTGCGACAAGACTTGATGGGCGGGCCGACAGGTGCTCGGCTCGCCTTCGACATGTACCGCCGTGCTGCAGAAGCGGGTCTGCCCGAAGCACAATTCAATGTTGCCATCATGCTTGACAGCGGCCGCGGCGTGTCCCCGGATATGGCGCAAGCCGCCACATGGTACGCGCGTGCGGCCTCTCATGGCATTCGAAGAGCGGCATATAATCTCGGCCAGCTTTACGAGGCAGGGCAAGGCGTTCCGCAAAACGTCGATCTCGCCCGTGCGTGGTTCAAAGCATCCGGTCTCCCGGCTGCTCGCGCGCGCCTGACTGCCATTCGCTCTGGTGGCGCAAAGGCCGCGACGCTTTCCGCTCCAATACTCATCGCGCCTAGATATGGCGAGTTGATTGGCTCCAGCGCAAATAGTGTCGAGCTAGTGTGGACGGCACGCCAGCAACCAGAGGGAGTGCGCTTCTTCGTGGAGTTGCTAGCACTTGTGCCATCTGGTTCAAGTGAAATCTATTCCGGCTTTGTCGATATTTCGAGCCTGAACGTGGCTCTCTCAAGTCATAAGGGAGCCTTCGCATGGCGCGTGCTCGCCGTGGCACGAAGGGGTGGCCGCTACGCTGCCAGCGATTGGTCTTATATGCGCACTGCTGCCAACTGATGGTCTGATTTACGGCGGCCGACTTCGCCAACACCTTCATCGTTCGTGGCCCGCCATCCACGGGTGGTCCGAAGCTAGCTGCTTCTGGCCTTTCCGGCCCGGACCACCCGCCCCCTTGCGTCCTTCCCAAGACAGCGGACACTGTAAGCGCATCGATGCGGCGCACTTTGACCTGGATCAAATGGCCGGTCAGCCATCGGCTGTGGAAACCGACCCGGCGCGCTATATTGAACCTGACGGTTTGGAACGCGATGCTTACCCGGAGAACTTCACATGACATTGACAAAGCGCAGACTCGGCAGCCAAGGGCTGCAAGTCTCGGCAATTGGTCTCGGCTGCATGGGCATGAGCCAGTCATACGGTCCGGCCGACGAGGCGGAGTCGATCGCCACGCTGCACCGCGCCATCGAGCTCGGCTGCACGTTTTTCGACACGGCGGAGGTCTATGGGCCGCTCGCCAACGAGGAACTGCTCGGCCGCGCGCTGAAGGGCCGGCGCGATGCGGTGACGATCGCCACAAAGTTCGGCTTCCGCATCGAAAACGGCAAGCAGATCGGCACCGAGCGCGACAGCCGGCCCGAGCATATCCGCGAGGCTGTCGAGGGCTCGCTCAGCCGGCTCGCCACCGACCATATCGACCTTTTGTACCAACACCGCGTCGATCCGGCCGTGCCGATCGAAGACGTGGCGGGTGCTGTCGGCGAGCTGATCGCTGAGGGCAAGGTCCGCTTCTTCGGCCTGTCGGAAGCCGGTGCCGCCAACATCCGCCGGGCACATGCGGCGCATCCGGTATCGGCGGTGCAGAGCGAATATTCGCTGTGGGAGCGCAACCTGGAGCCGGAAATCATTCCGCTGCTGAAGCAGCTCGGCATTGGCCTGGTGCCGTTCTCGCCGCTCGGTCGCGGCTTCCTCACCGGCGACGTCAGGCGCGCCGAAGACTATCCGCAGGGCGATTACCGGCGCGGCGATCCGCGCTACCAGGGCGCCAACTATGACGCCAACATGCAGGCGGCAGCCACCGTGCTCGACATTGCCGCGGCGAAGCGCGTCAAGCCGGGCCAGATCGCGCTGGCCTGGCTGCTCCACAAGGGGAGCGGCTTCGGCATCGACATCGTGCCGATCCCCGGCACCAAGCGCAGAAAATACCTCGAGGAGAACGTCGCCGCGGCTTCGATCAGGCTCGACGCCGCCGAGATGCAGGTGCTCGACGACGCGCTGGCGCCCGGCAAGGTCGCCGGTCCGCGCTACGGCGAGCGCACCATGGTGATGATCGATCGGTAGGTCTTGCCTTCTCCCGTTCTTGCGCAAAGCTCCGGCCTTGGCTAGCATCCGCCGGCCGGCATCGAGCGGAGGAGAACGTCGCGGTGGACCGGCTGGAGCGCCGTTGCGTCCCTTCAAACACGAGTTGGGCGCTCAAAGGACACTCCATTTTTGAATCGACGCAAGGAACCTTCCGGAAAACCCATTCCGGTTTCGGGGTCGTGCGCTTATCTGGGAGGAGACTAAATTGATCAACAGACGTGAATTCCTGCTGTCGTCCGCGGCGATGGGCGCCTTGGCGCTGGCCGCTCCGCAACTGGCTTTTGCCCAGGACAAGCTGACCATCCTTGGTTCGGTGCCGAGCCTCGGCTTTCCGTTCTTCGTGCACATGCTGAACCAGATCAAGGCGGAAGCCCAGGCGCAGGGCGTCAACCTGATCGAGAGCGACGGCCAGAACTCGGCGCCCAAGCAGACCGCCGATATCGAGGCGGCACTCGTGCAGAAGGTCAACGCCATCGTCATCTCGCCGCTCGACGTCAACGCGCTGGCCCCAGCTATCGAGGAAGCGGTGAAGGCCGGCGTTCCCGTCGTCACCATCGACCGCCGCGTCGAGGGCGTCGAAGGCATCCTCGCCCATGTCGGCGCCGACAATGTCAAGGGCGGCGAGGCCGAAGCACAGGCCATGGTGGCGGCGTTCCCGAACGGCGCCAAGATCTTCCATCTGCAGGGTCAGCCCGGCGCCGGTCCGGCGATCGACCGCAACAAGGGTGTGCACAACGTCCTCGATCCGATGAAGGATAAGTACCAAATCATCTTCGAGCAGACCGCCAACTTCGCCCGCGCCGAGGCGCTGTCCGTCACCGAGGCCGGCCTTGCCGCCAACGGCAAGCCCGACGCGATCATCTGCGCCAATGACGACATGGCGCTCGGCGCGGTCGAAGCCTGCGCGGCGCGCAACTTCACCGACGTCAAGATCTACGGCTTCGACGCGCTTCCCGAAGCGCTGGTCGCCGTGCGCGACGGCAAGCTGGCCGGCACGGTCGAGCAATTCCCCGGCGAGCAGTCGCGTACCGCGGTGCAGATCGCGGTCGCCTACGCCAGGGACAAGACCGAGCCGAAGGAAAAGCTGGTGCTTTTGACGCCGATCGTCATCGGCAAGGACAATCTCGACAAGGCGGAAAGGCTGGGCGAGACGAAGTAGGCGAAGCCGGCGGGACAGCACCCCCCTCTGGCCTGCCGGCCATCTCCCCCGCAAGTGGGGAGATTGGCAGCTTCATTGGCCTCGCCTCTTCTGCAAGATCGAAAATTGGCTAAAGCCGGCGTGACATCCGATCTCCCCCTTGCGGGGGAGATGTCCAGCAGGACAGAGGGGGGGTGTTCAAGCGCGGCGTGAATTGCATCGAAGGAGCATCCTTTGCCAGCCGAAGCCTTGGAGCCATCACCCTCTCCCGCCCTCCTCATCGTCGAGGGTGTGACCAAGCGCTTTGCCGGCGTCACCGCGCTGAACGACGTTTCGCTCGAAGTCCGCCCCGGCGAGATACTCGGCCTGCTCGGCGAGAACGGCGCCGGCAAATCGACGCTGCTCAAGATCCTGTCCGGCGTGATGCCGCCGTCCAGCGGCCGCATCGTCTTCGATGGGGTCGAATTCAGCCCGCACAATCCGCAGGATGCCAAGCGCCACGGCATCGTAACAATCTACCAGGAACTGAGCCTGATCCCGACGCTGACCGTGGCGGAGAATATCTTCATCGGCCGCGCGCCGCTCGGCCGGTTCGGGCTGGTCAGCTGGCGGAAGATGGAGGAAGATTCGCGCGCGATCATCGCTCGCGTCGGCCTCGACCTCGACCCGGCGACGCCGGTGTCGGCGCTGTCGGTGGCCGAGCAGCAGCTGGTCGAGATCGCCCGCGCGCTGTCGCTGAAGAGCCGCTTGATCATCATGGACGAGCCGACCTCGGCGCTGACCGAAACCGAAGTGCACAGGCTGATGTCGATCATGGGCCGGCTGCGCAAGGACGGCGTCGCCATCATGTTCGTCACCCACCGGCTGGAAGAGGCATCGGCGATCTGCGACCGCATGACGGTGCTGCGCGACGGCAGGCTGGCCGGCCATCTCGACCGCGAAGGCGGGCCGATCAAGCTGCCGAAGATCATCGAGAAGATGGTCGGCCGTGCCGCTTCCGAGCTCTATGCCAGGCCGACCCAGCGCGATGTCGCCGGCGACGTCCGGCTCTCGGTGCGCGGCCTGCGCACGGTGCGCGATCCGCAGGCGCCGCACGCCATCGTGCTCGAAGGCGTCGATCTCGACCTCAAGGCCGGCGAAATCCTCGGCGTCGCCGGGCTCGTCGGCTCCGGCCGCACCGAGCTCGCCCGCGCCATCTTCGGTGCCGACCGCATTGCCGCCGGCACCATCAGGCTCGACGGCAGGCCGATCGCGCCGGCCTCACCCGCCGATGCCATCGAGCTCGGCATCGGCCTGGTGCCGGAGGACCGCAAGCACCAGGCAATCTTCGCCGCACTCGCCATCCTCACCAATTTCTCGATCGCCGCGCTCGACCGCTACTCCAATGTCGGCTTCATGGCCGAGCGGCGCGAGCGCGAGGCGTTGGCGAACTACAGGAAGACGCTGTCGATCCGCATGGCCTCGCCCGAGCAGGCGATCGAGGGACTGTCCGGCGGCAACCAGCAGAAGGTCATCCTTGCCCGCTGGCTGGCGCGCGACCCCAAAGTGCTGATCGTGGATGAACCGACGCGTGGTGTCGATGTCGGCGCCAAGGCTGAGGTGCACCAGATCCTGGTGGAGCTCGCGGCGCGCGGCATCGCCATCATGATGATCTCGTCGGAACTGCCCGAAGTGCTTGCGGTGTCGGACAGGATCGTCACCATGCGGCGCGGGCGCATCACCGGCGAGATGCCCGGCATCGAGGCGACCGAGGAGAAACTGATGGAACTGATGGCGCTCGACCAGAAGCAGGAAGCAACGCAATGACCAGCACGACCGAACGGAGCCAGCGCGGCGGCGTCAATATTGCGCGCCTGCTGATGAGCTTCGGCCCACTGATGTTCCTGGCGTTGCTGATCGTCGTCTTCACCGTGCTGAAGCCGAGCTTCATCGACCCGATCAACCTGTTCAACATCATGCGCCAGATTTCGATCACCGGGCTGATCGCGCTCGGCATGACCTTCGTCATCCTGACCGCCGGTATCGACCTGTCGGTCGGCTCGCTGCTCGCCTTCTGTGGCATGGTCGCGGCCGTGGTAGCCAAAGGCGGCACCGCCAACACGCTGTCGCTGTCGACAACGGGCACGCAAGGCTATGGCTGGTTCGCCGCCCTTCTCGCCGCCGTCGTCGTCGGCGCCGTGGCCGGCGGCGCCCAGGGCTTTGCCATCACCAGGCTGAAAGTGCCGCCCTTCGTCGTCACGCTCGGCGGCCTCACCGTGTTTCGCGGCCTGACGCTGACAATCTCCAATGGCGGTCCGATCTCCGGCTTCGACGCCTCGATGCGCTGGTTCGGTACCGGCCTGATCGGCCCGGTGCCGGTGCCGGCGATCATCTTCGCGATTGCCGCAATCCTGTGCCACATCGTGCTGCGCTACACGCGCTACGGTCGCGCCGTCTACGCCGTCGGCGGCAATGCCGAGGCCGCGCGGCTCTCCGGCCTGCGGGTCGACCGCATCCTGATCTCGGTCTACATCATCGTCGGCTTCTTCGCCGGCCTTGCCGCCTTCGTTTTGTCGGCGCGGCTCAACTCCTCCGAAGCCGTCGCCGGCATCGGCTACGAGCTGACGGTGATCTCGGCGGTCGTCATCGGCGGCACCTCGCTGTTCGGCGGCATCGGCAGCGTCGGCGGCACGGTGGTCGGTGCAGGACTGATCGGCGTCTTGCAGAACGGGCTGCAGTTCAACAACGTCTCGTCCTACACGCAAAGCATCGTCATCGGCCTGATCCTCATCCTCGCCGTGGCCTTCGACCGCTGGCTGAAATCGCGGGTAAGGCGGTGATGGTGGAGGAGCGACGATTTTCGCTGCAAGGCAGCAGGAGGTTGGCGAAAGCGCTGGCAACAGCCAATCTCCCCCCTTGCGGGGGAGATGTCCGGCAGGACAGAGGGGGGTGGGAAGGATCGCCAACGTCTCAATGTGAGCCGCTTCCAAGCCCATTCCAGCAGGAGGATTAGACTGCAAATGGCTGACAAGCTGGCGGGACAGCACCCCCCCTCTGCCCTGCCGGGCATCTCCCCCGCAAGGGGGGAGATCGGCGGTCACCCATGACTTCGCCAATCACGAAGACAGGGGCGCCTAGTGGGGCACGATCTCGTTCCGTCACGCCAGCGCAAGAATGCAAAATCCATGCGTCGCGTGATGACCGACTCCGAGCTGAAACTGTGGAATGAGCTTCGCGCGCATCGGCTGATGGATTTGAGCTTTCGCCGGCAGGTGCCGATTGGGCCCTACATTGTGGATTTTGCCTGTCCGACGCACGGCCTCGTCGTCGAGGTCGATGGCAGCCAGCACGCCGACGCTGAGCACACCGAGCGGGATAGGATACGCAGCGCCTATTTGGAGAGCAGCGGCTAGACTATCCTGCGCTTCTGGAACGACGACGTCATTCGCGATATCGACAATGTCTGCCAGCATATAGTGATGGTGGCCGGCGCGGATGCGCGCTGGACTCGGCCGTGCATGGTCGGCGGGACGGCACCCCTCTGTCCTGCCGGACATCTCCGCTCAAAAGGGGCAGGTTTCTGAGGCGAGGTGCCAATGACCCAGATAAGAACCATGACCGAACAGGACGTGCCGAAGGTGTCGCGGCTCCTTGGAGAGTCCTGGCGATACACCTATTCGCCCATCCTGGGTGCCGAGACCACGGCACGGCTTTCGGATGAGAAGCACGCGCCGGAGCGGCTGGCGGCCGAGCTCAGGAACGACAACAAGATGTCCTTCGTCGCCGAGCGGGCTGACGGCTCGCTCGCCGGCTACGCGATGGCGGCGATGGACGACAAGGGCGAGGTCATGCTCGAGCGGCTCCATATCGACAAAGGCGAGTACGGCACCGGCCTTGCCGCCGACCTGCTGCTCGCCGTTCTTGCCGCGCATGCGGGTATTCCCAGCATCGCACTGGAAGTGATCGAGGGCAACGACCGCGCAATCGCCTTCTATCGCAAGCACGGCTTCGAAGTGGTCGAGCGCAGGGAGGCCGCGCATGGCGTGGAAGGCCGCGCCTCGCTGATCATGCGCCGGCTGCTGCCGATGGCTTAGAGCGCTGTCGGCGAAGCTGCCAATCGCCCCACTAGAGCAGGCAATCGCGCATCCGCGCCGCGATCATTTGCGCTCCTCCATGCCGGCTCCCACGCGTTGAGCCGCCAGAAACATCAGCGTGTAGGCCGCCTTGCGGCGATCCCAGCCGGCCGACGCAGCCATATCCAGCAAGCCGTCGACCAAAGGCGCCAGCGCCGCCCTGCAATCGGTTTCATAGTTGAAATCGTTCTTCGGGCGGGTCGGCGCCGCGATCTTTCCAAAACTGTCCGTCATATCCATGGCAACACCTGCTCAGCATCAGTTCCCGGACCGGCAAAACCGTGCCCGCCTTTGGCGGACACGGTCCATCTGCCGTTTCGAAATCGCGCTTTGGAAGCCTGACCTTAGAAGTCCATGCCGCCACCGCCGGGCATCGGAGGCATGGGCGTTTCCTTCTTCGGCTTCTCGGCCACCATCGCCTCGGTCGTCACCAGCAGGCCGGCAACAGAGGCGGCACCCTGCAGCGCAGTGCGCACGACCTTGGCCGGATCGATGACGCCCTGCCCGTACAGGTCGCCGAACTCGTTGGTCTGGGCGTTCCAGCCATAGCCGAAGTCGGTCGTCTCGCGCAGCTTGCCGACGATGATCGAACCTTCCGCACCGGCGTTCTCGGCGATCTGGCGCACCGGCGCTTCGATGGCGCGACGCACGATGTCGACACCGGTCTTCTGATCGGGATTGTCGACGACGACGTTATCGAGCGCCTTCGCCGCCCTCAGCAGCGCCACGCCGCCGCCGGGCAGGATACCCTCCTCGACCGCCGCGCGTGTGGCGTGCATGGCGTCGTCGACGCGATCCTTGCGCTCCCTGACCTCGATCTCGGTCGAGCCGCCGACGCGGATGACTGCGACACCGCCGGCGAGCTTGGCCAGCCGCTCCTGCAGCTTCTCGCGGTCGTAGTCGGAGGTGGTTTCCTCGATCTGCGCCTTGATCTGGCTGATGCGCGCCTGGATTTCATCCTTGCGGCCGGCACCGTTGACGATGGTGGTGTTCTCCTTCTCGATCAGCACCTTCTTGGCGCGGCCGAGCATCTCTAGTGTGACGTTCTCGAGCTTGATGCCGAGGTCTTCCGAGATCGCCGTGCCGCCGGTCAGGATGGCAATGTCTTCGAGCATGGCCTTGCGGCGATCACCGAAGCCCGGCGCCTTGACGGCCGCAACCTTCAGGCCGCCGCGCAATTTGTTGACGACCAGCGTCGCCAGCGCCTCGCCTTCGACGTCCTCGGCGATGATCAACAGCGGCTTGCCGGATTGCACCGCGGCTTCGAGCACAGGAAGCATGGCCTGCAGGTTGGACAGCTTCTTCTCGTGGATCAGCACATAAGGTTCTTCGAGTTCGACGCGCATCTTATCCTGGTTGGTGATGAAATAGGGGGAGAGATAGCCACGGTCGAACTGCATGCCTTCGACCACTTCCAACTCAGTCTCAGCGGTCTTGGCTTCCTCGACAGTGATGACACCCTCATTGCCAACCCTTTCCATCGCCTCTGCGAGGAAGCGGCCGATCTCGGCATCGCCATTGGCAGAGATGGCGCCGACCTGAGCGATTTCGTCGTTCCTGGTCACCTTGCGGGCATTGGATTTCAGGTCGGCGACGACGGCGTCGACCGCCTTGTCGATGCCGCGCTTCAAATCCATCGGGTTCATGCCGGCAGCGACCGCCTTGGCCCCTTCCCTGACAATGGCCTGAGCAAGAATCGTCGCGGTCGTGGTGCCATCGCCTGCGGTGTCGCTGGTCTTCGAGGCGACCTCGCGCACCATCTGCGCGCCCATATTCTCGAACTTGTCCTCCAGCTCGATTTCTTTGGCGACAGTCACGCCGTCCTTGGTGATGCGCGGGGCGCCGAACGACCTATCGAAGACGACATTGCGGCCCTTGGGACCGAGCGTTACCTTCACCGCATTGGCGAGAATATCGACGCCGCGCAGCATTTTCTCGCGGGCTTCGGTATGAAATTTCACATCTTTGGCAGCCATTGGATCACTCCTTCGAATAGGCAGCTTTTCGTTGACTGGAATGCTTGTTCAGGCCCCGCTCAGGCGGCCCTCATCATCTCGCCGGCGCCCTCGATAACGCCCAGCACGTCGCTCTCTTTCATGATGAGCAGATCCTCGCCATTGAGCTTGATCTCGGTGCCGGACCATTTGCCGAACAGGATACGGTCGCCGACCTTGACGTCGAGCGGCTGCAACTGGCCGCTGTCGTCGCGCGCGCCCGGACCGGCCGCAATGACCTCGCCCTCCTGCGGCTTCTCCTTGGCGGTGTCGGGGATGATGATGCCGCCGGCGGTCTTCTCGTCGACCTCGATGCGGCGGACCAGGATGCGGTCGTGCAATGGACGGAACGTCATATCGTTCTCCTCTCGGGACAAACAGATTTTCGAACATCCTCCTGACCGGACCGGCAATAATCGGCCCGGCACGGGGTGCGCGACCCCTTCATCAGCCATCGCGCGCATACGAACTAGTCGCGCCTTTTTCAGCTTTCAAGAGGATCGCGCAAAAATTTTAGCACTCGACACCTGAGAGTGCCAATGCGCTGTAATTGCTCGCACATCCGCCGTTGCCAGCGCGATGACGCTTGAAATTTTAGCGGGATTTCCAAAATCGGTCCGTTACCGGAGCCGCTCGCGGCGAGCTGGAACCTATGTGGAAGGCGAGGCGTTTTGCAGACTGAGGTTCATTGAAAAGGACAGCTCGCATGACCAGCAGGGACTTTCAGCTCCAGATGCAAGGGTTTGGCCTCACCACGGCGGAGATCCACTACCGCCTGCCCGATCATCGGAGCCTGCTGCAGCTCTACATCTGGCAGGAATACGATATTGCCCCCGATTTCCCGACGCTGAAGCATTTCCTCGATTTCTGGGAGCGCGAGATCGAAGGCCCGCTGCATTCGGTGCGCGTCGCCCATCATCACCTGATCCAGCCCTCCGAATGGCGGGCCGTAAACGGCATTATCACCGTCCACTGAGGAGCAAGCCAATCTGCCGCTAGACAGCAGACAAAGCTCCGAGGTGGGGGAAAGGCAGCTGCCTCTCCCCCACTTGTTTTGGATCTCACGATATCGGACGGGGTCCGGGCCAGCCGGCGTGGTCGACAGGCTTGCGGGCCGATGCGAGCAATCCGGCCTTGCGCGCCGCCCTGACGAAGGCCTTGCGCGCATCACGCGCGGTACGCCAACCGTCGAGCGCGTCGCGGCAGGTCCGATAGGCGGCGCGCCAACTCCGGCCGCGTGCACGGTCCGCCCACTGCTGGCGCATGCATTCGATGGCTTCCCAACTGCTGGCGGCCTTGCGCTCGCTGGATTGGAATTTCAACGTGATCGGCTCGGCAAAGCGGACGTCGTCCATCACTTCCTCCTTGTTTTCTGATCGTCTTCTTGTTTGAGCAAGCAACGTTATGCTGGCAGGCACCGACGGCCGGCCGGCGCCGCCGAAGGTGGTCGTCTCTTTGCGCGGTTCAAGAGCATCGCGGCAACAGCCGGTTATTCTTCCTCGTCCGGCCCTTGCAGCAGTTCGATCAGCATCGCTACTCTTGCCGTCGGCAGCGGTCGGCCCTCGTTCACCAGCGCCTCGTCGGCGGCGATCCAGGCCAGGGCCTCACGCAATTCCTGGACCGTCCCGTCCGTCGCCGCAATGTCGGCGATGACGGCGTCGTCGACCGGGCCCAGCACAGAAATGATCTCGTCGCGTGTCATGGTCAGCTCCATCTGCGAGTGCCGGGAATGGGCCCGGCAACACAAGAATCTGTGTCTTGACCTGCGGCCGACAATAACCGGCCGGGGAAGTCGGCGTTGGCGATTGAAGCCAGCGGGCAAACAGGCAATCTCCTGCCGGACATCTCTCCGCAAGCGGGGAGATTGGCAGCCTCGCCGAACCGACCGAAAAACCGGCCCGAAAAACCGGCAACGCGAAAGCCACCGGGTCTTGACTTGCGGCGGACAGTAACCAGATCGAAGGCACCGGTCGCCGAAACGGGGCCGGTGAAACCAGGGAGCGCCAGCTCTTTGGCGCTCCTCGTATCTATGTTGCTCGATGGAGGATGTAGCTATGAGAACCGCATTCGACTTTTCCCCGCTCTATCGGTCGAGCATCGGCTTCGACCGCGTCTTCAACCTGCTGGAAAATGCTCCGCAGGCTTTCGACGCCTGGCCGCCCTATGACATCGCGCGCAGCGGCGAGAGCAACTACCGCGTCACCATCGCCGTCGCTGGCTTTTCCGAGAACGACCTCGAGATAACCCACGAGCCGAACCTCCTGATCGTCTCGGGCCGGTACAAGGATCCGGATAACGCGGAGTATCTGCATCGTGGCCTCGCCGCACGGCCCTTTACCCGCCGTTTCGAGCTTGCCGATCACGTCAAGGTCGCAAGCGCCTCGCTCGACAACGGCCTGCTCAGCATCGATCTGGTACGTGAGGTACCCGAGGAGATGAAGCCGCGGCGCATCGCCATCGCGACCGACGTCGCCGCGCCGAAGACCGGGCCGAAGGTCGCGCAGGTCGAAGCAAACATGCAGGCCGCCTGAACGCACCGGTCGAGAAAGGAGACTATGCAATGGCTATTCGTGATTTCATTCCCTGGGGCCGGGAGAACAATCAGGCCCCCAGCCTGTTCCGCCACGGCGATCGCGATCCCTTCCTGGCGCTGCATCGCGAAATGAACCGCCTGTTCGACGAGGCGTTCCGCGGCTTCGACACGCGGCTGCCGTCGCTCGGTGGCCTCTCCGCTGCCCGCGCCAGCTGGCCGAGTGTCGAAATCTCCGATGGCGAAAAGGAGATCCGCGTCACCGCCGAGATTCCCGGCATGGACGAGAAGGACGTCGAGCTGCTGCTCGAGGACGGCGTGCTGACGCTGCGCGGCGAGAAGCGCGAAGAGACCGAGGACAAGGACAGGCAGTTCTCCGAACGCTTCTATGGCCGTTTCGAGCGGCGGATCCCGCTCGGCTACGAAGTCGACGAAGACAAGGTGAACGCGGCGTTCCGGAACGGCGTGCTCAGCGTAACGCTGCCGAAGACGGAGCGCGCCCAGGCCAAGGCCAAGCGTATCGCCATCAACGACGGCAACGGCAAGTCCTGATGGCTCGCAGCAGGACGACGCCCCTTCTGCCCTGCCGGTTCCGGCGGGCAGAGGGGGGCAAATGTCGATGACCCGTTCTCCCGACACTCCGGTTCCGCCTGACCAGGCGCAGCACGCCCTGCAGTGCCTGACGACCGAGCATTTCGTGCTGCAAAACGCTCGCGCCGCGACCATTCAGGAAGCGAACCAGCGAGCCGATCTGTTCCTGACCTCGGTCTCGAGCGCAACGATTGCCTTGTCCTTCGTCGCGCAGGTCACGGAGATGGGCAGGCCGTTCGTGTTGTTCAGCCTGATCTTGCTGCCTTGCCTTTTCTTCATCGGGCTGGTCACCTTCGTGCGCGCGGTGCAGGTTGCCATCGAGGACATGGTGCATGCCCGCGGCATGGCCAGGATCCGCCACTATTTCGTCGAACTGGCGCCCGTCCTGCAAAGATACCTTGTCAATTCCACGCATGACGACCCCTCGGCGGTGCTGGTCGACAAAGGTCTCAGGCCCTCGCCGCTGCAATATTTCATGACCACCGCGGGGATGGTGGGCACGATCAACGGCGCCATCGCCGGCGTCTTCGCGGGCATCGTTGCTAAGTCCGCTTTCGGCGGAGGCATGTCGCCCGGCGTGATTTGCGGGCTGGCGGTCTTCGCGACATGCATTCTCATCCTGCGGCGTTATCATAGTCGCGCCTGGGCGGCGGCCGAAGAAAGCTTGCCCGCACGGTTCCCGGGCGACAGTGGCGACAGCGAAAGCTAGCGCCGACGCAACCGGATGTCGAAAAGTGGCAGGGCGCCGCGCTTGCGTCTTGCGCGCCAATTGACCATCCTCGCCAACATCACTTTGCACCGCGGCCGGGGGGTTCGCATATGCCGACGCTTTATGCGCTGAAACCGGCCTTCCAGGCCAGGCTGCGGCCGCTTGCCGACGGCCTGGCCAGGGCGGGCATCACCGCCAACCAGATCACGCTGCTGGCCGCGGCCCTCTCGCTCGCCACCGGCCTTGTGGTGGCAGCCCTTGCCGGCCACCGCGTGGTCTTTCTGCTGATGCCGCTCGTGCTGTTTATGCGAATGGCGCTGAATGCGATCGACGGTATGCTCGCAAGGGAACATGGCCAGGCCTCGAAGCTCGGCATGTATCTCAACGAGCTCTGCGACGTTGTCTCCGATCTCGCTTTGATCCTGGCTTTTGCCGTCCTTTTTCCTGCCTGGGGCGTCGTTGCATTTGCTATCGCGGCGATGATTACGGAGTTCGCCGGCGTGCTCGGCATCGCCGCAGGAACCGGGCGCAACTATGCCGGCCCGTTCGGCAAAAGCGACCGGGCGCTGGCGCTCGGCATCCTCGCCGTGCTTATCGCGTCCGGCCTGTGGGTCCCGGCGCTCACGCCGCTCGTGTTTCCGGCCATGGCTACACTCTCGCTGGTGACCGCCATCAACCGGATACGCAGCGGCCTTAACGGGAGCGGCAGCTGAATTCCGGTCTCGCCAGGGAGAACAACATGCTTCACCAACAGACGGTTGCCGCCGTGGCTCCAGCCAACATCGAGCGGGTGGCGCATGAGCGCAGCTTCAAGAGCCATGACGGCACCGAGATCTTCTATCGCTATTGGCCGGCACTGTCGGAAAACCGCAAGGGTGCCATCCTGCTGTTCCACCGCGGCCACGAGCATGGCGGCCGCATGGCACATCTGGTCGACGAGCTCCAGATGCCCGACCACGCCTTCTATGCCTGGGACGCGCGCGGCAATGGCCGCTCCGCCGGCGAACGCGGCTATGCGCCGTCGTTTGCCGCGCTGGTGCGCGACATCGATTGTTTCGTGCGCGAGATCGGCAGTGACGGTTTTGCCCGGCGCGACATTGCGCTGATCGCGCAGTCCTTCGGCGCCGTGCTTGCCGCCGCCTGGGTGCATGACTATGCGCCCGACATTCGCGCCCTGGTGCTGGCCTCGCCGGCCTTCTCGGTCAAGCTCTACGTGCCCTTGGCCAAGCAAGGCATTGCGTTGTGGCAGAAGCTGAAGGGCCGCTTCTTCGTCAATTCCTACGTCAAGGCGAAATTCCTGACGCATGACCCCGAGCGCATCGCCTCCTTCGACGCCGACCCGCTGATCACCCGGCCAATCGCCTCCAACATCCTGGTCGAGCTCTACGATCATGCCGCGCGCATCGTCGCCGACGCCCGTGCCATCACCGTGCCGACACAGGTTCTGATCTCGGGCAGCGACTGGGTGGTGCGGCATGGACCGCAGCACGAGTTTTTCGTCAACCTGGCGAGCCCGGCCAAGGAGCGGCATGTGTTGCCCAGCTTCTTCCACGACACGCTTGGCGAGCGCGACCGCCACAAGGCACTCGACCTGATCGGGCCTTTCCTCGAAAGGCAATTCGCTGCGCCGGAAAAGCCGGTCGACCTGACCGAGGCCGACCGCGCCGGCTACACACGCGACGAGGCCGACCGGCTGGCCTCGCCGCTGCCGCTGCTGTCGCTAAGGGGCCTCTACTGGGCAATGAGCCGCGCCTCGATCCGCATGGGCGCCTGGCTGTCGTCCGGCATGAAGACGGGCATCGTCACCGGCTTCGATTCCGGCTCGACGCTCGACTATGTCTACGAGAACGAGGCGCGCGGCATCAGCCCCATGGGCCGCATGATCGACCGCACCTTTCTCGACGCCATCGGCTGGCGCGGCATCCGCCAGCGCAAGCTGCATCTGGAAGAGCTGATCGGCAGCGCCGCTGAGACGCTGAAGGCCGCCGGCCGGCCGGTCCATATCGTCGATATCGCCGCCGGCCATGGCCGCTACGTGCTCGATGCCGTGCAGAAATGCGCCGAGCCGCCGGCAAGCGTACGGCTGCAGGATTTCTCCGAGCTCAACGTCTCGCTCGGCCGCAAGCTGATCGCCGAGCGCAAGCTGCCGGCGAGCGTCTCGTTTCATCAAGGTGACGCCTTCGACGCCACGATGCTGGCCGGGCTCGACCCGGCGCCGGATCTCGCCATCGTCTCGGGGCTCTACGAATTGTTTTCCGACAATGCCATGATCGCCCGCTCGCTCGGTGGACTGGCCAGCGCCATGCAGCCCGGAAGCCTGCTCGTCTACACCAACCAGCCCTGGCATCCGCAGCTCGAGATGATCGCGCGCAGCCTGACCTCGCACCGCGGCGGCCAGGCCTGGGTGATGCGCCGCCGCACGCAGCCCGAGATGGACCAGCTGGTGGCGGCCGCCGGCTTCGAGAAGCTCGACCAGCGCATCGACCAGTGGGGCATCTTCACCGTTTCGGTCGCGCGGCGCGTCTGAACATGGACTTGCCTGCTTCTGCCTTTCCTCGCGATGCCCCTGCCCTTCCGGCCTTGCCGCGCGAGCCGTATCCCGGGATAGTCCTGCGCGCCGCACTGTGGCTGGCATTTCTGGCGCCGTTCTTCTACGCCACCTACGGCTTCGCCAATTGGCTGGCGTCGCGGCGCGACGACGTCGGCAGCATCGTCTTCGGCTGGGAGCATGGCGTCCCGTTCCTTGCCTGGACGATCGTGCCTTACTGGTCGATCAATCTGTTCTATGGCCTGTCGCTGCTGTTGAACAATTCGAAGAGCGGCGTCGACCGCCTTGCCGGCCGCTATCTGACGGCGCAGCTCGTCGCCGTCGCCTGCTTCATCCTGTTCCCGCTGACGGCGACCTTCGTGCGCCCGCAGACGAGCGGCCTGCCCGGTTTCATGTTCGCCGTACTCGGCGGCTTCGACAAACCCTTCAACCAGGCGCCGTCGCTGCACATTGCGCTGCTGGTCATCATCTGGGACCATTGGCGTCACAGATTGACCGGCATCGCCGGCGTCGCCTGGCATGTCTGGTGTTTCCTGATCGGCGCCTCGGTGCTGACGACGTGGCAGCACCATTTCATCGACATTCCGACCGGCGCGCTGCTCGGCCTTTTCGCGCTGTGGCTGTTTCCGCGCGACGGCGCGCTGCCGTTCGCCGGCTTCCGCCTGAGCGCTGACCCGAAGGCGCGGCGGCTGGCTCTGTTGTATGCGCTCGGCGCAACCCTTGCGCTGGCCGGCGCCGCTGCCGGCGCGTTGACCTCGGCGCTGTGGCTCATCCTGTTGTGGCCGGCACTGGCGCTGGCCATCGTCGCTTTCGCCTATGCCGGCGCCGGCGCCAAAGTGTTCCAGAAAACAGCCGATGGCCGCGTGTCGCTGGCCAGCCGTGTTCTGCTTTGGCCCTACCGCCTTGGCGCCAAGGCCAATGTGTGGGCATGGACGCGAAAGTTTCCGGCGCAGATCGTCATCGCCGACGGCGTTTCCCTTGGCCGTTTTCCGACCGCCGCCGAAGCCGCCTTCGGCACGGTGATCGACCTTGCCGGCGAATTGGAAAGGCCGCGTGGCGCCTCGATCCGCTGGGTGAGCCTGCCCATGGTCGACCTTTTGCCGCCGTCTCGCGAGGCGCGTGCGCAAGCGGTGGCGGCGATCGAGACGGCGCAGAGTAAGGGCACGGTGCTGGTCTGCTGTGCGCTCGGCTTCCAGCGCAGCGCTGCCGTCGTCGCCGAGTGGCTGGTCGCCAGCGGCCGGGCCGCCACGCCGGATCAGGCGCGAGGCAAGCTCGCCGCCGCGGGCCGGCCAGTGCATCTTGGCGTGGACGCGGCGACATGACCGCTTATCGTGACAGGGCCGAAGCGTTCGCCGCCGGGCTGATGGTGCAGGTGGCATGGCCGCTGCTGTTGATTGCTGCTGCCTTGCTGGCAGCGCCGGTCATCGGGCTGGCGGCTGCGCCGCAAACATCGTCGCTATCCGCGGCGGCCTGGCTGATCGCCGCCGCGGGTGCCATAGCCACAATTATTCTCTCGGCCCTGCTTTTGTTCGACGCGCTGCTGTTCCGGCTGATGGCCAGCCACGCCAGCGAGGCGGGCGGCGGTGCGGCGATCGACGACGTGCTGGCGCGCATGCGGATGAAACCCACGGCGGCCGGCGGCCGCTCGCTCGACCAGCGGATGGCCGGCACGCGCCGCCTGCTCGCCAAGCAGCGTATCGCCTTCAGCCTGTTCGCGGCGGCCTCGGTCGTCACGGCATTCTTTTGAGCCCGTCCATGACAAAGCTTCGCGTCAGCACCTATACCCTGCTGCAGACGGTGACCTCGGTCGGCCTGTCGGCACTGGCCTGGGTGGTCACCGGCGTGCGGCCGATCTGGAACGGCAGCCAGCCATCGGACCGGCAGCGTATCTACTTCGCCAACCATGCCAGCCACGGCGATTTCATCCTGCTGTCGGCCTGCCTCAGCGAGAAGGAACGCGCCCGTACCCATGCGGTGGCGGCCGCCGATTATTGGGGCAAGACGCGGCTGCGCCGTTTCATCGCCGAGGACATGCTGTCTTCCGTGCTGATCCACCGGCAATGGACGGACGAAACGCAGCACCCGATCTCGATCATGCTGTCGGTGCTCGACCAGGGCCATTCGCTGATCCTGTTTCCCGAAGGCACGCGCAACATGACCGACGAACCGGTGCTGCCGTTCCGCTCAGGCCTCTACAATCTGTCGATGGCGCGACCCGATGTCGAGCTTATCCCGTGCTGGATCGAGAACATGTCGCGGGTGCTGCCCAAGGGGCAATTCGTGCCGGTGCCGCTGCTTTGCCGCGTCGTCTTCGGCGCGCCGATCGCCATTCAACCGGTTGAGGAACGCCGCGCCTTTCTCGACCGCGCCCGCGAAACGCTGCTGGCGCTGAACCCCCGGCCGCAGCGAGACGATTGAGGACCAAGGCAAAATGCTGCCGATGATGCACGAAACCCTCATTCTGATTGTCGGCCTGCTGGCGGTGCTGATCAGCGCCAGCGTCGTCGCCGGCGTCTTGTCATGGCGCGCGCCAAAGCCGTTGTCGCCGACGCTGGTCAACCTCACCCAGCGCATCAATGCCTGGTGGGTGATGGTGGTGGCGATCACCGTCGCCTTCTTCTTCGGCCGCCCCGGCATGACCATCCTGTTCGCGCTGATTTCCTTCGCCGCGCTGCGCGAATTCGTGACGCTGACCCACAGCCGCCGCAGCGACCACTGGGTGCTGCTCGGCATGTTCGGCATCGTTATCCCGTTCCAGTACTGGCTGGTGTGGACCGCCTGGTACGGGCTCTTCACCATCTTCATCCCGGTCTACTGCTTCCTGCTGATGCCGGCGATCACCGCGCTGCACGGCGACACCGAGCGCTTTCTCAAGCGCGTCTCGGCGCAGCAATGGGCCGTCATGATTTCGGTCTACTGCGTCAGCCACGTGCCGGCGCTGCTGACGCTCGAGGTGCCAGGCTTCGAAGGCCGCAACCTGTTGCTGATCGCTTTCCTGATCATCACCGTGCAAGGCAGCGACGTGCTGCAATATATCTTCGGCAAGCTGTTCGGCCGGCATCTCCTGGCGCCGACGGTCTCGCCGTCGAAGACTTGGGAGGGGCTGGTCGGCGGGCTGGCGGCATCGAGCCTGCTAGGCGCGCTGCTGTCGTTCCTGACGCCGTTTTCGCCGCTGCAGGCAGCCGGCGTCGCCTTCATCGCCTGCCTGATGGGCTTCCTTGGCGGGCTGGTCGCCTCCGCCATCAAGCGCGATCAAGGCGTCAAGGACTGGGGCCATCTGATCGAAGGCCATGGCGGCATGATGGACCGTGCCGACAGCCTGGTCTTCGCCGCCCCGGTTTTCTTCCATACGGTGCGCTATTTCTGGACTGTGTGAAGACTGGCGCCGTTCGTCGCGGTAGCATCCGAACGGTTCAGCGCGACGCTTGCGAAGACACCTGATCCGTTTCGTTATTGCCGTTTTCGCGAAAGCGGTAATAACCCGACCTGCCGCGGTCTTCGCCGCGCTCATTTTGCCGCGGCGAGCGACTCTTTCTTGCGCGCCGGCGCCAGGCGGCGCACGCGGCGTTTGGCGGTGGTCTTCAGCGCCACCGGCGGAGCGCTGGACAACGCACCGAGCACCGCACCGACCATGCCGTGTGCGACGAAATCGGCGCTGATCTCATTGGCCAATCTGGCGTCTGCCTCCTGGTTGTCGCTGTCGGCTTCCGACCACAATACGATGCCCACCCGCAACCTTGGTTTGGCGCGTTTCAGCCGACGGACCAGGAACCGGCCGTGCTTGACGGAATCCCGGTTCAAAAATCCGACGACGACGGTATCGACGGCGTCGAGTTCAAGGCGGCGAATGCTCCCCGGTTCCATATTGGCGAAGCTCGCTCTCAACACCGTAGCGCCCTGGACTTCGAGCACCTGCGCCAGCATGGCGGCAGCGGCATCGTCGAGTTCGCCGCGCCCTCCGGCGCACAGCACCGACATGCCCGTGCCATCCGGCAGTTCAGTGTCGTCCTCGCCCTGAACCTCCCCCTGAACCTGCTTGTCCTCGCGTGAGCCGTTGTCCTCGGTCGCGGCCGTGTCCTCCTCTTCCGCCTCCTCCTGCGCGCTGTCGTCGAGGTTCGCCACCATCGTCAGCGCGCTGCCCGCGACCTGCTGTCTTTGCTCATCGCTCAACACGCCACGCACCCGGTCCTGCTCGCCGAGCAGAAGTGCGGGAATCGCGACCTCGTCGTAGAACTCGACCAGATATTTTTCCTCCAGCATCTCCTCGGCATGGTCCGTCGCTTCCTCGGGATCGCCGGCCAGCAGCCGCTGGTAAAGCCGGGCGTGCGGTTCGAGCACGGGTTCGTTGCCGAAAAGAACGTCGAGGAATTCGAACTGCGGCACATGGCGGCCGAGCACGACGAGGCAGACCGTGAGCGGCGTCGACAGAACGAGGCCCAATGGCCCCCAGAGCCAGGTCCAGAAGATCGCCGCAACGATGATAGCCAATGGCGACAGCCCGGTGCGCGAGCCGTAGAGCCAGGGTTCGATCACGTTGCCGGTGATCAGTTCCACCACGACGAAAAGCCCGGCGGTCCATAGCACGAGCGACCAGCCGGGCGCCACGGCAAGCGCCAGGAACAGAGGCAACAGCGTCGCGATGACCGGGCCGATATAGGGAACGAAGCGCAGCGCCAGCGCCAGCAAACCCCACAGCAATGGATTGGGTATGCCCAGCAGCCAAAGTCCGATTGCAATCGGGACGGCATAGACGATGTTCACGACCAATTGCATCAGCAGATAGCGGCCGACGCGCTTGCCGGCATCCTGCAACGCCTCGGTGGTTCGATGCAGATCGCCGTAGCCGACGAGGCGTATGAAGCGATCGCGCAGATCCTCCCGCTCGAGCAGCATGAATATGACGACCACGACGATCAGCCCGGCCGATGCCAGCGGGCTCAGCAGCGGGCCGATCAGATTCTGGAGAACTTCGAGCGGTCGTTCGCGCGCGACGATTTCGACCGGGATCGGCTCCCGCGGAGGCTGATCGGCGGCGGGTTGAGCGGGTTCGGGTCTATCGAGCTCCTGGCCGACGCGTTCGATCACCCGGCTTAATCTGGAAACGATGCCTCCGCCGACGCCGGTTTCCTTGAGCGACCGGACCTTGGTCAGGATATTCGCCTGGTAAAGCGGAATGTTCTGCGCCAGTTCACTGACCTGCGTGGCGACGATGAAGGAGAACAGCGCCAACACCGTGAATGCGCCGAGCACGCTGGCGATCACGGCAGGAAGACGCGGAATGCCGGCTCGCTTGAGTGTCGAAACCATGGGTACGAGCGCAAAGGTAAGCAGCAGCGCGATTGCGATCGGCAGAAAGACCTCGCGCCCGAAATAGAGCGCCGCGACGGCCGTCACGACCGACGCTACGCTGGGCAAGGATGTGCGCGGAAGCGCCCTAGCCGCGGAAACAATGCCCGCCCGCCGGGGCTCCGACAGGTGCGCGCCGTTTCGACGATTTGCCGCCACTTGATACCTCCGCCCCGCCGTCGCCATGATCGGGCATATTGAGCCGGCGTGCAACTTCGTAGCGTCTCACCCAGCTGGACGCCGATTGCCCTCGTCGGCAGCGCCGCAAATTCAGTCATGGTAGAATTTTCTGCATTAATGGCGTCACGGGCAATCCTGTTCCATGCCTGCGCCAGAACGTGGAACTTTCGGGTCAAAACACCGTTCCTTCGTAGATCGCTGATGGACAACCTCAAAGCAGCAGCTCAGGAGGAATGATCATGAACATCAAGATGCTTTGCATGGGCGCGATCGCGCTTTCGATGATGACCGGCGCAGCGCTTGCCGCCGGTGCCACTGGCACTTCGGCGCTCGACGATCCGCAGAAAATGACGCCCTTTTTCACCGACGCCGGCATGAAGAGCATGAGGTCGGAAGCCGAATTCAAGGCGGCATGGATGGCCATGTCCACGAGCGACCGGGCCATGATGTTGAAGGAATGCAGCGACGCAGGCATTGCCAAGATGCATGCCGACTTCTGCAAGATGGCCAACCAGCTCGGGAACAAGTGACCCCGGCTTCTTGCCGATTGCAATAACGGACCAAGCGAAAGGGCGGGCAGCTCCGCCCTTGTGCGACCTTCCAGTCCGCACCGGCGGGCGTTCAACTATTTGAACTCGTGCCGGAATATCCACGTAATGAAGGCCACGGCTTTTGTTCGATTGTCGTGGCGCCATCGCACGGATGACGGCCTGGTCGGAGCGCATGTCGCGGAGCGGCAATGCCACTATGGGCCCAGGGGGTCCCGTCTGCTCGCAACCCGGGTTTTCGGATCGGCCGTCCGCATGGCATTGACAGCCGGCACGCTTGACCCAGTGGACTTGACCCCCAGCACGCTTGACCTCGCCGCCAGCCGTGGAATAGGCCGGGTAGTGAGCCAACCGCCTCCGCATCGGAGCCCCGCGAAAGACCTGCCATGACCGACGCGATCGTAAGAGACAGCAATGGCACGGCGCTGCACGAGGGCGACTCCGTGACCCTGATCAAGGATCTCAAGGTCAAAGGCACGTCGGAGACGATCAAGCGCGGCACGCTGGTGAAGAATATTCGCCTCACCGGCAATCCCGGCGAGATCGAATGCAGCACCAAGCAGGTGAAGGGCCTGGTGCTGAAGACCGAGTTTTTGAAAAAGGCCTGATTGCCTCGGCACCCTTCGCTTCCATATCAATCGGTCTCGAATCGCTCATGTTGAGTGAATCGCCCACGCGAGGAACCTCGCCCTCCCCCAATGTTGCACTGCGTTAGATTTGTTGCATTGCAATATCGGCGCATCAGGTCGAGCCTCTGCGAGGTGGGCATTCCTTGCATGAGGTGATTGTGTCGGCATCATTTCGGCCTGACATCGAAGGGCTGCGCGCGCTGGCGGTGGCGGGTGTCATCGCCTTCCATTTTGGTCTCTCCGGCCTGCCCGGCGGCTTTGCCGGCGTCGACATCTTCTTCGTCATCTCGGGCTATCTGATCACCCGGCACCTGGTTACGGAAATCACCGAGACCGGGCGGCTGAACCTCTGGCGCTTCTATGCCCGGCGCGCCCGGCGCCTGTTGCCGGCGGCACTGTTCGTCATCCTCGCCACGCTGTTTGCGGGTTACTTCATCCTGTCGCCCGAGGAACAGGCGCTCTATTCGAAAGGCGCCATGTTCGCCTCCGCCTACATGATCAACCTCTGGCTGATCCGCTGGTCGTTCGACTATTTCGCCGCCGACGCCACCAACAACCCCTTCATCCACTTCTGGTCGCTCTCGGTCGAGGAACAATTCTATTTGGCATGGCCGGCGCTGCTGCTTGCTGCCGCATGGCTGCGCCCCGGCAAGCGCACCGCTATCGTCGTCATCGGCGTCGCCGGCGCGGGCTCCTTCGCCGCCTGCGCCTGGCTGACGGAAGTGTCGCAGCCCTGGGCCTTCTACTTCTCGCCGCTCAGGGCCTGGGAATTCGCCGCCGGCGGCCTCGCGACCATGGCACCGGCAAAGATCTGGCGCGACCGGCCGCTGCTGGCCACCCTCCAGGCATGCCTCGGTCTGGCACTGATCGCCTGGGCCTATCTGATGCTGGACGAAGACTCGCCCTTTCCCGGGGTGAATGCGCTGGCGCCTGTCGCCGGCACCGTGCTGCTGCTGCTCAGCGGCAGCGGCGGCCGCAATCTGCCGAGCGCCGTGCTGGCGCTGCCGCCCCTGCAATGGCTGGGCAGGCTTTCCTACTCGCTCTATCTCTGGCACTGGCCGGTCATCGTCTATGCGGCGATGGTGGTTCCGAGCCTGTCCATCCTCGACCGCTTTGCCTGCGCGCCGCTGACGCTGGCTCTATCGACGTTCACCTATCATTTCATCGAGAACCCGATCCGTCGCAACGGCTGGCTGATGGCCGGAGCAGCGCGGGCGCTGGTGCCCGCCGTCGCGCTGACCGGCGCCGGCGTGGTCGCGGCCTACGGCAATGCGCGCTTTGCCGAGCACAATCTCAGCCCCGAACAGCACGTCATCGCCGACAGCGCCGCCCAACTCTCCACCGTGCGCGCGACCAATGGCGGCTGCGTGCTCGATTTCGAGACCGTCAAGCCAAAACCCTGCATGTTCGGCCGCAAGGATGCCCAGCGCTCGGTCGTGCTGTTCGGCGACTCGCATGCCGACCATTGGTCGACGCCGCTGATCAAGGCGGCCGAGAAGAACAACTTTCGCGTCGTCACCTTTCTCAAATCGTCCTGCCGGGCTTCGCGGGTGACGACCTGGAACTGGCGGCTGAAGCGCGACTACACCGAATGCGACCAATGGCGCGAGCAGTCGGTCAAGGACATCATCGCGCTCCATCCGCAACTGGTGGTGATTTCGGAATTCTCGATCGGCAACGTGATGAAGGAATCGCCCGAGGAGTTGAAGCACGCCGATTGGCAAGCGCAGTGGCGGACGGGCCTCACCTGGACGCTTCAAGCCTTCAGCCAGGCCGGAATCAAGGTCGCCGTCATTAGGGACGTTCCCTACAATGCAAGCTACGCCGACAAATGCGTGGCGCGGGCGCTGTGGCGGGGCCAGACGCCCGCGACATGCGACACGCCTCGGATCATGGCGGCAAACGACGACATCGCCACCGTCGAGCGCGATATCGTGCGCTCGACACCGAACGCTGCTTACATCGACATGACCGACCGCTTTTGCGACCAGACCACCTGCCATGTCTTCATCGACGGCAAACTAGCCTTCCGCGACCGCCACCACCTGGCGACGCCCTTCGCCGAAACGCTGGAACCGGCAGTGGAGCGGGCGCTGTTTTCGGATGTGATGGCGGCGGCTGTAAAGTAACGGTACCGGATCTTGTCGGATCACGACCCAGCCCCGGCAAGCAACCATGCGGGGTCAGCTAAGGATAAGACCAGCCAGGAAGACCGTAAGGATCAGCGACAGCGGAACTGCAAGAAGGCAGCACAGCTCGAAAGTATTGGCTGGCCAAGAAATCATTGGTCGCTTTTCCATGTTGGCCTCCTCCCTCAACGGCCAGACCGGACGGCAGTTCCGCTTAGATGGTGCTCATCCCCACCACTCATCATGCAATTGGCGCAGTTCGTTCCGCTTCCTGGTCATCCATCGTGCACGCGCCAGATGTGTCGCCCACGCCCGGAAAGCCCTCTCCGGCTCCCGCTCCGGATCCATATGCAGAACGATGCGGGCGACCTCGCGCCAATCGGTTCCTTCCGCCGAAGCGTCGAGCAGCCGGATATAAGTAAGCATGCGATCTTCATCATAACCGGTCAGCACCGAAGACGTCGGCGCGGCGTTCGCGATATGAAGGTTTGGCGGCTTTAGCATTGCGACCTACCAGCACTGGCGCATCGTAGCAGCCTATGAAGAAGCCCGCGCCCTTTGATCGGAGGATGCGGATCGAGGATTCGCCTCGACAGTCGACAAATGCGGGCCTCGGGCGGGAGTTCCCCCCGGCTGGGCTCACGCCTCACCCATCGCGATCGGGTCCGAGGCAATCTATGTATTTTAGTGGAACCTAATTTAGTCGACGCAATTATGCGTGCGTGAGAAAGCGTGAAATCCAGACCGTCACTGAGAGCCGGCTATCGCGGGATCAGTTGGCCGATGATCCAGTGATTGCCGTCGATTCGACGGAACGGATATTACAGGCGGCCGACAACGACAGGATCGTCTGCCTCGTCGTGGCAACGGAGCAGCTGGAAACCGACCGCATCGAGAAAGCGGAGCCTAAGGAGACCAGGATTGCCGCAAGCTTCGTCCGGGACTTTGAGGTGATGCTGCTTGTTCTTTATGCGGCCTATGCCCTCGCTGTGCTGGGTGCGACCGCTTTCGTTTTGCTGGAACTGGGCCATGTTCTGTAGGCAGACGTCGGCAAAAGACGCTTGCCGCTGTTCCATGAGAGGAGCGGCCACGCCGCGTCGGCGATCCGACCCCGCCGCAGCCAGCGGCATTTTCGCGCCACCAGGCGCTAAACTTCGGGCTCGTCCGTTCGTTACATCTTGCCAATCTATGGAACGAGGCTGCCCCTCAAGGGTTTTTCTATTAGAGGGACGTTAAAGAAGGAGGTAGCTATGAAGAAGCTCCTGCTTGCCTCGGTGATCGCCATCGCCTCGGCGGCTTCCGTGATCGGCCCGGCGAATGCCGGCGGCAGCGTCACGATCGGCATCGGCAACGGCTATGATGACGACGACTATTACTATCGCCACCATCGGTATTCCGATTACGACGATGAGTACGTCCCCCGTTACCGCTATGATGTCTACAACGAGGACTACGCGCCGCGCTACCGGTACCGGTACCACCGGCGCTGCCACACCGAAGTCATCAGGCACTGGCGTCATCACCACCGGATCATCGAAAGAATCCGTGTCTGCCGTCGTTGACGGATCGATCCGGCCGGTAGTGCCGGCCGGATCGGCGGGGCTTCTCATCTCGGCTTGCGCATCAGCATCATGCCGTAATGCACGGCCAATATGTCGAGCCCGATCTTGAGTAGTTTCACCACCACGTCGCGCGGCTCGCCGGCCTGTTCCGCCAGGCTCTTGACCGTTGTGTCGGCACAGCAGACCTTTTGCACGATGCCGGCGATCTCCCAATGGACAAGCGCCCTGGTGGCCTCGGCATGGTCGCGGCCGGCGGACAGGATGTGTTCGGCGACGCCGCTGCCGGTGCGGCCGCCGTCGACGCGCTCGGCCCAGGCCATCGGCTTGGCGGTTGCCTCTGACGAGTCGCGAAAATCCTGGCGATAGCGCATGCCCGCCTCGCGCTGCTGGCGCGACAGCGAGGTGAGGCCGCTCAGCGGGTCGACATTGCGCACCCGAGCGATACCGCCGGTCGCGGTGTGGCCATCATTGGAAACCTCGTAGAGGCGCGCGCCCTCCTGCGTCCCCTTGGCCAACCGCTTGCGGCCGAACCGGTCGTCCTTCAGCGCGAAATCATGACCGATCTCCTTGCGGATGCGCACCTGCTCGGCCTCGCCTTTCGGCAATCTCGGTGGCCTGGCTTTGGCCTTCTGGGCGGTTTTGTTGCTCATCGGGTCAGTCCTCCTGGGTTTTGGTCGTCGGGCTGTGGCGAACTTCCAGCCTCATGGAAGCGGGCTCAAATCGCTTCGGCCGGCAGCGTGCGCAGGAAGCGCGCAGCGTGATAGGCGCAGTAGCTTTTCGATGGCTTCGTGCGCAGTCCGCAGCACAGCATGTCCAAACCGGGCCGGCAGCCGGGGGCGTCGTTTTCCGCATCCTCCTGCAGCGTCGTGTCGAGCGGCGCGCGGCAGCGCTCGAACAGGCAATCGATGAAGCGCATGGCAACGAAATGCGGCTGGCGGCCGCCGGCGGCGATCGGGCGCGGCGCCGGCATTTCGAGCGGCGCGCCATCGGCCCCGGTGATCCGAGCAGGACCCGGCTGCCAGGCCGGCGGCGCCAGCCTGGCCGACAGCCTTGCCAGGCGGCAGCGTGGCTCGGCTTTCGGAGCCGCCTCCGCTTGACCTGCGGTGCTTGATGGCTCAGGCGCCGAATTTCCGAGCCGGCCGCCCGACCGTCCGCCACACCAGCCCTTGGATCTGGCAAGACCGATGGCGCGCAGACGGGCGGTGCGATGGACGATGCCGATGATGGCCGCGCGTGAGACCGGGCTACCACGCTGCGCACCGAGCCTGGTGGCGATCTTCGCGGCCGACAGTCCGCTCATCAGCCAGTTCTCGATTTGTTCCAGTTCCGAGGCGGAATAGCGGGCGGCCATGATGTTTCATTCCCTGCAAAGATGGTTGTGTGCGGCGCCGGCTTCGCCGGCCTCAGGCCCGAAAGCCGGTCAGCCTTCGCGTGGTCTGCTGCGATCGAGCTTCATCTCGGCCGCCTGCCTTGTTGCGCCGGACACTGTCTTGCCCGTCCGCTTGTCGAAGGCGATGACCGTGCCGTCTTCGGTGCGGATGCAGGAAACCGCGGCATCCGCATTGCCGGCCGGCAGGTAATTCGTGGCCGGAGCCGTGAGGGGAACGGCTCCGGCCGTTCCGGCCGCTTGGGCTGCCGGATCCGAGGCGCGAGCCTCGGGCATCGTCCCGGCTGGGGAGGAGGACAGCCGCGACGAAGGGGAAAGGGTTGGCACATGCATGGCCTTGGCGATCGTTTGCGGTACCGCCTCCAGGCGAGCGCTGCCGGCGCGCTGAAGAGCGGATTCGATGACCGATTGCTGGTGAAGCGACTTGTGCATGCCCACATAAGAGCATAACTCAAACCGTAAATGCAAGCGATTCTTGCATAGACGAAATCGAATCTTATGCCTCAGATGGAGCCATGGCGAAAACTGCACTGTCGATCAAGGTCGGAACGGCGATCCGCCGGGCGCGCAAGCAGCGCGGCCTGGTGATGCGCCACATTGCCGAGCACAACGACACCGACGTCGCTGCCGTCGGCAATTGGGAGACCGGGCGCAACCTGCCCAAGACCGAGAACCTTTTGAAGACCGCCGCTTTCCTGCGCGTCGACCCGGTGGCGCTCGGCAAGGGCGAGGTCGTCTTCCTCGAAGATGCCGGACCGGTCGCCGATGCCGAGATCGTCACCGATCCCGGCCCCCTGCCCGCCGGGCCGATGGACATCCAGCTTCTCGGCACCGCCGTCGGCGGCGACGATGGCGACTTCACCTTCAACGGCCAGCCGGCCGGCTATGTCCAGCGGCCGCCGGGGATCCGGCATCTGCGCAATGTGTTTGCGCTGCACGTGCTGAGCGATTCGATGGTGCCGCGCTACGAGCCCGGCGAGATGATCTATTGCGGCGGCCGCGAAGCGCTGCCCGGCGACCATGTGGTGATCGAGACGCTGCCCGAAGAGAACGAGCAAAACGGCAAGGCCTTCATCAAGAAGCTGGTCAAGCGCACCGCCGCCGAGTTGATCGTCGAACAGTACAACCCGCCGAAGACGCTGACCTTCAACCGCTACGCCATCAAGAACGTCTTCCGCGTCATCCCGCTCAAGGAATTGCTGGGGTATTGAGGCTTGTTGCCTTCTCCCCTTGCGGGAGAAGGGAAGAGCACCACGCCCGCCCCCTCAAGCCCGCCTCGACTGCTCCAGCTCTCGACCGTTGAGCAGGCGCGCCTCGGCGCGGGTCCGTTGCCGGTCGTCGATGAAGGCGGCCTGGATGGAGACCGCGGCGCCCGGCAGGCCGTCGGCCCGGCAGGCCTTGCAGATCAGGCGCCCCGAAAGTGCGGCCAGCGGTGTCTCCGGCATCACCCCATGCCGCTTGAGCTCGGCCGGCTTCCACCACCTGTTGCGTCCGCAGTCGATGCACTCGACGGCAATCGAGACAACATCGGCGATCGTCGCTTCCTTGCCTGCCAATGCCATGGCCATCCCCATCGTTGTTCCTGCTTTGTTCGCATCATTATCGGTTTTCCAAGCGGAGTCGAGTCGGTTCCGCTTACACCAACATGAAAGTTTCGCTTGTTCGATTATTTGAGTTATGCTTATATCTGGTGCGGACTGGAATCGGCGCGAGCAACAGAACCGCAGCCGGCCGGCAGCAAGGGAATGACGATGGACCCAGCCCAGTTCGCCCATGCCTGCGGCTATAGCGGCGACAGCCCGGCTATGCTTGCCGCTTTCGCGGCCATCCGCCAGCACGGCATCCGCAAGGCACGCCAGGGTCATCGCCAGCGCAAGGCGGCGATTGATCAGATGAAGCCGAGCCGCGCTCTGTTCCTGGCGGCGATCCGCCCGGCACAGTCAGCCGAGGAAGCACTCGATGACGCCGCCCGCTTCCTGTCGATGTTCCGCAACATGCCGCGCTGGCGGCAGGAAAGGCGCGCCGCAGACCTCGCCCGCGCCAGGCAACAACACCTCTTCGCCCGCTTCTTCCGCCGCTACGGTCATCGTCTCTGGGCGCTCGAGGCCGCCTGAAGACGCGCGCCTCCCTTGCAAGGCAAAACGGATATTGCGATCGCCAACACTGCGCCGTATGTCTCCGCGCGATGAGCGAGATCGAATTCCGTCGTGCCCAGGCGCCTGACCTGCCGGCGATCGTTGCAATGCTTGCCGACGATGTGCTCGGCGCAGACCGGGAAGACCCGTCCACGCCGCTTGCGCCATCCTATCTCGATGCTTTCAGCGCAATCGATGCCGATCCCAACCAGTTGCTGGCCGTCGCCGTCGACGCCGGGCAAGTGGTCGGAACGCTGCAGCTCAGCTTCCTTCCAGGCATTTCGAGGAAAGGCACCTGGCGCGGCCAGATCGAAGGCGTTCGCATCGCCCGGCAATGGCGGTCCCGCGGGGTCGGCAAGCTGATGATCGAATGGGCGATTGAAACGTGCCGTTCGCGCAATTGCAGCTTCGTCCAGCTCACCACGGACAAAGGTCGACGGGAGGCGCACGCTTTTTACGAGCGCCTCGGTTTCACCGCCAGTCATCTCGGCTACAAGATGGCGCTGTAGATCAGCATTTCATCGCATTCAGCGCCGACCGCTCATCTTCGCTACCCCACTCTGGATGGAGCATTGACAAGCCGACCTTTCGCCCTGCTCCATCCGCTCGATGATTTACGACCGAACCTGGCTTGAAAAAACCTTTCGCGCAAAGCCCCGGCAGAAGTTCCTGTTCTTCTGGGGCCATCAGCCGTCCAAGGACGGCCGCATAACCACGTCGTGCTTCAGCCAGTGGTGGCATGCGCCCTTTACCGTCGATGGTCTGAGCTATCCGACTGCCGAACACTGGATGATGGCCGAGAAGGCACGCCTGTTCGGTGATGCTCAGACGGCAACACAAATCCTCGAGGCGGCGAGCCCCAAGCAGGCAAAGCAACTTGGCCGCCAGGTGAGCGGCTTCGATGGCACCAAATGGGATGCCGACAAATATCGCATCGTCACCGAAGGGAGCTTTCAGAAGTTCCGCCAGAACGCGGCGCTGCGCGAATATCTGCTGTCGACGCATGACCGGGTGCTGGTCGAGGCGAGCCCCATCGACCGGGTGTGGGGCAACGGCCTTGCGGCGGATGACGAGAGGGCGGTGAACCCGCTGCTGTGGCGCGGCGAGAACCTGTTGGGATTCGCGCTGATGCAGGCCCGCGATCGGCTGCGCGGCTGAACATTGCCGCCCTCTCGTCATCTGCGGCAGCCTCCGCGCTGCTTGACAATCCGCCGGCAATGTTCTCTTTATGTTCTCATCACAACTCGAGACAATGCGGCGTTCGAACCGCCGCGGGCGAACGGGCCGGATGGAAGCCAACATCCTCCACGCGGATCTGGATGCCTTCTATGCCTCGGTCGAACAATTGCTCGACCCGGCCTTGCGCGGCAAGCCGATTGCCGTCGGCGGCGGGGTAGTGCTTGCCGCATCCTATGAAGCCAAGGCGTTCGGCGTGCGCGGCGGCATGCCGGGACGGCGAGCGCGGGAACTCTGCCCGCAACTCATTTTCGTCGGCGGCCATTTCAAGGACTATCAGCGGCTGGGCGATGCGGCCATCAAGGTGCTCGGCGATTTCACGCCGGTGGTCGAGCGGATTTCCATTGACGAGGCCTTTGCCGACGTCGCCGGCTGCACCCATCTGTTCGGCTCGCCGGCCGAGATCGCCAGCAAGATCCGCCGCCGCGTGCGGGCCGAGCTCGGCTTGCCGATCTCGGTCGGCGTAGCCCGCACCAAGCATCTGGCCAAGATCGCCTCACAGGTCGCAAAGCCCGACGGGCTGGTGGTGGTCGATCCGCGCCACGAGCTGGAGTTCCTGCACCACCTGCCGGTCGAGCTGATGTGGGGCGTCGGCCCGGTCACCAGGGAGCGGCTGGCCGGCATCGGCGTCAACACCATCGGCGAGCTGGCGAAGACCAACAGTGGCGCGCTGGAGCGCCTGCTCGGGCCGGCGGCCGGAGAAAAACTCAACGCGCTGGCGTGGAACCGCGATCCGCGCAAGCTCGAGACGCAGCGCCGCGCGCGATCGGCCGGCGCGCAATCGGCGCTTGGCCGAAAACCGGCCGACGAGGACGTCTTCGTACCCGCTTTGCTGCATCTGGCCGACAGGGTCGCCACGAGGTTGCGGGCGAAATCCCGGCCCGGCCGCACCGTCACGGTTCGCGTCCGCTTTGCCGATTTGCGATCGGTGACGCGCTCGATCACGCTCGACCAGCCGATATCGGCAACCGCCATGCTGGCCGAGATCGCCGAGGCGCTGGTGCGCAAGGTGCTTATCGATCATCCGCACGAAAAGACCATCTCGCTGCTGGCGATCGCCGTATCGCATCTGGAGCAGCATGCCGGCCTGCAACTGGAACTGCCGCTCGGGCTCGACGACGACCGCCGCCGCCCCGGCACCAGGAAGGGCGCGGCGCGCTGGACCGCCGACCGCGCCATCGACAAGATCCGCGACCGCTTCGGCTGGGAGGCGGTCGGCTACGCCTCGGTCGCGCTCGGACTACAGCGGTCGGTTCCCGATGCCTTTCGCGAACTGGCCGAAAAGGAGTTGTGAGCCGGCCTGGCCGGGGCGAAAGTCTGGCGATACTGATGTCGAAAAAGACTATCCGACAGAACCTAGGGGCGATACGGCCGGCCCGTTCAAGGCCGTGCCGTCGACGGCAAAATGCGAGCCGTGGCAGGGGCAGTCCCAGCAGCGTTCCAACGAGTTCCAATGGACATGGCAGCCGACATGGGTACATGAGGCCGAGCATTTGTAGAGCGTGCCGTCCTCATCGCGGAAAGCCGCCACTTTGGTAAGTCCCTCGCGGACGATAGCGCCCTCTCCCGGCCGCAGCTTGTCGGCGGAATCGATTTCACCAGGCGCGACATACTCGGCAAAACTCCTGATCGCTGTCGCATTCTCCGCCAGATAGTCGCCGATCGCGCGTGCCGTCCTGCGGGAGGGTTCGTAAAGTTCCCGCCAGGGGCTTTCCCCCTTCAGGATCAGGTCGGAAATCAGTTGGCCGGCAACAACCCCATGGGTGATGCCCTGACCGGAATCGCCTGTGACCACGAAGACATGCCGGTTGCCGGGATTGCGGCCGATGAAGCCGGCATAGTCGACGGTCTCCATTACCTGCCCGGACCATCGATTGGCTTCAGCGCCGATATCGGGCACCAACCTTTTGGTCCAGGCCGCCAGGGCCGCGAAGCGGTCGTCGGCATCGTCGGCCTGCCCTGTTTTATGGTCTTCACCACCGACGATCAGAAAGTCGGTTTTGCCTTCACCAGGCTGCAGGCGAACGTAGTGATAGGGATCCAGCGTGTCCCAATAGAGTGCATCCGGCAAAACGTTGCGCGCGATCTCGTACGCCATCGCGTAGGTCCGATACGGCGCTTGCTTGGTATGGAGCGCGACCCGATCGTTGATCGGCGAGTTGGTGGCAACAACGGCCGATCTGGCAGACACGGCAAAGCCCGAGACCGTGCTTACGCGCACGCCGCCGTCGGTCTCCTCGACCTTGTCGACGATGGTCTCAGCATAAAGCGCGCCGCCGCGCGCGCGAATGGCGGCAGCCAGCCCGCGGAGATATTTGAGCGGGTGAAATGTCGCCTGATTGGCGTAGCGAAGGACGGGCGCATCCGAAAATCCTGCAAGCGGCACGCCGACGATTTTCTCGACGTCGACTCCGATTTTCAGAGCGGCGTCCAGTTCGCGCTCGATGACGGATTCCTTTCTGCCTGACGCCGGAAACAGAAAGCCGTCGAGGCGGCGGAAATCACACGCGATACCCTCTGCGTCCTGGATCGATTGGATACGGTCGATAGCGGCCGACTGGCTTCGGTAGTAAATCCGCGCCAGTTCCTCGCCGCGCAATTTGATCAGTTCCGAAAAATAGTCGTCGCAGATCGATGACAGATGCGCGGTGGTGCGTGCCGTCATGCCGCTTCCGATCCGGCCGCGATCGAGCACTGCCACCCTTTGCCCGGCGCCGGCCAGTTCGTACGCCACCGACAGTCCGGCAATTCCAGACCCGACGACCACGACATCGACCTGTTCACTCCGCTCGAGCGGAACGGTATCAGGCGCGACTTCGGTTGCCGCCCAAAGCGATACAGTCCTTTCATCGCTGACATTCATTGGCGGAGCCCTTCATACCCGACATTCGGATAAACGGACGCCAAGATTCAAAGTTCCTCGACGCCTGAGTGCCTGCGTAAGCTTGACGTCACCGCCGGTCCGCCCCGACGCGTTGTGAGCCGGCCTGGCTGGGGCGGTGCGATGCACTTTGCGTCAGGAGGGATCGTTTCCTGCAAAAGCGACATTCGAGGCGGCCCTGGTCGTCAGGCCAAAAGCGTTGCGCTGCCCCAGGCGATCAGGGCGATGCCGGCCGCCCGGCCAACCCACGGGCCGGCAGGAAACACCGGTTCGACCATAACCCACGAAGGTCCGGAAATGACCCCAGAAGCGGGCGTTCCGGCAGCGATCCGAGCAGCAACGATTTGGCAGGACCGGAAATCGGCATGGAATGCTGCAATGATCATCATGTCCCGTCCAAGTTGTGGACACTTTCTTCTCAAAGGCGCACTCTTGGCATGCGAAACGCGAGCCAGAGTTTCGTCCAACGCTTCACATGCCTGACTTGCGTCGGTGATTGTCTGACCTATCCGGATACTTCCGAATGGGCAGACCTCACATTGTGTCGCCTATCCGTGATCAGGCTACGACCGAAGGCACGTTGCAGCCCGTTCCGGATCAACTGGGAGGTAAACAACATGCCTGATTTTCAGCGCAGAGAACTTCTTGTTCAAGGAAGCGCGGCTCTTGCCGCAATTGCTGCTCTCTATACCTCGCGTCGGGCTTACGCTTTTCCAACACGGCCGAGCGAGGAAGTTATTCCGTGGCTGGATCAGCCGACCAAAAATCCCGATCCGGTGGGTATCCAGAAGCAGCTTGTCTGGGAGGATTTGGACAGCTGGATAACGCCAAACGACAAGTTCTTCAGCATCTCGCATTTCAACCGACCAACGATCGACGAGAAGACATGGTCGATGGAGATCGGAGGCCTGGTCAAGAAGCCCTTGGAGTTAACGCTCGCCGACATCAAGGCGCGACCGCGGCAGGAGGTCGTCTTCACAGTGGAATGCTCGGGCAACCACGGATTTCCCTTTTTCACCGGCGGCATCGGCAATGCCCGTTGGGCAGGGACGCCGCTCGCCCCGATCCTCGAGGAAGCCGGTGTTCTGGAGAAGGGCATCGAGGTCGTCTTTTTCGGTACCGACACCGGCGAGATCCCGATACGCGACGTAAAAATGAAGCAGAACTTCGCTCGTAGCATGTCGCTCGCCGACGCGATGAACCCCGACAATCTCCTCTGCTATGAAATGAATGGAGCCGCCTTGCCGGCGGCCAATGGCTTCCCGGTACGGCTCATTGCTCCAGGCTGGTACGGGATCGCCAACGTCAAGTGGCTAAAACGCATCGAGGTTCGCGATACGCGGTTCATGAGCCTTCTGATGGCCCGTGACTATGTCACCATCCGGGAGGAGGATCACAACGGCGAGACCGTATGGGCCGAGACTTCGGTCGGGCGAGCGCTGATAAAGTCCGCGCCTGCGAAGGTTACCCGGAAAGACTCAGATTACCGCATCGTTGGAGCAGCCTGGGGGGCGCCGATCGAACGGGTCGAAGTGCAAATCGATCAAGGGCCTTGGGCACCAGCGACCATTGACCATAGTGAGGAGGCCGAGCACGCCTGGAAAATCTGGTCCCTGGCTTGGGCAAATCCTTCTCCTGGAGAACACACGGTGACCTCGCGCGCGGTCAGCACCACGGGACAAATTCAACCGGCGATGGACGATCCCTTGATTGCCAAGAAACACACATACTGGGAAAGCAATGGCCAGGTGACGCGCCGCGTGCGTATCGGCTAGAGCATTTTGAGCCAAATGGAAGCATTTGGCGTCCGCATAAATGCGGCAAAACAGATAGTTAGAGCGGGTTACCGGTTCCAGGAGAACCGGATCCGCTCTAAGAACTTGCTGGCATGTGGCAATTGCGTTTGGGTCACCCAGGAGGAGGCTGCCTGATCCGAAAGCTGGCACCGCTATTTATCGAGCATGACGGGTGTAGGCCGTAGATCCTCTTCGCGACGATACCGCTCCCGAAATCGGAAGCGGAGCCCTTCAGCTTGGTGATCGAGGCGATGGCAGACTTGTCCGGTGGCGCAACCTTGGCCACGTCGCCTCCGCGCGCCATCTCGGCACCATTTCCAGCCCCTCCTCACCTCTCGACGGCCCTGATCTCCGCGTCGACCAGGCACCAGGGCGCATAGCGGAAGTCGCGGATCTGGATGACCTCCTCGCCCGCCCATTCGACCAGCATGAAGCCGCGCACGGCGCCGTCGGCCGCTTGTGGGTCGCGGATGAGGATCGCCGGCCTGCCGTCGACGAAGCCGAGCGACAATGTCCAGTCGCTGATACGGTCGTAATTGCCGAAATAGGTCGACGCCTCGGCCTTGCCGCGCAGGCGGACGCGGTTGACGACATCGAGCCGGACGTCCTCGGCGATCAGTGCCCTGACCGCGTCGAAGTCGCGCGCGTTGAACAGGTCGACATAGCGCCGCAGCCGGCGCTCGTCGTCGGCGTCGAGCCTCGGGGCGAGCGCCTGCTCGGGCTGCAGCGCCAGCAGCTTGAGCTGCGCCCGCCCGCGATGCAGTGCCGCCTTGGTGGCGGCGAGCGTCGCGCCGGTCACTTCGCAGGTCTCATGCAGGCTGAGCCCGAGCACGTCGACCAGGATCACGGCGCTGCGCTGCGGCACCGAAAGCTGCATGAAGGAGCGCAGGCCGGTCTGGGCGGCGAGCCGGCTATCGGCGCTGCCGGAGGGATCCTCGATCACGCTCATGTCGGCCTCGGTCATGCGCGACCTTTCCCGATTGCGCCGCCGCAGATGATCCTGCGCGGCATTGTGGGCGATACGAAACAGCCATTGCTCCGGCCGTTCGACCATGGCGCCCCCGTCGATCGCCTGCAGCGCCTTGATCAGCACCTCCTGGACGATGTCCTCGCCGTCAATCACCGAGCCGGCCATGCGCGCGCAGTAGCGATGCAGCCTTGGCCGCAACTCGACGAGCATCGCCTCCAAAGTCGCCCTGTTCATTTCGGCGTAGCATCCCGTATCTGCGCGAGCGGCATGGCAGGCGCTATCCCGCCTTCTGATCCGCCAGCATACGGTAATTGCCGATGACTTTGACAGGCGATCGCATTGCCGGGGTCGAACGGCGTTCGGCGTGGTTTTCCGTAAATGCCTTGAAGGCGGCAAGCCCGGTCAGCGCCGACGAATCGCCGTCCTGGCCGACGATGTGGACGAACGAGCCATCGTCAAGCTCGAGCACGAGATAGCGCACCGTCGGCGGTGCCGCCTCGCCCAGAGCTTCGAACACTAGTTCGACCAGCGCGCGGTTATCTGCCAGGTCGGCTTGGTTCACACCGTATCGAATGAGCGCGTAGTCCATTGTCGTCTCCTGATTGGTTGGTATGAACGAAGGACGACCGGCTGCGCTGAAAAGATTCTCCTTGCCGAAGAATCTTTTCGGTTGCCCGCATCGTCTTTCCCGCGTGGGCGGCTGCGCGGCAGCCATCAAGCAGGAGAGACGATCATGCATATCCAGTTTGCCGAGCTTCCGGTATTCGACCAGGATCGCGCCAAGGCGTTCTACACCAGGCATCTCGCCTGTCAGGTGCTGGCCGACCAGAAGATGGGCGATGGCGGCTGGCGCTGGATCGAGCTGGCATTTCCGCATGCCGTGACGAACCTGCATTTCACCAGGCGCGCCGACGCCGCCCCCGGCGCGGAGCCCGTATTGGTGCTGGTCGACGAAAATGTCGGAGCAATGATCGCGGCGTTGAAGGCGGGCGGCGTCGAGATCGTCACCGAACCGCATGAGGCGACGTGGCAGCCGGGGCGCACGGTGGCGGAGTTTCGCGACAGCGAAGGCAACCGCATGGTCCTCGCCAGCCGATAAGCCACCGGAGCCCTCTGTCCGGCGGGGCGTCGTACCTAAGTCCTACCTCCGGCCGGACCATTGGCCCTGCTTCCTTCGTGTTATTATTTCGTGACCTCTGCGCGCCGGAACCTTCCCTTGCATCGGGCGTTCGGGCGCTGTATTCGCGATGCCTCATATTTAGGCAGGCGGAGGAAATGCGAATAAGGGCGGGTGGCAAAACAAACATGGGCCGGGGAGGAGCATCTTACCATGTCGAACCGTAAAATCGGAATATCCCACAGTTTGGGGCTGCGCGTTGCTGACCTCAAATCCAGAATGCAAACTGCCCAGATTACCGAGCACGAGATTAAGACGTTTCAAAAGGTTGCCGCCATCATGGGCGGCGCCGAAGGCTCACTGCGCCTCGACGCGGACGATCTGATTGCCGCGTCCTTCCTTGTCGATCCCTTGGAAGATCTCCCGCTCTCCAGTTGAAAGCACTGACCGCAGGTCGAAATCCTATCGGGTTTGAACCTGCGATTGCTGGCGGCGCAGCATCCGCCAGCCCAAGCCGCATGCGAGGATGACGTTGGCCAGCGCCAGACCGGAAAGCGCGGCCAACGTCCCGTGCGGGCCGAAGCGCTCCAGCAGCAATGCGCCGGCCGAGGGTGCCGCCGCCTGGGCAATCAGGCTCGGCATGGCGAGGCGACCCATCAGTCTCGCATAGCCATTCGAGCCGAACAGCGCGAGCGGCAACGTCCCCCGCGCGATGGATTCGAGGCCGATGCCCGCGCCGTAGAAGCCGAGCGCCAACGGGATGACTGGCATGCCGGCCCAGAGCGCCGAAACGCCGATCGCGACGAAGGTAACCGAGGCAAACTTGGTCAGGATCGGATGGTGGTAGCGCGCGATGGTCATCTCGATCGCACGCGCCGCCACCTGGGACGGGCCGACCAGTGCGCCGAGCCCGACGGCCGCGGCCAGCGCCATGCCGCTGCCTTGCAGGATGGTGAGCAGATGCACCGACAGCGTCGAGGAGATCACCGCCGCGAGCGTAAGTGTGGCGGCCAGAACGATCATGATCGACGGATCGGGATTGCCTTCGCGGGCCGGCGTCGCCTGGTTCAATCCTGGCCCGACTGGCAATCCTGGCCCGACTGGCGGTTTCGGCGCCTCGCGGGGCAGGATCACCAGATAGAGCGGAAGCGCAATCACCAACTGAACAGCCGCGTACACCAGGCAGGTACCGCGCCAGCCGACTTCCTCCAGCAGAAAGGCCGAGATCGGCCAGCAGATTGTGCTGGCAAAACCGCCGAACAGCGTCAGCGTGGTGATCGCGGAGCGCGCACCATGGCCGTAGTGGCGGCCAAGCGTTGCGAAAGCGGCATCGTAGAGCCCCGCCCCCATGCCCAGGCCGATGATCAGCCAGGCAGCGATGTACGCCGCAAGGTTGGGGGCAACGGCCAGCCCAACCTGGCCGACCCCGATGCATCCAGCGCTGAACGCCAGGACGTTGCGGCCGCCATGCCGCTCGATCGACGACCCGACGCGCGGAGAGATCAATCCCGCCACAAGCAAGCCAAGAGACAGGCCGCCGACAACCCATGCCAGCGGCCAGCCGGTATCGGAAGAGACCGCCGGCGCAATGACCGCTGGAAGATAGTAGGAAGACCCCCACGCCATGATCTGCGTCAGGCCAAGCGCGGTGATGATCGCGCCGCGGCTGCGCAAAATGGCCGGCGAAGGCGGCGAAAGGCTCATGCCGCGACGCCGCAGCCACAGCCGCCTTTGCCGACCGCTTTAGCCTCGACGTCGGCGACACAGCAGGCATCCACCGCTACCGGCGCCGGACCGCCGCAGCATCCCTTGTCGGCAATGCCGATCCGCGGCACGGTGCAGACGCCAGTCTCCGGCAGCACGAGCTGGACATTGTCGGCAGCAACCATGTCGCCGGCGATCGCCGCGGCGACCGAGCGCACCTGCTCATACCCGGTCAGCAGCAGGAAGGTCGGTGCGCGGCCATAGCTCTTGATGCCGACCGTATAGAACCCGTGCTCGGGATGGCTGAGCTCGCGGTGGCCGTGCGGCGGCACGTCGCCGCAGGAATGCTCGTTGGGATCGATCAACGGCCCCAGTGCCTTGACGCTTTCCAGCCACGGATCGAGCTCGAGCCGAAGCTCGCGGGTCAGCGACAGATCGGGGCGCTGTCCGGTCGCGGCGATGATACGGTCGACCGGGCCAAGCGCCTGCAAACCGTCCTTGGTCTGGCCTTCGACGACCAGCCGGCCGTCGGCATCGCGGATCGAAACAGCCGCAAAGCCCGTCACCAGCCTGACGCCGCCGCTCTCGGCGAGTTCGCGCACTTCGGCGCCGAGTTCGCCGCGTGCCGGCAATTGGTCGGCATCGCCGCCGCCATAAATGCGCACCAGGTCGGTGCCACGCGTTGTCCAGATGAAAGCCGTGCCGGGCTCCACATTTGCCAGGCTGGCGAGATCCAGCAAGGCATTGGCGGCCGAATGGCCGGAGCCGGCAACCAGCGTCGTCTTCCCCGCATAAAGGCTGCGATCGCGGCCGAGAATATCGGGTATGCCGTAGGCGATGCGGTCGGCAAACTCGGCTTCGCCTTCTGCAGGAATTCCGCCGGCGCCGAGCGGGTTCGGCATTTGCCAGGTTCCCGAAGCATCGATGACGGCACGGGCGCTGTCGCGTCTTGTACCATCGGCAGTCTCGACAGCCAGCATGAACGGCCGGTTTTCGCGTTCCTTGCTCAGCACCTTGTCGGCGCCCCAGCGCGAGATGCGGACGACCCGGGCGCCGGTTTCGATCGACGGCGACAATTGCGGAAGCTTTGCAAGCGGCTCGAGATAATCCGCGACGAGGTCGTTCGCGGTCGGGAATGCCTCGGGCTCCGGCATCCGCCAGTCATGCGCCTCGAGCAGGTTTCTAGCCGCCTGATCGACGCAATAGCGCCAAGGCGTGAACACCCGGACATGGCCCCAATCCCTGAGGTTGGATGCAACCGTATTGCCGGCTTCGTAGACTTTGACAGGAATACCCTGCGCGATGAGGTGGACCGCTGCCGCCAGGCCGACCGGCCCGGAGCCGATCACCGCGACGGGGAGTTTTTCGATCATCTCCATACCTTCCATCCTTCCGGTAATTTCGAATTATACTGCCAAAAAAATCACGCCGGCGTCTTGGCCGTCACTTCCGCCGATGCCGGCGCACAGGTGGCGTCGGCGCAGCATTCGTCTGCGAGGTATCCGATGAGCCCGTTCATGGCGGGATAGTTGGCCCGGCAGATCAGCATGGTCGCCTGGCGCTCCTGTGACACCAGGCCGGTGTCGACCAGCCGCTTGAGGTGATGCGACAGCGTCGAGGCAGCGATGCCCAATCTGTCCTGGATGCGCCCGACCGGCAGCCCCTCATCGCCCGCCCGCACCAGCGTCCGATAGAGCTGCAACCGCGTCTGGCTGCCGAGGGCTTCAAGTTGCGAGGCTGCTTTTTCGAGTTTCATGGAAATAAGCTATTTCCAGAATCGCTGCACGTCAAGAGAATTTCGACAAAGATCGAAATAAGCTGATCTCTAGGCGACGCGCTTGCCGCTGGCGTCGATGACGACCTCGCCGTCCTCCTTGGTGAACGGGCCGATATCCGGATTGGGCAGGATATCGAGCACGGCTTCGGAGGGTCGGGCAAGCATGGTGCCGAGCGGCGTCACCACGATCGGCCGGTTGATCAGGATCGGATGCTCCAGCATGAAATCGAGGATCTCGTCGTCGCTCCACTTCGGGTCGCCCAGGCCAAGTTCGGCATAGGGCGTGCCCTTTTCGCGCAGCAATTGGCGCGGCGTCATGCCCATCGCTGCGATCAGCTCGACGAGCTTTTCGCGCGACGGCGGGTTTTTCAGATATTCGATCACCTCAGGCTCCTCGCCGGACTGCCTGATGATGGCAAGCGTGTTGCGCGAGGTGCCGCAATCGGGGTTGTGGTAGATGGTGATGGTCATTGCGCAGCTTTCATCTGTCCGACTGGTTTCGGTTGGGCGAGCAGCCACCCTGCCAATGCCATGGCGAGCAACGCGCCCAGAAGTTCGGCGCCGATGAAGCCCGGCAGATCGGCGGGGCGGATGCCGGCAAAAGTGTTGGAGAACGCACGGGCGATGGCGACGGCCGGATTGGCAAAGGATGTCGATGCGGTGAACCAGTAGGCGGCGGTGATATAGAGCCCGACCAGCCAGGGGATCGAATCCGGACGGGAGCGCAAGCCGGCGAGGATGGTGAAGACCAGCCCGAAGGCGGCAACCAGCTCCGCAATCCATTGCCCGCTTCCGGTCCGCACCGTCGCCGACACTTGCAGGATCGGCAGTTCGAACATCGCATGCGCGAGCAACGTTCCGGCGATGCCGCCGGCAATCTGGGCGGCGACGTAAGCCAGCGCTGCCTTCGTTTCGATCTCACGTCGAAGCGCAAACACCAGCGTCACCGCTGGGTTGAAATGCGCTCCGGAGATCGGCCCGAATATGGTGATGAGCACGACCAGGATCGCCCCGGTCGGCAGGGTGTTGCCGAGCAGGGAGACGGCGACATCGCTGCTCAGCCTGTCAGCCATGATGCCGGAACCGACCACGGTGGCGACCAGCAGAGCCGTGCCGAGGGCCTCGGCAACAAGGCGGCGGGAGAGCTGAACCATGCTCAGCCGGCCTTCGGCAGATTGCGGCCGATCTCATCGAGGCGCTTCTGCAGCGCAAGTCCGTCGACCGCATTCATAGGCAGGCTGACAAAGATCGAAATTCGGTTGTTGAGCATGCGGTAGGCCTCGGCGAAGGCGAGATGCTTTTCCGCCTCGGTGCCTTCGACGGCTGCAGGATCAGGCACGCCCCAATGCGCCGTCATCGGTTGGCCGGGCCAGACTGGGCAGGATTCGTTGGCGGCATTGTCGCAGACCGTGAAGACGAAATTCATCTCCGGCGCGCCCGGCACCGCAAACTCTTGCCAGTCCTTCGAACGGGCAAAGGAAGTGTCGTAGTTGAGGCTTTTCAAAAGCTGGAGGGCATAGGGATGAACTTCTCCCTTCGGATGCGATCCGGCCGAATAGGCCTTGAACTTGCCTGCGCCGACGCGGTTCAGGATCGCCTCGGCGAGAATCGACCTTGCCGAATTGCCGGTGCAGAGAAAAAGAACATTGTATGGCTCGCTCATCGTGTACCCTCCCTTCTAGCAGTTGCAGGTCACAGCCTGGATGACAGGCTGGCAAAGTTCCGGCGCGCCATTGCAGCAATCCTCCATGAGGTAGGCCAGCAGATCGCGAAAGCCGGTCATATCGGCAAAGTAGCGCACGCTGCGGCCCTCCCGTTCGGTTCGCACCAGGCCGGCATGCGACAGGACCTTGAGATGCGCCGACATCGTATTCGGGAACGCGGCGAGCCGCGCGGCGATCTCGCCTGCCGGCACGCCGTCGGCTCCAGCCCGCACCAGCAGGCGAAAAACGTCCAGCCGGGTTTCCTGGCCGAGCGCGGCAAGCGCCGAAAGGGCAAGTGTCTTATTCATATTTCCAAGATTCCAGAAATGACGAAGAGAGTCAACTTGCGTCGCCTTGTCGGCGGCTCGCCCGAGCCAAATCAGCCAGGCACTGTGGCGGCAACGGCATCAGCGCGGCCAAGACCGGCAACCGCTTTCCTGACCCGCTGCAGATGCGCCTGGCATCCGGCGGCCGAGACGCTGTCCATCCGGTAGAGCGCCAGGAATTTGGTCCGGCACAGCGGATGGCAGACGGACCGGAAGCCGCGCATCAGGGTCCGCCGGCCGGGCTGTCCCATGATCCACGACATCAGCGGCGTGGCGCCGCATGTGGTCATTGCCATCACCCGGCGTATGTGCCGCAATTTGGGCCGCGGGCCGCGTCGTGCGGTCGGCATCTCGAAAGCGAAGCCCGGCACCAGCACGCGCTCCAACCAGCCTTTCAGCATAGCCGGCAGGCCATACCACCAGGTCGGATAGATGAAGACGACCGCCTCCGCCCAGAGCAGCTCCTGCGCGTGTTCGTGCACCGGTTGCAGGTTCGCCGCCTTGTCGTGGTAACCGCGCCATTCCTGCGTGCGCATGACTGGATCGAAGCCGGTCGCATAGAGGTCGAGCAGGTGGACCTGATGGCCGCTTTCGGCAAGCGTCTCCAGCACCGTATCGCGCACGGCACCATTGAAGCTGTCGGTGCAGGGATGGCAATAGACGACGAGGACCTTCATCTTGCGCTCGGTCGCGAGAGTGCATGCAAGAGCGTCGCATGCAAACAAGCCACCTGTAGTCGATCAGCTGTTTTCATGCGAAGCCCCGCAGCCCCCGTATCAAGACGCAACAGCTCCAGTCACGTCAAGGCCCGCTCGTTCGCTCAAAGGAAATTGCGCACACATGGGCTTGCCGGAGGGCGCTGTCCCGCATGCCTTGCGGTACTCTGCGGGGAGCAGGCGCTGCCGCGTATTTGCGTCCAGGAACTCCAACGGTGGATTCGGTTTTCGATCAGCATTGTTGCCCGAAAGTCTGCGCCCTAGCTTCACGGCGTGTCAAAAGCGTCAGGAGAGAAAAAGATGCAGACAGGAAAACTGAGCGGCAAAATCGCCTTGGTGACGGGTGCCTCCTCAGGCATCGGCGAGGCCACCGCCTTGGCGTTGGCGGCCGAGGGCGCCACGCTGGCGATTGCCGCGCGGCGCGCGGAGCGCCTGGACGACCTGGCGCGGCGGATCCGTGAGACCGGTAGCGCGACGCTGCCGATTGCCGTCGACGTCACCGACGAAATGCAAGCCACGGCCATGGTCAAGCGGGTCCAGCAGGAGTACGGCCGGCTCGACATGCTGCTTGCGGTTGCCGTCGTCGGCGTCGCCGCGCCGTTCCGCAACACGACGCCGGAAGAATACCGCCGGATGGTCGACGTCAACATTCTCGGCCTGCTTTATCCGATCCATGCGGCACTGCCGTCGATGCAGCGGCAAGGTGCCGGCCACATCGTCGTCGTCTCGTCCGGCACCGGCCGTTATATCCACCCTTCGGTGGTCTATTCCGGCACCAAGCACGCGGTGAGCGCGATGGCGGAATCGCTGCGCCGCGAGATCGGCAAGGACGGCATCCGCGTCACCTGCATCGAGCCTGGCGCCGTCAAAACCGAGTTCACCCATAATATGCGCGCCGACGTGCGCCAGGCGGTCGAGCAAAGGCTGGGCGACATGGAGCAGCTGGAAAGCGAGGACATCGCCGCCGCCATCCGTTATGCGGTGACCCAGCCGCCACGGGTCAACGTCAACATCCTGACGCTCTATCCGACCGAACAGGCGTGAGGTCAGCCTGCAGACGTCGATGCGCTGCGCCACCCCCCTCTGTCCTGCCGGACATCTCCCCCTCAAGGGGGGAGATCGGCAGCTTCGTCGGCAGCACTCCTTTTGCAACGTTCGCGATTGGCGAAATCAGGGGTGACATCCAATCTCCCCACCTGAGGGGGAGATGTCCGGCAGGACAGAGGGGGGTGCTGTCCCGCCGACCTTGCCCTGCTTCGACTATCCCCCGGTCATCAGCGTGAACACAAGCTGCCGCAGCTTGCCGCCCGGGCCGAATTCGACCCGGTCGAAATCGCGGCTCGCCTGCCGTTGTGCCTGCGAAATGCCGGCGAGCCGTCTCGTCACTTCCGCCCTGATCTTGCTGCAGGCGCGGTCATCGGCGACGGTCAGGCCAATGGTGGCCGCCTCGATCTTGTGCACCATGTCGACGATGCTGGCGCCGTGCACCTTCTCGTGGGCGGCGAGGCCAGCTGCGAAAACCTGCCAGTTCTTCTGGATTGCGCCCGGCAGCCGCGCGGCCGGCTTCGGCAAGGTGTAGGTGATGATCAGCTTCGGCCGCGCAGACACCAGCACGCAGACATCGCCTTGCGGCTGGTAGTCCCTCACCCAGGTCAGCTTGAAATTGGTATGCGCGATGACGCGGCGCTCGCCGAGCAGCGGCCCGCGCCCGCCGATCGAGGCATAGAGCTCCGGACCGGATTGCCCTGAGATGGCATAGGTCTCGACCTTCTCGACCGCCTGCCAGCCGGCATGCGCCGGCGATGTCGGCATGAAGGCGAGCAGCAGGCAAAGGCGAACGGCTGTTTTCATGCAAGTACTCGCAGCCGCTGCGCACGATGCAAAAGACATGCAGTTCCCTTCCGTGGACATAGCCGGCGGCCGGCTATAGTGGGATGCTCGTATACAAGAATCCACAGGCAACGCCATGTCGCCGCGACCGAACATTGCCCGCCAACGCCCTGCCCCCGGGACCCAGCCTCCCGGCGTCAGCCTCTGCCGCGCCCTGTCGAAACTTGGCCTGTGCTCGCGCAAGCAGGCCGAGCTTCTGGTTGCCGAGGGGCGCGTGCGGGTCGCCGGCAAGATCGTGCGCAACGGCTCGATGCGCGTCGATCCAGGCCGCGACCGCATCGAGGTCGACGGCCGCCGCGTCGCCGCCGAGCGCAAGGTCTATCTGATGCTCAACAAGCCGCGTGGCCTGGTCACCACTCGCGACGACCCACAGGACCGCGGCACCGTCTATGATTGCCTGGCAGGCCTCGACCTGCCCTTCGTCTCTCCGGTCGGCCGCCTCGACAAGGCCAGCGAAGGCCTGCTGTTGATGACCAACGACACCCGCTTCGCGCAGCGCCTGCTCGATCCCGCCTCGCATGTCGCCAAGACCTATCACGTGCAGATCGGCGCGCTGCCCGACGAGGCCATGCTGGCGCGGTTGCGCGCCGGCGCGACAGTCGACGGCGAATTGCTGACGGCCCGGTCCATCGAGCTGCTGCGCGGCGGCACCAGCACCGCCTGGCTGGAAATCGTGCTCGACGAGGGCCGCAACCGCCATATTCGCCGGCTGCTCGCCGCCCACGATATCGAGGTGCTGCGCCTGGTGCGGATCGCGATCGGCCCATTGCAGCTCGGCGAGCTTGCCAAAGGCAAGGCCTGCCATCTGACTGCCGAAGAGCTGGCGCTGCTTCGGGCCTGAGTTGCTGGCGGCGACTCGATAGTCAGCCAGTCGAAGCCCAAGTGACGCAAGCAAGCAGCGCGGGGCGGACAGGGGTCGCCTTCGACTCCTGGCGGATGTTCCCGAACAGATCGCCCACACCGGTTCGAACGATACCAATCTCCATCGGTATTACATTCCGTCAGCACACAACAGATCGCAGCCGGCCGCTTTGATTTTCTGCATAAAGATCTTGAGCGATTCTTGGGCAGCATGGGAAGCTGGCCAACCGACGGGACAAACAAATCGATCAGGGCCTGGCGATGGTCTGGAGAGATGCTCTGCGCGAGATAGGGACCATCTGCTCTTAGCGATTCAATAAGAACTATCTTGTTCCCCTGCTTCAGCGCCGGGTCAGCCAGAAAAATTGAGGCGCCACGAAACATTTTCTCTATGCCTCCTCGAGCTTTGGCACCGTTGGCTCGCAACATTTCGGCAGCGTTGGGTTGGTGCGCCAGGAAATCATTGAAAGCTAGCTGGGAAGCGGCAGCAGCCCGAAACACAAGTGCAAACGACTGCGTGGCTTCATCCTGCAAAGGCAGCGTGTTAGCCTGGCCATAGAGCGCGAGTAGCGACCCACTTCTGTCCATTACGAAAGACAGTGCTTCCAGGTCGCTCTCATCGTATGGCGGCGAACCTATCAAAGCCTCGCCGTCCCAAATCTTGTGCAGTAGATCCCGGTCCGTTGGATCTTCAAGATTTGGCAATTTGCCTTCAATCCGGCGCTGCTGCAAAAGTTCATCGAACTTGGCGAACAAATCCTTCGCATAAGCGCGGCCTGTTGGCGGAACATGGGCGTGCGCCCATGTGGAAAATAGGATTGCAAAAATCGACAACACCAAACATTTCATGGCCGTTCCTTTACTTGACTACCTTCAGTAGCGCGACAGCGTTGTCCAAATAATGCAAGGGATAGTCGATATTGTCGATCAACCGGCCGAGATTATCGAAGATATCATCGGATGTCAGCCCGAGTAACGGGCTTGTTCGGAGCGGCGTTCATGGCATTCACCGCCATGCATCCCCGGTCACGTCGACCGATCGCTTCGCATGATGGAAGATGATGCCGACGGCGTGGGCGTATGCCGGAGCGAAGCCGGCTGACGCCGTGCCTGAGATTGCAAACCGCCCGCTTCCAGCCAACGAAGTTATGCACACAGCGAAGCATCACCCAGTGCCCGGGCCGGTTTGATGAGTGTTCTCATGGATTTCGGCAAAAACCAGCCCATATTCCTAGATGTGGAGCTTTGAGCGTGAAACTCGCGCGTGCGGTCCTGCTTGCCGCGGCTTTCGTGGCTGCCGCGGCCGTTTGTCCCTCTTCCGCAACCGGAGAGGCGAACGGCGGGGAGAAAATTGTGTTGCGCGTCGAGATAGACGGCGCCATCGGTCCGGCGAGTGCCAGGCAGCTCGAGGAAGCGCTGGCGGTGGCCGCGGACCGAAACGCCCAGGCTCTCATCCTGCAGATGGACACGCCCGGCGGGCTGGTTACCAGCATGCGCGAGATGATCGCCGGCATCCTCGCCTCGCCGGTTCCCGTCATCGGCTATGTCGCGCCCGCCGGCGGGCACGCGGCGAGCGCCGGAACCTACATCCTCTACGCCACCCATGTAGCGGCGATGGCGCCCGGCACCAATCTGGGCGCGGCAACGCCGATCGAGATGGGCGGGCCGCTGCCATCGTTTCCCGGCGGCAAGAACGATGGCCCGGAGGCGGACAAGGACAAGAAGAACGCACCGGCGGGCGACGCGATGATCGCTAAGGCGACGAACGATGCCGTTGCCCTGATCCGCAGCCTGGCTGAATTGCGCGGGCGCAATGCCGAATGGGGTGAAAAGGCCGTGCGCGAGGCGGCCAGCCTGTCGGCAGGCGCGGCGCTGCAGGAGCATGTCATCGACTTCGTCGCCCGCGACACCACCGAACTGCTTCAACTGGCCGACGGCCGGACCGTCGAGATCGCAGGCAAAAAAGTGGCATTGGCGACGAAAGGGCTGCCGGTTGAAACGCTTGAGCCAGGCTGGCTCATCCGGCTTCTCGCCGTCATCACGGACCCAAACATCGCCGTCATCCTGATGCTGGTCGGCGTCTATGGCCTCGTCTTCGAGTTCACGAGCCCGGGCGCGGTCGCGCCTGGCGTGATCGGCACGATTTGCCTTCTGCTCGGGCTCTATGCGCTCAATCTCCTGCCGATCAGCTATGCCGGCCTTGCCTTGATGCTGCTTGGCATCATCTTTCTCGTCGTCGAAGCCTTGAACCCGACAGTGGTCCTTGGGCTGGGAGGCGTGGCTGCGTTTCTGCTGGGCGCTGCCATGCTGCTCAAGATCGAGGGGCCCGGCTTCGAGATGTCGTGGGCCGTTATCGGCACCGCCGCCGTCCTGACGCTCGGCCTGGCGCTGTTGACCGGCAGCTATCTGTGGGCGGCCCGCAAGAACGTTCCGCGTGTTGGCGCACGGGCCATGCAGGGGCTGCCGGCGGAGGTCCTCGACTGGCAGGGCAGCGAGGGCCACGTGCTCGCCCGGGGCGAGCGCTGGCGGGCAAAAGCCGACGAACCGCTTGCAGTGGGCGACAGCGTCGAGGTGGCCGATGTCAGGGGTCTTGTGCTGACGATACGGCGCCGCAATGTGGGAAGCGATGGAGCAAGGCAATGATCATCGGTTATGTGGCTTATCTGGCAGCAGCGCTCGTCATTGTCATGTTCCTGTCCGCGGCCATTCGCATCCTGCGAGAATATCAGCGCGGCGTGGTCTTCACGCTTGGCCGCTTCACCGGGGTCAAGGGCCCCGGCCTTATCATCCTCATCCCCTTCGTGCAGCAGATGGTGAAGGTCGACCTGCGCGTGGTGGTCCAGGACGTGCCGCCGCAGGACGTGATCTCGCGCGACAACGTCTCGGTGAAGGTCAACGCGGTGCTGTATTTTCGCATCGTCGACGCCGAGCGGGCGGTGATCCAGGTTGAAGACTTCATGACCGCCACCAACCAGCTGGCACAGACCACGTTGCGCTCGGTGCTCGGCAAGCATGAGCTCGATGAAATGCTGGCCGAACGTGACAAGCTCAACAGCGATGTCCAGGAGATTCTCGATCAGCGCACCGATGCCTGGGGCATCAAGGTCTCCGACGTCGAGATCAAGCATGTCGACCTCAACGAGAACATGGTTCGCGCCATCGCCAAGCAGGCCGAGGCGGAACGGCTGCGGCGCGCGAAAGTGATCAATGCCGACGGCGAACAGCAGGCGGCGGCAAAGCTCGTCGAGGCCAGCAAGATGCTGGCCGAAGCACCGCAAGCCATGCAGCTACGCTATTTCGAAGCTCTCCATGACATCGCCGGTGAGCGCTCGTCGACGGTGGTGTTTCCGGTGCCGATGGATCTGCTCGGGCATTTCATCAAGCAGGGTGAGAAGTGAGGGAGGAGCGCGTGATCTCCCCACTCGTGGGGGAGATGGCCGGCAGGCCAGAGGGGGGCGCCGTCCCGCCGGCCTTCAGCCTTTCGCAATCACAAACTCAAACAAGTTTGTACCTATTCACAGACTAATCGAACGTCGGCATTCTTTCGCGCCCCCTCTGTCCTGCCGGACATCTCCCCCCCAAGGGGGCAGGGCTATCGCATATGAGTGATGGCATTGATGAGATAGTCGTCGTTCCAGGCGCATTTCTTGATGCGATGGCTGATGGGAACTTTGGCAGC